>DATJPQ010000043.1:0-28218 GCA_035506315.1 Opitutaceae bacterium
TTCCGTTCCCGCAGTCACGATCGACTCGGGGGGCGATGCCAATTTTGCGCTCGATATCTTCGTGCACGACCGCAATACGGCGGGCGTCACCGGCACGCTGGACGTCGACGTGGCCACCACGCTCGTCAGCGTCAACCAGTGGGGCTATCAGACCGGCGCGCTGCTCGGCATCCCGAGCACTGCGGCCAGCAACATCTATCCTGTGCTCAGCGCCGATGGCCGCTTCGTGGCCTTCCCGTCCGACGCCGAGAACACTGCCGGTCTGGCCTTCGGGGCGAACAACGAGGCCGTGCTCGATACCAATGGATTCCGCGACATATTCATTCACGACCGCCGCACGAACACCCTTTCCCCGGGCAATGGCAACAATCCCACGGTGACCATCACCAACCCCGGCAATGGCGGTACCGCACTCGTCAATACGGCCACGACCCTCACGGCCAGCGCGGTCGCCGTCGTGGGCGTGGTGGCCAATGTCCAGTTTTACGTGAATGGCACCGCTCAGGGCGGAGCTATCACCGCTTTCCCGTATACGACCACATGGACGCCGACTGCGGTCGGCACCTACACGTTGAGCGCGATCGTGACCGACACCTTCGGCAACCAGGGCATCTCCTCCTATATCACGGTTTCCGTCTACGCCCTGCCCAATATCAGCATCACCAGTCCGGCGGATGGAACGGTGATCAAGAATCTGGTGACGCCGACCGCACTCCCGGGAGCGCAGATCATCGCCACCAGCGCGGCGGCGGCCACCCCCGGCGCGGTCATCAGTAACGTGAAAATCACCGTGAGCGATGGCTCCGCCAGCGGCGCCATCGTTTCTCCGCCCTATAACTTTTCGTGGACGCCGGCTGCGCCCGGCAATTATACGATCACGGCCGTCGCCACCGACAGCAACAATATCACGGCTACCGCGGTGTCCAACATCTCCGTCGATCAGGCTCCCACCGTGGTCATCAGCAGCCCCCCGGCGGCCACTTCGATCACGGTCAACACGACCCAGACCATCACCGCGGCCGCGGGGCCCAATGGATTCCTGCAAGGCGTTCAATTTCTGGCGAATGGCGTCCCGATCGGCACCGCCGTGGCTGCGCCCTACACGGTGGCGTGGACTCCGACTGTCACCGGTCCCTATAACCTGACGGCCATTGCCACCAACAATCTCAATACGAAGACCACGAGCGCCGCGGTGGCGGTCACGGTCGCGCCGGTAAATCTGGCGGCGCCCACGGTATCGGTTCCCACGATCACCGGAACGCTCAAAACCGGCACGGTGCAGACGATCTCGGCCAACGCGTTTGCGCTGGCGCCCAACACGATGGCAAGCGTGCAGTTCTTCGTCAATGGTGCGTCATTGGCCACGGTATTGGCCGCTCCCTATACGGCGGCCTGGACCCCGCTGGTCCCCGGTACCTATTCGATCACGGCCCTCGCCACCGACAGTGCGGCGAATACCACGACTTCGGCTCCTTTGACCGTCACGATCAGCGCGAGCAGCGGTACACCGCCGACCGTTAACATCACGAGCCCAGCGGCTGGCGCCACTCTCCAAGTAAACCTGCCGCAGACGATTGCGGCCACCGCCAATGCGCCGGGCGGCACGGTGACGCAGGTGCAGTTCCTCGTGAACAACGTCTCGCTCGGCACCAGTTCCGTCTTCCCCTTCACGTCCGCCTGGTTGCCGACGACGCCAGGCACGTTTGTGCTTACGGCGATTGCCACGGATAATTCCGGCAATACCGGCATGTCGCCGCCGGTCACTGTCACCGTGGGATCCGGCACCGCGCCGACGGTGACCATCACCAGTCCTCTCGCCGGCAACATTGGCGTGAATGTACCCCAGACGCTCACGGCCACCGCCACTTCCACGACCGGGGTGATCGCCTCGGTGGAATTTTTCGCCAACAACCTGTCCCTCGGCCTGGATCCCACCTTCCCGTACACCCTGCCCTGGACGCCGTCCGCGCTCGGCACCTATTCACTGACGGCCGTGGCGACGGACAATGTCGGCAACAAGGTCACTTCGGCGCCGGTCGTCGTGACAGTCGGAAGTGGGTTGCCGCCGACCGTGTCCATTACCAACCCGCTCAATGGTTCGGCTTATGGCGTGGGCACGCCGCTCAAGATCACGGCCAATGCCGCCGATCCCGACGGCACGATCGCCTCGGTGCAATTCCTGGCCAACGGCATCGCGCAAGGCGCGGCCGTGGCCGTGTCGCCCTATACCACGGATTGGACGCCCGCCTCGCCCGGCACCTACGTTCTTACCGCCATCGCGACGGACAATTCCGGCAACCAGACCATTTCCACGGCCGTCAGCGTTTCGATCGGCGTCAATGCCCCGCCCACGATCAGCATCACCAGCCCCGCCCCGGGCCTCAGCTTCGGGCTCGGCTCGGCCGTGATCCTGGCGGCACAAGCCGCGGATGTCGACGGCACGGTGAAATCGGTGCAGTTCTTTGCCAACGGGCAGTCTGTGGGCACGGCGGCGGCTGCTCCTTATTTGGTGAGCTGGGTGCCCCATGCCGCCGGTAATTTTGTGATCACTGCCGTGGCCACCGACGACTTTGGCAACGTTACGACCTCGGCACCCGTCAACGTCACGATCAATTCCAACGGCGCACCCTTGGTGGCGTTCACCAGTCCTGCGGTCGGCAGCGTGTTCGGGGTCGGCACACCGATCACGCTCAATGCCACGGCCGGTGCCGGCAACGGGCCGATCGCCCAGGTGCAGTTCTTCGTCAACGGCGCCAGTTTGTTCGTCGATACGACCGCACCCTACAGCGCCATCTGGACGCCGGTCGCCGCCGGTACCTATAGCCTCGTCGCCGTCGCAACCGACAGTGCCGGCGTTTCCACGACTTCCACCGTGCTCGCCGTCACGATCTCCGGTGTCAACGCGCCCACGGTCACCCTCACCAATCCTGCCGCGGCGATGAAGATCACTGCGGGCACGGCGGTCTCGCTGGCGGCCAACGCCGCCAGTTTCAGCAGCACCGTGGCCAGCGTGCGCTTCCTCGCCAACGGCTTTATCATCGGCACGGCCACCGCCGCTCCTTATACCGCCTCCTGGACCCCGAGCGCGGCGGGTACCTACAACATTGTGGCCGAGGCGATCGATGCCGTCGGCAACGATGCCTCCACCGCCCCGGTGGTCATTACCGTCATTGCCAATCTGCCGCCCATCGTCGCCCTGACCGCCCCGCTCAACGGCGGAGTTTTGCGGGTCAGCAGCGGAGTCACGCTGCGCGCCAGCGCCTCGGATCCCGATGGCACCGTCAGCCAGGTGCAGTTCGTCGCCAACGGCGTCACGGTCGGCACCACCAGCTTGGTGACGACCCTGGGCTACACCGCGGTTTGGACACCCGCATCGCAAGGCATTTACCGGCTCACCGCCGTGGCGACCGACAATGCGGGCGCCTCCATCACGTCTTCCACGGTATATGTGCTGGTCGTCGGTGCGGATCTCGGCTCCGTCGACACCGTTTACGCGGGCGCATACTCCTGGTTGGCCGAATCCGGTCACTTTGCCCTCATCAACCTGCATGGGGCGAGCGCCACCTTCATTGGTTATTCCACGACTCAGCCGACCAAGCTCTACTATTACCCGGGGCTCGCGGTCGACGCGGCCGGCGGCTTCAGTCTCAGCGATGCCACCAACCACTCCCTCATCAGTGGCAGTCTCTCCGATACGGGTGTCAGCGGCACGCTGGGCTCCAGCACTTCCTCGCTGCCCTTCAGCAGTCCCCTCGCTCTCGCGTACACCAGTCCCGTTGCTTCCGGCTACTACGCCGGCAGCATCAGTGGCAGCAACGCCAGTTCGCTGGCAGGCATCGTGGGGAACGACGGCTCCATCGCGGTTTATGTGTCGGACGGTTCGTTCCACGACGCCGGCAGCAGCACCCTCGCGAAAGACGGCAGTTTCACCATCACCACGGCTGCGACCCACTCGGTCCTCAGGGGCAAGATCGACCCGGCGACCAATTTTCTCACGGGCACGATCAGTGGTGGTGACAGCGGCAACCTGGTCGGTGCGATCAGCTCCGGCGTATCGTTCAGCGATGGCGTCCTGAAGAGCATTTCGACGCGCGGTCAGGTGGGCACGGGCGGTAACATCCTGATCGCCGGTTTTGTGGTCAATGGCGCCACCCCCAAGCAGGTGCTGATCCGTGCGATTGGCCCCACGCTGAGCAACTACGGCATCTCCAGTCCGCTGGCCAACCCGTTCCTGCAACTCTACCAGGGGAGCACTTTGATCGCTTCCAACGACAATTGGGGCGGCGACCCGGCGGTGATCAACGCGGAGACGACGGCAAAGGCGTTTGCCCTGCCGGCCGGAAGCCTCGACTCCGCCATGGTGGCCACCCTCTCGCCCGGACTATACTCGGCCCAAGTGAGCGGCGTCGGCAACACGACGGGGGTCGCGCTCGTAGAAGTCTACGACCTGGATGCGAGCGACCCGTTCTCCTCGCAGAAAGTCACCAGTGTTTCGACCCGCGGTCTGGTGGGTGCCGGCGACCAGGTGCTGATCGCAGGCCTCAATGTCACTGGCAGCATTCCCAAGAAAGTGTTGGTGCGCGCGGTCGGCCCCACGCTGACGAGCTTTAACGTGAGCAACGTGCTGGCCGACCCGGTTTTGACGATCTACAACGGCAACACCGTCGTGCGGCAAAACGACAATTGGGAAAACGGCAACGATCCCACGCTCGTCGCCACGGCCACCTCTCAAATCGGCACTTTCCCATTACCCAGCGGATCCAAGGATTCGGCTATCCTGATGACCCTGCCCCCCGGCCTCTACACGGCCGTGGTCAGCAGTGCCAACGGGACCACGGGCGTCGCCCTGGTGGAAGCCTACGAAGTGCCGTAGAGCGGTTGCCGAAAAACTGTGGCCGCGAGCGTGAGCGAGTGGATGGTCGTTCCACGCGTTCACGCTCGCGGCCACAAATGCTTGAACGGCCACAGTATTATTTCAACTGCCCCGGCCGCGACGCGCTCCCGGCCGCTGATCGGGCGAAACCGGCCATGGTATTTTCCCTGTGGCCATTTTGCCAAAGGCGCCTAACGTTTCCTTCTTCATGCCTGCCGCCAGCCCACGCCCAGAGGCGCTCCCGACACCAGTCCCCGCGTTTGCCGAAGTCTTCAACCAGGTGCGACCGCATATGGCGGCGCTCGATCGCTTCCTGCGCGAACAAATCACTTCGTTCGAGCCGGAGATTCGCACCATGGCGGATTACTGCATCGACACCTCGGGCAAGCGCATCCGGCCGGCCTTGGTTTTCCTGGGCGGCTGGCGGGGAGCCGACCTCATCGCCCCCGAGTTGGTGCGCGCCGCAGCCGTCGTCGAACTCGTGCACCTGGCCACCCTCGTGCACGACGACATCATGGACGAAGCCGACGTGCGACGCAGCCGGCGCACCGCCGCCCGCGTTTATGGCGCCAGCGCCGCGGTCCTCATTGGCGATGCGCTTTTCGCCCATGCGTTACATCTGGCCGCGCAGTTCCCCACGACCGAGGTCTGCCTCGCGGTGTCCGAATCCACCCGGCGGGTTTGCGCCGGGGAAACGGTCCAGACCCTGCGTCGTGGCGCCACCGACATCGCGCGCGTCGACTACGACCGTATCATCGACCTGAAAACGGCCGAACTTTTCCGGGTCTCGTGTCAGCTCGGCTCGCGTCTCGCCGGATATGAACCCGGTTTTGTGGAAGCCGCCGCCACGTTTGGCCGGCACCTCGGCATCGCCTATCAGATTTACGACGATCTGGCCGATTTTTACGGACAGGAACAACGCATCGGAAAAACCCTCGGCACCGACCTCGCGAGCGGCAAGCTCACGCTGCCGCTGTTTGTGCTGCTCGACTGTCTGCCCGCCGCCGAGCGCACGGAACTGGTGGCGGAGATTCGCGGCGAGCAACCGCCGCAACTCGCCTTGCACCTGCGGCAAATGCATGCGCACGGGGTTTTTGCCACGGTGGCTGAGGCGATCGATGCCGAGCTGGCCCGCGCCCTGGCCGCGCTGGCTCCCTGGCCGTTCCCGCCGCCGACCCCGTTGCTGCTCCAATTGTGCGAGGGGTTGCGCGGTCAGGTTCGGAGCCTTCAGCCGGCCATCGCGGCGGGCTGAAATCCGTCCTTTTTCATTTCCCGTTTGCCTGCCCCGCCTGCGTCGCCTTTATTGCTCCCCGCATGAACGTCACGAAGGCTCTCGGAAAAACGCTGGTTGCGTCTCCCGAGCGCCAGTTGGAGGCCAACTCCGACTGGGCCATCGTGCAGCGCGTCCAGGCGGGCGAGGTGGGCGCATTCGACCAGCTGATCCTGAAATACCGCGAGCGGCTTTATGCCATCATCTATAACCTGACCGGCAATCGCGAGGATGCGGCGGATCTCGCGCAGGATGCCTTCATCAAGGCCTTCCAGTCGATCAACCGGTTTGCCGGCCACGCCTCGTTTTTCACCTGGCTGTATCGCATCGCGATCAATTCCACCCTCGGCCACCTGCGCAAGAACCGGCTGCGCCAGTTTTTCAGCCTCGACCGGCTCGACGAGGAGGACCGACCGGCAGCCGAGGTGATCGCCGCCCTGACCGACCATCGCGGCGCCGATCGCGATGCGTTCGTCAACGAATTACAGGAAAAATTGAACGAGGCCCTGCAAAAATTGTCTATCAAGCATCGCACGGTGTTAACTTTATTCGAAATCGACGGATTAAGCCATCAAGAGATTGCCGAAATCATGGACTGCTCGGTAGGTACGGTTCGTTCGCGTCTGCATTACGCGAAGCAACTTCTGCAAGCTGAACTCCAACCTTACATCCGCCGATGAGTTCCGCTCCCCAACGCCGCCCCGTCACGATCGAGGATCTTGTGCGCCTCAAGCGCGCCGAGCGCCCGCCCGCCGAATTCTGGACGGAATGGGACCGGCAACTCCGGACCAAGCAGCTGGCCGCCATCCTCGACAAGCGCCCATGGTGGCGCGATGCGCTGCCGCGGCTCGGTCTCGCGCTCGGACGTTATCATTTGCCGCTCGGGGCAACCGCGATTCTCGCGCTGACGATTGTGACGGTGCGCGAATATCGCTCGGTGAACACGGAGCTTTCCGTTCCCGCGGCGGCTCCGGTCGCACGGGTGGGCGCACCATCCGCCAAACTCGACGGAGCCGATGCCGGCAGTCTCGCCGAGCTGCGCCAGCCCGCCGCCACCGTGGCGAGTGACGAAACTGCGGACGAATCCACCCAGCCGCAGAAGACCGCTCACACCGTTTCCCTGTTGCCCACGACGCGCGACAGCATCATGGACGCGATGTCGCGGCCGGCGGCTCGTGAAATTGCCGCCAATCTGGCGGTCGCTCGTGCCACCGATCCCGGACTCGCCCGGATTCTGAAATCGGCCGTCGCTTATGATCTGTCCGCTCCCCGGGCACGGGCCGAGGAGCCGCTTGCCCGCGTGGCGGCATTGCACGACATCCGCCAGGGGCGTTTGCAGGTCTATGCGACCAATGCGGCCTACACGCCGGACGCCACGGACAGCAATTCCGCGATTTCGCGTTTTCACGACCGCCAGGTCAGCCACTTGAGCGAAGACCAGCTTTACGAGGCCGCGGCCCGCCGGATCGGTGCGGCCGGCGATCGCGCCTGGGTGAAATTCTGAGGCCGGCGAGCATCCGAGATTGACCGTTGTATCGGTCCCCGGGCCCCGCCCTCCGCGGGGCTTTTTGCTTTTTCCCCGCCGCCCGATACACTGCCACATGCGCAGCGAACGCGATTCGATGGGCGAAGTATTCGTCCCCGACGAGGCCCTCTACGGCGCCGGCACCCAACGGGCGGTCGCCAATTTTCCGATCGCCGGCCGGCCGCTCCCGGAAGCGTTCCTCCGTGGTCTCGGCCTGGTGAAGCTCGCCTGTGCGCGGGCCAACGAGGAGCTCGGCCGGCTGTCGCCGGAGAAGAGCCGGCTCATCCAGCAGGCCGCGCGCGAGATCGCCGAAGGCCGGCTCACCGCCCATTTTCCCATCGACATTTTCCAGACCGGCTCGGCCACCTCGACCAACATGAATGCCAACGAGGTGGTCGCCCACCGCGCGGCGCAGCTGGCCGGCGGGCCGCCCGGCGCGAAGCCTCCCTTGCATCCGAACGACGACGTGAATCTGGGCCAGTCGTCCAACGATGTCATCCCGACCGCGCTGCACGTAAGCGTGGCGGTGGCGCTGCACCAGGAACTCGCGCCGGCGCTCGCCGGGCTGGCGATGGCGCTCGAGCGGAAGGCGGAGGAATTTGCGGCCATCGTGAAGATCGGCCGCACGCACCTCATGGATGCCACCCCGCTCACGCTGGGCCAGGAATTCTCCGGTTATGCGGCCCAGGTGCACAAGGGAGGGCGCCGTGTGCACCAGGCTATCGCCGCGCTCGGCGAGCTGGCCATCGGCGGCACCGCCGTCGGCACCGGTCTCAATGCCCATCCGGAGTTTGCCGGCCGCGTCTGCCGCATCCTCAACACCGAGACGGGCCTCGCGTTTCGCGAAGCGCGCAACCACTTCGAGGCGCAGGGCGCCCGCGACGATTGCGTGGAAGTCGCCGGCCAGCTTGCCACCATCTCCGCCAGCCTCACCAAGATCGCCAACGATATCCGCCTGCTCGGCTCCGGGCCGCGCGCCGGCCTCGCCGAATTGCGCCTGCCCGCCACCCAGCCGGGGTCGTCGATCATGCCGGGCAAGGTTAACCCCGTGATGAGCGAAATGCTCGTGCAGGTCTGCCTGTATGCCCAGGGGCTGACGCACACGGTTGTCATGTGTGGACGCGACGGGCAGTTCGAACTCAACGTCACGCTGCCGCTCATCGCCTATGCGCTGCACGAATCCATCCGCTGCCTCGCCCGCGGCGCCAATGTCTTCGCGCAGCGTTGCGTGGCCGGCCTGGAGGCCGACGCCGCGCGTTGCCGCGAACTCATGGAGCGCTCGCTCATGCTGGTGACCGCCCTCGCGCCCCGCCTGGGCTACGACGTCGCGGCGGAGGTGGCCAAGGAAGCCTACGCGACGGGCCAGTCGCTCCGCGCCATCGTGCTGGCCCGCGGACTGATGGACGCCGCCGAACTCGACCGTGCCCTCGATCCGCTGGCCATGACCCGGCCGGGCGCCCGCGCCCCCGGCCTGGGCGGCGGCTGACGCCCGCCATCAGCCGACGCCCTTGGTCGCAGAAGATCTCTTCAGCCAGCGCCCTCAGCCGCGTCCGGCCTTTTCTATGCGCACTCTCCCGCTCGTAAATTTGTCACATAATACGTTACAAACTTGCCGTTAGTCTCCGAAAAATCAGGATATTAACCTCCCGTCTATTTGTCACATAATACGTGACAAACTTGTAGATTCTCCTCGAAAAAATGAGAAATTTTCCGACGTGAAATTTGTCACATAATACGTGACAAACTTGCCGTTTATCATCGGAAAATACGAAAATTTGGCGCCCGTTAATTTGTAACGTAATACGTTACAAGTCCAGTCGCCGGCCGGTCGTTGTCTTGTACGGGATTTTCGATCTAGCTGGGTTGGCGCGCCCGCAGAGCCGGGCCGCCCTTTTCCGCCATGGCCGTTTTTCAAGACTCCTTCACCGTTCGTACCTGCCGGCAGGGTACGGTGGAAATCACCGACGAGGTGGCACAGATCGTCGCGCGCAGCGGCGTGGCGCGCGGCGTGGCGCACGTGTTCTGCCCGCATACGAGTTGCAGCCTGGTGTTGATGGAAAACGCCGACCCGACCGCGCGCACCGACCTCGAGGCCTGGCTCAACCGGCTCGTGCCGGAGGGCGATCCCCGCTTTGTGCACACGCTGGAAGGAGCTGACGACATGCCGGGCCACATCAAGATGGCCCTCACGCGCACGAGCGAGACGGTGCCGGTCGCCGACGGGCGCCTGCTGCTCGGCACGTGGCAGGGCCTGTTTCTCTGGGAACACCGCCGCGCACCGCACACCCGGCGGTTGATCGTGACCGTGCTCGGCGAATAGGCCCGCGGGAATAACCGCCGGACGACCGGAAAACTCGGCGTAGCTGGCCACGCACCCGGTTGTCGTCGGGCCGAACAAACCGAGGGTGAGCCCTTGCGGACCGCAGCGGCGTCGGGTTGGTGAAACAGGAGGGCCGGTAAAAATCTGTTCGGTTTCTGCCACAGCGGCGTTAATGGAGTGAACCGTTATGAACGATGATGCCGCGTTGCTCCGCCGCTATGCCGACGAAAAATCCGAGGCCGCCTTCGCTGAGTTCGTCCGCCGGCATCTCGATCTCGTTTATTCAGCCGCGCTCCGCCGGCTCGGCGGCGACACGCATCGCGCCGCCGACGTGGCCCAAAGGGTTTTCACCAGGCTGGCGCGCGACGCGGCAAAACTCTCGCGTCACGAAGTGCTGACCGCGTGGCTTTACGCCGCGACTCGCAACGCCGCCATCGACCTCATCCGCTCCGAGCAACGCCACCGCGCGCACGAGCAGGAGGCCTCCATCATGCAAGACCTTTTTGCCGCGCCCCCCGACGCCGAATGGGAGCACCTGCGCCCTGTGCTCGACGCCGCGATGGACGAACTCGCTGAGAGCGATCGCACCGCCGTGCTGTTGCGGTTTTTCGAGAATCGCCCATTTGCCCAGATCGGGGCCGTGTTTCAGGTCAGCGAAGACGCCGCGCGGATGCGCGTTGACCGGGCACTCGGCCGATTACGCGCGCAGCTCGCGAAACGCGGCATTACATCCACGGCCGTGGCGCTGTCGGCGGCGCTCGCCAGCCACACCATCGGGGCTGCGCCGGAGGGTCTTGCGACTGCGATCACCGGTACGGCGCTAGCGAATGCGGCGGCTGACGTCGGGAGCGCGATCGCGTGGGCCAGAATTTTCACCATGACAAACGTTAAAATCGGAATTGTGAGTACCGTGGTCGTTGCCGGAATGACGATGGCGATCGTGGAACTGCAGACCAGCCGGGCCTTGAGCGCTGAGATTGGCAGTCTCCGGGCCGAAAACGAAGAGGTCGTTCGATTGCAGACGGAAAACCTGCGGCTCGCCGCCGCGACGACGAGCGCCGTCGGGAAAATTTCCGCGGCTCGCAAGCTGCCGCCACGACCGATGCAAATCGCGCAGGTCAAGTCGCCGACGGACCACCCGGCCGCCACGGAACTGAAACCCGCCGCGGCGTGGCGCAACGTCGGAATCGCCACACCGGCGGCCGCTTACGAGACCCAATTGTGGGCGAAGGCCCATGGCGACCTCGATGTGCTGGCGACGACTTATACGATGGGCGGACCGACCAAGGCCAGAGTTGAAGCGTTCTTTGCGGCAATGTCTGAGTCGGCGCGGGCATACTTCGGTACACCGGAGAAATTATCGGCCTATCTCCATTCGTTCGCGCCCTGGAACACGAAGGCGAAATCCCCGGATATCGTGGCGTTTCGAACGATCGAAAAGGATGAGGCGGGCGTTACCGGCACGAAAACCGAGGGCGAGGGCTGGGTCTACACAGTTACGCGTAACACGGCGGACCGCGAAAGTAAGGGCGCGAAAAAGTTTGAGCGCACGAGCGAAGGGTGGAAAACACCAACCAACGATCCGGAATCCCAATGGCAGAAAATTCTCGCCTACTTTGATCCCACAACCGGCCAACCGCGCAGTGAGAAAAAGTAAGTTCGCCACGGCGGTACTCGCGGTGCTCCGGTCATGAAGATTTGGAGGAGCGGAATTTTCGCAGTACTGGTTATCGCCGGCGCCGCGGGAATCATATGGTTGAAGCAGGACAATGCCCGGCTGCGGTCCGAGGCCGCCGGGTGGCGCACACGAAACCGGGAGCTCGCGCCAATGCGCGAAGAGAACTGCCGCTTGCGCGCCGCCGCGGCCCGTGCCGAAGCGGCGCGCGAAACCGGGAGCGAGGCACGAGCGATGGGAACGGCAAACCACGATCCGGAAAAGGGGTTGGTGGCGCTCGAGAATTTTAGAAACATTGGGCGCGCGTCACCGGACACGGCGTTTCAGACTGCGATTTGGGCGATCGTGGATGGCGATGACGACATGCTCGCGGATGTGATCGCGTTGACGGATGCCGCGCGCAAAAAGGCCGACGGGTTGCTGGCGGAATTACCAGACACGGCGCGCGCCAAATATGCGTCACCCGAGAAATTGGTCGGCTTGTTTTTCTCCGCTGGAGTTCTGATCGACGCGGACGGTTTTCAAATCGTGGGTCAGGATTACGCCGATGCCCGTCACGCGACGGTGCGGCTTCGGACCGACCGCGGCAAAGACGACAAGTTTCCGATGCAACTCGGTCCCAATGGCTGGCAATTGATCGTGCCCGAAAACGCCATCAGCGTGATCGAACTCATGCTGAAGAATCCGAAGAGCAGCCAGAACACCTCAGGTCTGGATGGCTCCAGCAATACCCCCTGATTCTTAGATTTTATCAGGGCCGGTGCTTGGCACCGGGTCGTAGGAGCATTCGCCGTCTGCCGACGAGCGGCAGATCTGCAAAAGATCGGGGACTGCAGGCGATTGATATTACGTCCTCGCCGGCACGCAGTGGGCGCAGGCGTTGACGAAGAAATCATTGCCCTTGTCGTCCACGAGAATGAACGCCGGGAAGTCCTCCACCTCGATCTTCCAGATGGCCTCCATGCCGAGCTCGGGATATTCGAGGGTTTCCACTTTTTTGATGTTTTCCTTGGCGAGGATTGCGGCCGGGCCGCCGATGGAACCAAGGTAAAAGCCGCCGTATTTCTGGCAGGCATCAGTCACCTGCTTGCTGCGATTGCCCTTGGCGATCATCACCATCGAACCGCCCAGCGACTGGAAGAGGTCGACATAGCTGTCCATGCGGCCGGCGGTCGTTGGGCCGAACGAACCGGCGGCATAGCCTTTGGGCGTCTTGGCCGGTCCGGCGTAATAGACCGGGTGTTTCCGCAGGTAATCGGGGAGGCCCTGGCCGGCGTCGATGCGCTCCTTGAGCTTGGCGTGGGCGATGTCGCGGGCGACGATCATGGGGCCGGTGAGCAGCACGCGCGTCGTCACCGGATATTTGGACAGCTCGGTGCGGATCTCCGCCATCGGGCGGTTGAGGTCGATCCGGACGATGTTGTCGTCCTTGAGCGTGCGCAGGTGCGCCGGGATGAACTGGCCGGGATTGGCTTCGAGTTTCTCGACGAAGATGCCGTCCCGGGTGATCTTGCCCTTGATGTTGCGGTCGGCGCTGCAGGAAACTCCCATACCGACGGGGCAGCTCGCGCCGTGCCGCGGCAGCCGCACGATGCGCACGTCGAGCGCGAAATACTTGCCGCCGAACTGCGCGCCGATGCCGCTTTGCTGTGCGAGCTCCAGCACTTTTTGCTCAAGGGCCACGTCGCGAAAGGCCCGGCCGTGCTCGTTGCCGCTGGTCGGAAGCGAATCGTAATATTTCGACGAGGCGATCTTCACCGTCTTGAGGCAGGCCTCGGCGCTGGTGCCGCCGATCACGAACACGAGATGGTAGGGCGGGCACGCCGCGGTGCCGAGGAGCTTCATCTTGTCGGCAAAAAACGCCTCGAGGCTCTTCGGGTTGAGCAGCGCCTTCGTTTCCTGAAAGAGATAAGTCTTGTTGGCTGAGCCGCCGCCTTTGGCGACGCAGAGGAATTCATACTGCGCACCCTCGGTGGCGAAGATGTCGATCTGCGCGGGGAGGTTGGTGCCCGTGTTGACCTCCCGGTACATGTCGAGCGCGGCGGTCTGCGAATAACGGAGGTTCTCCCGGGTGTAGCATTCATAAACACCCCGGGCGATCCACTCGGCGTCGTTGGCTCCGGTCCAGACCTGCTGGCCTTTTTTGGCGATGATCGTGGCCGTGCCGGTGTCCTGACAGAAGGGCAGGATGCCCTCGGCGGAAACCTCGGCGTTGCGGAGCAGGGTGAGCGCCACATAGCGGTCGTTGGCGCTGGCGGCGGGATCGGTGAGGATGGCCGCCACCTGTTGGAGATGCTTATGGCGCAGCAGAAACGCGCAATCGCGCAGGGCGGTCTGGACCAGGTGGGCGATGGCTTCGGGCTCGACCTGAAGGATTTCGCGACCCGCGAAGGTGGCGGTACTCACGCCTTCCCGGGAGAGCAGGCGGTATTCGGTTCCATCGGCGCCCAGCGGAAACGGTTCCTGATAGAGAAAGGGCGGTGTCGGCATGGCGGGCGATGTTAGATGGCGCCGTCGGCGCGAGTAAAGGCCGGGCCGGTACTCCCGGCGGGTATTAGCGCCGGCCATCGCCGGCGCGCGACCTTACAAGAGTTTCATCTTGGGCAGATCCTGCACATCGACGAGTCCCACCGGCCGGTCCGCCTCGTCCACCACGATGATGTCGTCGATCTTGTAGCGGTCGAACAGGCGCAGGGCTTCCACGCCGAGAGCCTCGGCCCGCACGGTCTTCGGATTCCGGGTCATGAATCCGGACACGGGGCGGGAGAGGAAATCGGGGCCGGAAAGAATGCCGCGGCGGAAATCGCCGTCGGTCAGAATGCCGGTCAGCCGGCCGGTGGCCCCGTCGATGAGGGCGGCGCAACCGGCCTTGGCCTGTGTCATGCCGAGGATCGCATCCTGCACGGTGCAGGTGTCGGGCAGCACGGGGAGCCGGTCGCCCGTGCGCATGATGTCCCGCACCTTCAACAGCAGGACCGTGCCGAGGTTGCCGGCGGGGTGCAGCCGCGCGAAATCCTCGCGCGTAAAACCGCAACGTTCGAGCAGGACCATGGCCAGCGCATCGCCCAGGGCGAGCGCCGCGGTGGTGCTGGCGGTGGGCGCCAGGTCAAGCGGGCAGGCCTCGCGGGGTACGCGGTAGAGGAGGCGATGGTGGGCTTCGTGCGCGAGATCAGATCCGGCATTGCCCGTGAGCGCCACGATCGTCAGGCCGAAGCGCCGCAGAATCGGCACCAGCCGGAGAATTTCCTGCGACTGGCCGCTGTTGCTGAGCAGAACCGCCAGGTCGCCCTCGTCGCACAGGCCGAGATCGCCATGGAGGGCCTGCGTTGCGTCGAGAAAACACGACGAGACGCCCGTACTGTTGAAGGTGCCGGTGAGCTTTTGGGCGATGTTGGCCGACTTGCCCACGCCGCTAAAAATCAGTTTGCGCCCCGCCGCCACGGTGGTTTCCACCGCGCGGACCGTGGCGACAAACTCCTCCCCGAGGGCGTCCGCCGTCGCGGCCAGGGCCTCGGTTTCCAGGCGGATGCAGGCGCGGGCGCGGTCGAGAATCGATGCGGTATCGAGTGCCATTTAGAATTGAGTCGCTGGGGCTGGATGCGGAACTTAGGGTCAACTCGACACCGTTCAATCCCTTTTCCGCCGCGATGACCTCCCGATTTCATTTTTTCGGTCTGCTCGCGCTCTGCGCACTGCTGTTCGCCGCCGGCTGCGAACGCGGTGGCAGCCTGCCTTTTGCCTCCGAGGAATCCGACTCCGACTTCCAGCGGGGCAAGCAGCTCATCCGCCAGGGCCGCAATCAGGAAGCGCTCGCCGCCTTCCTCAAGGTCATCGCCAAGCGCGGCGACGATGCACCCGAGTCGCACCTCGAGGCCGGTCTATTGTACCAGCAGCACATCAAGGATCCCATCTTCGCCATCTATCATTTCAGCAAGTACCGCGAACTGCAGCCCAATTCCAAGCAGGCCGAGCTGGTCCGGCAGCAGATTGACGCCGCCAAACGCGAATTCGCCCGCACCCTGCCGGCGCATCCACTGGAGGACGCGAGTGTGAAACTCGAGTACAACGACCAGCTCGACCGCTTGCAGCGCGAGAACGAACAACTCAAGGCCGAGCTGGCCGCGCTCCGCGGCGCTCTTCCCGCCGGGATCGCCGCGCGCCCGCGGTCCGGATTCGAGATTCCGGAAACGGCCTACCCGACACCGCGCGCCGTGCAGGTGGAGCCGGCGCCAGAGACCTCGCCCATCCTGCGCGCGCCGCTCAAACCCGAGCCGGCAGTGGGATCGCGGAATGCCGCCGAGTCCGTCGTCCGTCCGGCGCCGAATCCCCGGGCCGGACCAGGCACCACGGCAAACCAACCCCCCGCCGGCAAACGCCACACGGTGCAGCGGGGCGACACGCTTTCCAGCCTTGCGCGACAATACTACGGTGACTCCGCCAAGAGGCACGACATCTACAACGCCAATCGCGATATCCTGAAGAGCGAAAACGAGACGCTGCGCCTCGGAATGGAACTGCGCATCCCGTAGGATCCGGTCGAACATCCCAATGCATGCCAAAACTCCTTCGGCAAATCTCATCGGGATGGCGCGAATCCGCCGCGACAGGCTTCTTAATCGAACCGTTCTGCCATGGCTGGATGGATTGTACTTTGGCGCCCTGATCGGGGCGGCGACGATTGGCGGTGGCTGCACGGCGGTGGTTCTGGCCGGCAAGGCGGCCAGCACCACGGTCGGGGTGGCGGCGGACGTGACGGCTGCGACCGTGCGTGGCACGGGAAAAGTGGCGGCGGCGGCAGTGAGCGCCACGGGCAGGCACCCCGACGAAAGTCTCAAGGCGGCGGCCCGGCTTGCGCAAAGGGGTTCGGTGGTGTTTTTCGATCCCAAAACCGGCGCGGTGTTCGAGACTCCGTGGCAGCAGGGCATGCTGCTCCCGGATGCCGCCAGAGCGGCCAAAGTTGATGCGACGTTTTCCGCGGTGCGGGTGATCCGCGAGGGCAAGGCCATCGACTCCACTGGATCGATCGCGACGCTCGCGCTGAAGCCCGGCGATGTCGTGGAACTCGCGCGCGGAGTTTGAAAGCCGGCCCCGGCCCCGCCTCAAGGTACTTCGTAGACTTCAACGAGGGCTTCGCCGCTGCCGCCATTGGCGGACTTGACCACGGCGGAGTACACCCCTGGCGCGGCCACGGTGATCAGGACCGCGGCATCCTTGCTGCCAGCGTCCAGGGCAAAATCCTGAACGGCCGTGAATGCGCTGGCGAGCGAATCCGACCAATTGTCGTTGGCTGCGATGATTTGATTTGTGGTGTTCCACACCTCGAGTTTCGGGTCGGCCAGCGGATTGGCTACCTGCCACTGCGCCAGACCGGGGCCGACAGCGCGGATCAGCAGGGTTTTGATGCCGGTGCCGCCAATGGCAAAGCCGGCGATGAGCGCGCCATCGCTCACCCGGTAGCGCGCCGACACGCCGGTGAGGCGGGGCGACAGGCCGCCGGCCACGTCGTAGGCCTCCATAAGGCCGGTGCCAGTGGCAGTGGTGCTGAAATGCGCGGTGCAAATGCCGTCGAAGGTCGGCATGAGCACGGCGTCGAGGCTGGAGCTGGAAAGCGGGAAAGCACTGACCATGGTGGCGGCGGTGGCCAGCGCCGGAGCGCCGCCCCAATTGTCGTTGGAATTGATCAACCGGGACTGGACATCGTAGAGTTCGAGATAAGGATCGCCCGCCACGACGGAACCGGCGGGCATATAAGGTAGCAGGCTGGGGCCGATGGCGCGCATGAGCACTTGTTTTGCTCCGCCGGTCATCGCAAAACCCACGATCAACTTCTGACCGGCCACGATGTCGGCGCGCACCGACAACGCCGACAGGCAGTTGGTGGGGCTGGCATTCCCGGTGGGCACTATGCGGCGGATGGTGTGCGTATAGAGTTCCGACACATACACAGTACCGGCATTATCCACGGCTATGCCTGCCGGCCCATAGAATTTGGCCGCTGTCCCCAGGCCGTCCGCACTGCCGCCATACCAACCCGCGATGGTCGTCACTACCCGGCTGGGCGAAATCTTTCGGATCGTGTAATTATTGTAATCAGCGACGAAAAGATTGCCGGTGGCATCCACCGCGATGCCCCAGGGACCATAAAACCGCGCAGAACTGCCCGTCCCATCGGCGTAACCCGAGACGCCAGGCAGGCCGGCCAGAGTGGTCACGACCCCTCCGGGTGTGATCTGGCGGATCGTGTTATTGCCAGAATCGGCCACATAAACATTGCCGGCGCTGTCCACCGCTATTCCTCGGGGGCTGTTGAACATCGCGGCACTGCCCGTTCCATCGACGTTGCCCGAGCTGCCCGCCGTGCCCGCGAATGTGCTGACCAGGCCGCTGGGAGCGATTTTACGGATCGTGTTGTTATAGGAATCGGCCACATAGAGATTGCCGGCGCTGTCCAAGGCCATGCCCCGCGGACCGTGGAATCGCGCGGCTGAACCCAAACCATCCGCACTACCGGCGCTTCCGACCAAGCCGGCCAGTGTGCTCACCGTGCCGCCAGGGGTGATTTTGCGGATGTTACAATTACCGTAATCGGCGAGATAAATATTGCCGGCCCCATCCACCGCGATGCCTTCTGGATAATTGAAGCTCGCGTTGCTTCCGATTCCGTCGGTGCTGCCGTAGTTTCCCGCCAGGCCAGCCAGCGTGCTTACCACCCCGTCGCGCGTAATTTTGCGCACGGTGGCATCTTGATATTCGGCCACGTAGAGGCTACCGGCTACATCCAGTGTCAGGTAGTAAGGAGACATAAATCTCGCGCCAGGTCCCGTGCCATCCGTGCTGCCGCTGCCTGATAAACCCGCCAAGGTGGACACCACGCCAGCCGGGGTGATTTTTCGAATACTGACGTTCTTCTCATCGGCGACATAGACATTGCCCGTGCCGTCTACTGCCACGCCCGAGGGGCAATAAAAACGCGCTGCGCTCCCAGCGCCATCGGCGCTACCGGGGTTGCCCGCTAGTCCGGCAATTGTGCTGACGACGCCGGCGGGGGTAATCTTGCGGATCGTCTGGTTCCCATAATCGGCAACATAGATGTTGCCTGCGGCGTCAGTCGCCACGCCGGTCGGTCCATTGAATCTCGCCGTGTTGCCGGTGCCATTGGTGTTGCCCGAATTTCCGGCCAGGCCGGCCAGCGTGCTGACGATTCCATCCGCCGTGATTTTACGGATCGTATGGTTAACGGAATCCGCTACGTAGATGTTGCCTGCGGCGTCAGTCGCCACGCCGGTCGGGTAATTAAATCGCGCCGCGTTTCCTGCACCATCAGCGTTGCCCACCATGCCGGCCAATCCTGCGATGGTGCTGACTACGCCAGCCGGGGTGATTTTGCGAATGGTCTGGCCGTAGTATTCAGCCACAAAAATGTTGCCCGCGCTGTCCAGCGCCGCCGAAAAGGGGTTCATAAAACGCGCCAAGCTTCCGATTCCATCCGTACTGCTGCGGCTGCCGGCTAGTCCTGCAATCGTACTGACTACGCCGGCCGGAGTGACCTTGCGAATCGTATAATTGTAATAATCGGCGACAAAAACATTGCCGGCGCCGTCCACCGCCACGCTGTTCGGCCCATAAAACCGCGCAGTGCTTCCCGTCCCGTCGGTACTGCCGTTGCTTCCAGCCAAACCGGCGAAGGTACTGACCACGCCAGCAGGCGTGATTTTGCGAATCGTATGGTTACTATAATCAGCGACAAAGACGTTGCCGGAGCTGTCCACGGCCACTCCAGATGGATTGAAAAACCGAGCATCGCTGCCGGTGCCGTCGGCACTGCCGATGCCAGACTGGCCGGCGAAGGTGGTCGTGGCGTACGTTTGGGCTTCGGCCCGCAGGCTGAAAGCAAGTGAAAGCAGGATCAGTCCGATCGTGGGAACGGGTTTCATGGTGGAAAAGCGTGGTAACGGCCGCGCCCCTCGTTGCTCGTGCGGGTGGTTGGGGTAGTTGCGCTCTCGCTGAACTTGCCGGGGCAAGGAGCGTCGACGCCATGATCTATCGCAACGACTGGTTGGCGCGTAACGAAGGGCAGCAGAAATCACGGTAACAAATTGGGCGTCGCGTACAATCAGGAAAGGAAAAAAGGACCTGACCATCGGGAAAATTTCCCGGCTCAACCGGGAAACCATCCCGTTTTACGGCAGTTATTTTGCACCAATCGTCGGTGACACTGGCTGCGGGCCGGTGTCGAACCAGGCAGCCAGCTCTGCGTCGGTCGTGAGCTGGGGACCGTGCCGGTAGTCGGGATCGAGCAGCTCGGCGTAGCTCGACTCGGCGAAACGGCGACAGTGCAGCAGCACCTTGGCGTGCTGGCCCGGCGCCCGCACGAGACGGCCGAGCGCTTGATTCACCTTCTGCATGCCGGGTATCTGGTACACGCGGCGAAAGGCGCCTTCGCGGCCGAGCGGCGCGAGCGCCGCCATGCGGGCGCGCTGCACGGCGTTGACCTCGGGCAGGGCCGGGCCGACCACCATCGCCCGCGTCACACGACCGCCCAGGACGTCGATGCTCTCCGCGAAACTCGAACCGAGCACGAGGAAGAGCGCGTCGGCCTGGGCCAGCGCGGCCTCCACCCACGCCGCCTGTGCGGCGAGGTCCGCGAGCCGTTGTTGCAGCGCCACGCGCAGCGGCGCGCCCTGCGCCTCGAGCTCGTGCAGGATCGCCTCGGCATAGGCGTAGCTGGGAAAGAAGACGGCTATGGCGCCAGGGGAAAAAGTTGCAGCCGACGTGAGGGAGCTGGCGGGCGGGGATAACAACTCAGCCTCGTGACCTCGGCTGCTACGCATGGCGGCGGCCTGCAACGCGACGATCGTGGCCGCAGTGGTAGCGTAGTGGCGGGCGCGGTGCTGGAAGGTCGTGTCGACGCGCAGATCGTATGCCACATCGTAGGCGTGGTCGCGCCAGGGCGTGCCGGCGCGAAGACAGGTGACCGCCGCGGCGCGTGCTTCCTCCACCTTGAGCAACTCCGCGCCGCTGGTGAGTTGCTTGAACAGGCGGCGGGTATCGCGTTGGGTGAGTTTGCCCAATCGGCCGGTTGGTTCGGCCGGTGGCGGTTCCGGCGCCAGTGCCAGTGCGGGCGGATCGTCGAGTCCAAGACTGGCGGCATATTCACCCTCCGGACCGAAGGTCGCGCTGGCGAGCACCACGCCGCCAAACTCATGCAGCGCGGCGCCGATCGCGGGCGCGGCGTCGAGGCAGGTGACGGCGAGCTCGCCGGGGCGCGGGCACCACCAGTGGCGGGTGAGGGCGGCGTTGTTTTCCAGTTGGTCGACCAGCGCGGGCACCTGCCAGAGGCCCTCGCTCGCCTCGGGCCCGAGGACGGCGTAATCGAGAGGCGTGGTGGCGACCAGCCTGGCGACCTGTTCGAGCAGGTCGCGGGCGTCGTCCTCGTCGGCGAGCGCGAGGGCATCGCGGTGCGTGAGGTGGTGTAGGAAATGGGTCCAATGGTCCCAGGCTTCGACCAGCCGGGCGAGGGAACGCGTTCGATACAACGCCGCGCGCACAGTGTCGGCGGCTGACGCAGAAAAACTGTGCGAGTAGGCGTCGGCCACCCGCGCGGGAAGATTGTGCGCCTCGTCGATGATGAGCAGGGAGCGAGCCGGATCGAAACCGGGCTGCTCGAAAAACAGTCCGCGGTTGGCCGGCGCGAACACGTAGTTGTAGTCGCCGATCCAGACATCGTTAAAGCCGAGGGCGGTGCGGGTGATTTCGTACGGACAGATGAGCGCCTCGCGACCGGCAGTACGGAGCGAGGCGAGATCGCGCGGTTCGTTTTCGTTAAGGTAAAATCGCGCCAGCCCACTTCGCGGCCAACGGGCCGCCATGTCGGCCAGGAAGGTGCAGGTGGCGCGCACGCAGTGGAAGGTGGGGTTGACGCAATGCTCGCTCTTCGGCCGGACGACCCACGCTGCGACGGGCGTGGAAGGTTGGGTTTCGGGTTCTGGGTTCTGGGTTTTGGATTCCGAGTTCCGAGTTCCGGGTTTCGCGTTCCGAGTTTCGAGTTTCGGATTTCCGTCGGCGGTAGCCACGGGTTTGTCATCTAATAGATGACAATCGGCTGGCTCTGCCTTGTCAGCCAATGGATTGCACTCAGCTTGGGGCGAGGTCATGGCCTGGAGGGTGTGCACGACCTGGAGTTGACCGGTCGCCTTGCCCGTGAGGTACAACACTCTCTCGAAATGCCCGGCGCGCAGATGCGTGAGGGCGGCTTCGAGCAGCACGCCGGTTTTGCCGAAGCCGGTGGGCGCCTCGAGGAGAATGGCCGACTGCTGGCGACCGATGACCGTCTGGAGGGAGGTCAGGGCGTGCTCCTGTCCGGGACGAAACTCGGCGAAAGGCGGGCGAAACCGGAGATGGCGCAGTCGTTCGCGAGCCCGTTGGCGCAAGTTGAGAAATTCCACCACGCGCTCGAGCTGGATGCGAAAGAGCGCATCGTCCGCGGCGGTGAGCACGATCGTCTGGGTGAGACCGCTGCCCACCTCGACGAAGACGAGCTCGGCGCTCAGGGCGGGCTGAACCTGAGTTTCGGGTTTCGGGTTCCGGGTTCCGAGTTGCCGATCGATCGGCAAACCGGCGGCGATGCGCCGGAGGGCGACGTAGGTGGCCAGCTGGACGAAATAGCCCGGGTACTCGGCGCGGAGTTCGGTTTCGTCGGCCGGCAGCGGGCGGGTCACGGTCTTGATCTCGCGCAGCGTGAGGCGGCCGGCGGCGGGCACGAGCTGGTCGATGCGTCCGGTCAATGTGAGCGTCCAGCCCCGGTGAAACACCCGGCCATCGATCGCGATCTCGAATTCGGCGCCGGCATGCTCGGCAACGATGCGCTCGCGCAACTGCCGGTGCCACTGCGTGCCGAGCTGCGCGCGCCAGAGGCCCTGCGGACCACCCACCGCCTCACGTGGGCCGAGCGAGAAATCGGCGAATTCGCCGACACTCAGGCTCGCGGTGCGTTGGTCGAGATCGAACTGCATGTCAGAGACACCACGAAACACACGAAAAACCGGAAAAGGGAAACAACGTTATGGCGCAGAAACGGGGGTATTATCAGGGGGTAGGGCCGGCCCTCGCGTCCGGGCCGTCAGGCAGGGCCTCTACTCGCCCACCGACCTTTACCGAGGCTCCGGCGAGCCAGCGTTCGCGGCTACGAAACGGGAAATCCGGCCTGCCGACGAGCGGCAGCCCTCCAGATGAGATACGAACAAACCGGAAATACGCGGCCGGATAGAGCGCGAGCATCCGCCGTCGCCAAGGCTTTGGCGGGACAGGAGCTCGCTGATCTACGAAATCCCGGATTTCAGGAGTACCCCGATGATGCGGCGTCAATCCATCAGAATCTCCGTATGACCGCGCAGATAGTCCTCGAGCAAACGGACGAGGCGGGCGACGTGTTCGGGCGCGGCGGTTTGCCCGGCCAGCGGCCGGTTGAGCAGCCCGGTCGCGATGGTGCGATCGGCGGGCGGGAGAGAAGGGAACCATTGCTGTTTCAACGGGAAACCTTCGTCGCGCGCGAAACAATAGAGGCTTTTGAAATGGACGATGTCGGGGCGCGCCGCCGTGGCAAAGGCATCGAGCGCCTGCCGCAGCAGGGTCGCGACCTGGGCGCGGCCTTCTTCCGGCCCGGGATTGCGGGCCACGAGCGTGGTGAAGGCCACCGCGAGGCGCAACGCGTCGTAGCTGCGGCCGATGGCGGAGCGATGCACGAGCACGCGGGCCTCCTGCACGAACCAAGTCTGGCCCTGATTGGAACTGGTGAGCGCCAGCGCAGCATCGTCGAAGAGATCGAGGGTGGCGCTGGTGGCCGCCGCCTTCTGCGCGAGACGTTGCAGCACGGTGAGCAAGCCGTGCTCAGCCGAGAAGACGGTGAGGAGGTGAAACTTCTCGGACGGCGGCCGTTTGAGCAGCACGCAGGCATCCGTCTGGAGCGTAAGACCCGGCATGGGGCGGGGGAGGCGAAAGCGGCCCGGGCAGGATCAGATCTGCCCGCCCTCGTTGTCCCGGTTGTCCACCGGCGGCACCACCGCTCCACCGGAAATCACCATCTTCATGCCGTCGCCCACCGACATTTCGAGCTCCACCAGTTCACTGCGCGGCAGCAGCAGCATGAAGCCACTGGTGGGGTTGGGCGTCGTCGGAACAAAGACGCTCCACACCTCGGATCCGATCTTTGTCTGCGGTTCGCCCTGGGTGTGGCTGGTCACAAAGCCGATCGTCCAGATGCCGGGGCGCGGATATTGCAGGAGCACGACCTTCGAGAAGAGATTGCGATTTTGCGTGCCAAAGGTGTCCACGAGCTGCTTTACCGTCGTGTAAACGGTATTGACGCCGGGAATGCTCAGGATGAAGCGCTCGGCCAGTCCGCCGAAGTATTGGCCGAGCACGTGGCGCGAGAGCCAGCCGAGGCCGGTGATCAGCACCAGCACGAAGAACGTGGCGAGCACGTTCCAGACGATCAGCAGGCTGCGCTGGTCGCGCAGCGCATCGGGAATGTAGAAAAAGAAAATCGGCCGGAAGCCGCCGCCGATGGTCTCGAAGAGCCAGGAAAACACCATCCACGTAACGGCGAGCGGCGCGAGCAGCAGGAGGCCGGTGACAAAGGCATTGCGCAGGGAAGCGAGACGGGATTCGGGCATACGAGGTGAGCGTTGCCGAAACCGGGGAAGTTGCAACACGTCTATCGCAACCGGAACGCGGCCCGCACCCGCTCGGCGCGCAGCAAGGCCAGCGCGCGGTGTTCGGCCCGGCGCATCGCCCGTTTTTTGACCGGCGCCAGATCGTCGTAGCCGGCGAGGTGCAGCCAGCCGTGCACGACGTAGAGCGTGAGCTCGGCCGCGAAAGGGCGGCGGTGCTTCCGGGCGTACGCGGCGGCGGTGTCGACCGACACGCAAATCTCGCCCGCCAGGCCGAGTGCGGGCTGTCCGGCGAAGGTGATGACATCGGTCGTCTTGGGATCACCCAGAAAATCGGCGTGCAACCGGGCGAGGGCGGGATCGGTGAGCAACGCCACGGAAAGTTCTCCGGACGGGCAACCGCCGCGGAAACGCGGCGCCTGGGCATCGAGCACGGCGACGACCTGCCGGAGCGCGCGGCGGTCCACGCGGAGGCGCGGATGGCGGTTGGCGATGGCAAGACGGCGCATGGGGGGAACTGCGAAGGGCTGCAAGGCTGAAGGACTGAAAGGCTTGGGAACGGTCAACGCCCTCTGGTTTTCAGCCCTTCAGCCTTTCGGTTCTTCCGCCTTTTTCTCCTCCGTGGGAGGGTAGGCCACGCGGCTGTGCAGCATGTTGAGCATGGTCGATATGAAGCTCTCCTTGGCCTGCGCCAGCTCGGCATAGGTCAGCGGCGCCTCGTCGAGCTGTCCGTCAACGATTCGTTCGTGAAAGATGGAGTCGATCAATTCGCCGAGCGATTCCCGGGTGACCTGTTTCAACGATCGCGA
Organism: Opitutaceae bacterium; assembly: GCA_035506315.1. Lineage (GTDB taxonomy): Bacteria > Verrucomicrobiota > Verrucomicrobiia > Opitutales > Opitutaceae > MWDT01. The sequence goes on from DATJPQ010000043.1 coordinate 25,141, forward strand.
AGCGGCTTCCAAGGAATCGGCGAGCGCGATGAGCGCGCTTTCCTTGAACTGCGGCTTGGGCCCATCGTAACGATAAATACTCTCGGAGACGGGCAAGGCGGACGCGTTGGGCAGGAAGGGATCTTGTGAACCGGACCGGGCAGCAAATGGCGCCGGGTTGCCACCCGCGGACGAGCGGTTCCCACCGCCCTTGGCGCGCAGGTAGAAGTAGCGGATGAGCGTGGTGCCGTGGTGTTGCTGGATCACGTCGATCACGACCTTGGGCAGGCGGTGCTTGCGGGCCAGTTCCACGCCCTCGGTCACGTGACCCTTGATGATGCGGGCGGAAAGCTCGGGGTTGGCCTCGTTGTGGGGATTGATGCCGCTCCGCTGGTTTTCCGTGAAGAACTCGGGGCGCGTGGTCTTGCCGATATCGTGGAAGAGGGCACAGACGCGGGAAAGGAGCGGATTGGCGCCGATGGCGGCGGCGGCGTTTTCCGCGAGTTGCGCGACCACGAGCGAATGATGGTAGGTGCCCGGCGTCTCCATCTGCATGGCGCGCAACAGCGGGTGGTTAAAGTCCGTGAGCTCGAGGAGAGTGATGTCGGTCGTACGCTGGAAAAGGGCTTCCAGCACCGGCAGAAGGCCCACGACGGCCACGCCGGTGAACAAGCCGGTCAGCAAGCCGGCAGCCATCTGTTTCAAGAGCGTGACGGCCGGGGTTTGATCGACGATGCCAACGAGGATGGCAAAGAGAGCGACGACCAAGCCGCCCGAGATGGCCGCCCGCACGACATTGCCGCGCTGTCGGACGGCGCGACAGCCGTAAATCGCGACGATCGAGGCGAGGAACGTGATCACCTGCAGATCGAGCCGGTTACCATAAATGACACCGGTGAAGATCGAGATAAAGAGCGCCATGAAGATCGCCGAGCCGGCATCGATCAGGATGGCCACAATCAAGGGCGCCAAGGCAGTGGGAGCGAAGTAGGGGAGCGTTGAGGCCCATGAGCTGTTGTGCTGGAAGAAATCGAGATCGAGCAGCGCGTAGGTGACACGAACCAGCGCGAGGTTGAAAATAACCACCAGGGCCAGCAGCGCGAGGCGGCCGTTGTTTTGCAGCGTCTCGCGGTCTTCCAGGCGAATGTAGACGATGCAGGCCACCACCATGGCGAGCACGAGCAGGATGCGGCCAAACAGCTGCAGGCCCTCGTCGAGAGCCACGGTGCTGGAAGTGCGCAGAAATTCCCGATGGGCCATGAGCATCTCGTACTGTTCGGGCGTGACTCGCGTGCCGGGTTCGATAATCGACTGGCCGCGGGCAACGGAGACGGTGACCGGATGGAGCACCTTGACGGCCTCGGCCTCACGGCGTTGGCTGGCATCGCGGTCATACACCACGTTGGGAGTAACGCCGTTGCGGAAAATGCGGAAGAGCGCCAGCGCCAGCTCGCGGCTGGTGCCATCAGGCGCCAGGGTGACACGCAGAGACATGAGGGCTTCCTCGAGCGATTGTACCGGGCGTTGCGTGACCTCGCCATCGGGCTGGACGATCTGAAATACAGTCACGCTGCCGGGCTCCGGGTTCGCGGTGAGCGACTGGTCATGCACGCCCTCCTGATAAACCTCCCGGAGGGTCACCAGGCATTTCTCGATCAGCGCGGCGCGCGCCTTGGCGTCGCCGGAGGCCAGGAGCAGGCCGACATCGTCCACCGTCGCGCGATAGGGACCCTTGGCATTAAAGGCCTCGACGATTCTGGCCAACACCTGCCGGCGGTTCGTGAGCGACGGGGTGTTGGGCGGGAACTCGCGTTCGTATTTTTCCAGTTGGTCCAGCAACTCGTGCAGGTGGATCTCAAACTGTTGCAGCGGGGCGAACTCGGCCCGGTAAACTGGCGGTACGCGTTCGATCAGCCGCTCACGGCTGAGGTTGGTCTGCTCCGCACTGATGTAGCTGAACGGCGCACTGGCCGTCACCCGCACGGTGGCGATCTGCCCGGGCAGGACGGGCAGGTTGATCGTGGTGACACCGACGTAACTGATCAGCACGATGGCGGCGACCGTGGCCAGAAAGATCAGGGCCGCCACCAACCGGCTGCCCTCGAGGAAACCGACCTGGGCCCGGCCTTCCGCCCCGAGCGGACGACGGTGACGGAAGAATATGAGTTTAAGCTGGTCGAGCAGGGGCATGGTGGAGACGAAACCGCTTCGTCAGGCCGAATGCAGGCGCAGGATGGCCATCGAGTGCATCCGTTTCAACCGCCGGGATAACGGTTGCGACAGGGAAGACCGCGGACGCAGGGTTACAACCCCGGCGGAGGTCGACCTCTGTCCCAGGCGGCGGACGTGGTTTTTGCGGGGGGCAGTCATCGTGGTGGAGTTTCGGCGGTCATGGGGTTTTTGTAACGTTCGTACGCATCGATGATCTTGAGCACGAGCGGATGGCGTACGACGTCGGCGCCGCTGAAATAGTGGAAATCGATGCCCGGAATGTTGGCGAGAATGCGGCTCACCTCCACCAGGCCGCTCTGCTTCGAACGCGGCAGGTCGATTTGGGTGATGTCGCCGGTCACGATCATGCGCGAGTCCTCGCCGAGGCGGGTGAGAAACATCATCATCTGCTCCGAAGTGGTGTTCTGCGCCTCGTCGAGGATGATGTAGGCGTTCGAGAGCGTGCGGCCGCGCATGTAGGCCAGCGGAGCGATCTCGATCACGCCCTTCTCGGTGAGTCGCGCGACGTCCTCGGCGGCGAGCATGTCGTGCATCGCGTCGTAGAGCGGGCGGAGGTAGGGCAGGATTTTTTCGCGCAAGTCGCCGGGCAAAAATCCGAGCGCTTCGCCGGCTTCCACGGCCGGACGGGCCAGGACGAGGCGTTGCACCTGGTTCTGGAGGAGCGCCGAGATGGCGGCGGCCATCGCGAGGTAAGTCTTGCCCGTACCGGCGGGACCGATGCCGAAGACGACCGGGTGTTGCTGGATCGACTGAAGGTAGAGCTTCTGGCCGAGCGTCTTCGGTACGATGCTCTTGCGGTTCGTGACGATGACAAGCGGCTGGCCGAGGAGTTCCTGCAGTTCGGTGCCGTTGCCACGCGCAAACGTC
>DATJPQ010000044.1:0-14730 GCA_035506315.1 Opitutaceae bacterium
CCGACCGTTGGCACCCACGCCGGCACCGGACCGCCCACGAGGTGGCGTCCGCCCGTCCACGGGCCGATGACGAGCAGCACCCCGCAGCCCCACGCCGCGAGATCGTAGGCCGCCAGGGTCCGGCCGGTGATCTTGGGTACGAGGTAGTAGGCCGCCGCGAGCGCCAGCGGTCCCAGCCAGAGCGAGAGGACATTCTGCCCGGCCCACGCGGCGACGACCGCCTGCATTGTGCCACGCACCGGCAGGGCAAAGAGCATCGTCTGCGCCACCGAATATACCCAGGGGAAGGCGAACAACGCCGCGACGGCATACCACTGCGCCGCAAACGTAGGTCCGGCGCGACGCCCGGACCAGGCGAGCACGCCCGCGGCCCCAATGGCGGCAAAAGCAATCAGCAGGAGCGGCTGGACGTAGGCGGGCGTCTGCAAAAGCGAAAACGAAGTGAGATCGCCGGTGAGAATGCCCACCAAGCCCAGCGTCACTCCGAGATTCCAGAAAGCGCCGCCGATCTGCACGAGCCCCAGTCCGCGCAACGGCACCCCGCCCAGGCGGCCGAGCAGCCACAACGCCACGGCAAATCCGGCGTTGGCGGCCCAGCCGTATACGAGCGCGGTTTCCGCCGCGGCCTGGGTGCGCCCGAAAGTGAACCATTCGCTCGCGGCGAGAAATCCGGGCGTGTGGAGCTGGATGGAATGGATGAGCTCCAGCACCCCGCCGACGGCGAGCCAGACCAGGCCGGAGGCGAGCAACAGCAACAACGCCCAGCGCGCCGACCGATCGATGGCGTGGGGATCGCCGGCGGCCGGCGCGGGAATGCGGCTGGTCATGTTATTTTCTGGCGGCATTGATCTCCTGCACGGTCAACGTCATCGCCCGCTCGAGCGGCAGTTGCACGACGCCGTGCGGCTGGTCGATCCAGGCATAGGTGGTGGCCTGATGCTGCTCGTGGGCCCGCAGCTCGGCAAGGCGTTGCGCCCGGCCATCGTTGGTATATTTCCAGCGTTCCTCCTCGGGAATCTTTGCCAGCTCCACCTGCACCGGCCCCTCGGGCCGGCGCGCGAGATACACGAGCAACAGAAACAACGCGAAGCCGGCGAAGACCGCCGCGACGCTCACCCACGAAACGGGTTTCGGGTTGGCTGGTTCAGTCGGCATAAGGCTGGTGGTAAACGAGGCACTCCTCGATCCGCGGGTCGCGGATCGGGATGATTTTGGTCGTGGCGAAGCTCCGCAGGTACGCCCACACGCACACGCCGCCAATGCCGATGATGGCCGTCAGCGACCAGATGAGTCCGCTCCGCAGGAACGGCTGTGGATCGCCGTTGGGCAGTTTCGCCGAGGGCAGGATGTTGTACCAGAGGTCGACGAGATAGGCGAACCCGCCGAATGCGCCCACCCACTGCATCCATTGCTTTTTCAACTTCAGCGGATACCAGAGCAGCAGCAGGAACGGCACGACGAAATAACCGAAGAGCAGGAACATGCCCACCCACTTCCATTGGTTGGGCTGGCCGTTGGAATTGTTGATCTCGCGGACATTATACCAGAAGGTTTCCTCGGGTACGTTGGCATTCCAGATCAGAAAATACTGGGAAAACGTGATGTAGGCCCAGAACACCGTGAATGCCAGCATGAGCTGGCCGATCGAATGGAGATGGTTGTCGTTGAGAATGCCCCGCAGATCGCCGCGCCGCCAGAGCCATACCAGGAGTATTACGCCCACTGCCAGCGCGGCGCGGATGCAGGCGGAGAAATACCACACGCCGTACATCGTGGAGAACCAGTGGTATTCGAGACTCTTCACCCAAAGAATGATGCAGGCCGTTAGGGTGAGCGCCGTGAGCGCGATGCCGCCGGCAGACCATAGGCGGTTCGACCGGGTCCACCGTGGGTCGCCGTCGGCGTCCTGGCGGAATGAATTCCGGCGGAGCCGGCTCGCGAGCAGCGTCCAAAAGCCGAAGGAAACCGCCGTCAACACCACGAAAAACCGGAGATTGAGCATGCCCGATTTTTTGACCCACAGGACGTCCTCGCTCACCTTGCCATGGCCGCCGATGGTCGAGAGGTCGAAGTTCGGATCCATCCATTTCCACAGGAGGGACGGATGCTGCCACGAGGCGATGATCAGCGGGAGGAACAGCAGCGCCAGCCAGGGAAACGCCGCGAGGCCATGCTCGTATTGCCGGCGCAGCACGACGGACCAGTTGGCGTCGAACAAGTGATAGATCATGACGAGGAACAGCATGCCGAGGGCAATGCCGGTCCAGAAGGTCAGCCCGACCAGCCACGAAATCGCCACCTGGGCCGCCCCGCCAGCAGGAACGAGCAGACCGAGCGCGGTGAGCGCGATCCCACCCAGGCCGACCCAAAGCGCCAGATTGGCGTTGGGGGCGGGCGGGCCGGCCGGCACCGCGGCGGCGGACATCGGGGAGACGGAGGGGGAAGAGGTGCTCATTTGATGTCCAGCTCCGCTTTATGCTCGGGAGGCACGTCGGCTGGCGTGCCTTGCTGCGCACGCTGGAGCGCCCGCACATAGGCGATCACGGCCCACCGGTCCTCCGGGGTGAGTTTGTCGGCATAGGGGAGCATGTTGTTTTTGCCGTTGGTGATCGTGTTGAAGATTTCGCCCTCGGCCATCTTGCGGAGGCGATCGTCGTGGTAAGTGGGCGTGGCGCCCATGCCATAGGCTTTGGTGATCCCCTGCCCGTCACCCAGGGCACCATGACAGGGCTGGCAGTAGATCGTGAAGCGTTCCTTGCCGCGTTCCATGAAGGTGCGATCGATCGTGAGCGCCTTCGGAAAGCCGGTCGCCCAGGCGCCCGTGGCGTTCTTGCCCCGGTAGAGATGATCGTCGTCGCGGAGGGGCTGACCCACCGGACCATAGCTGCTCGCCACCACGCCGGGCGGCAGCGGCCGGTCGGCGCGACCATCGGCGAAGAACTTCGACTCCCCCTGCGGCTTGTACTTCGGCTGGTACTTCATGCCGGGGAAGGCCCACTCGGGAAACACATCGATGGGTGGCTTCGTAAACATCTGGCCGCGGAATCCGAACAGCGAGATGATCAGCACCACACCGAAAACGAGGATGAGATAGGCGTAACGCATGGCTCAGTCCTCCAGCTCCGTGATGTCCTGGCCGCCGACGGCAGCCAGCAGCGCGCGGGTGCCGGCCGCATCGAAGTGCGGATCGCGCGCCTCGATGACGATGAAGAAGCGATCGGTCGTGCCGCGGTGGAATTTCTCGTACTTCAACACCGGGTGGTAATGCATCGGAAGTTTGTTGAAGAGGAACATGCCGATGATCGTGGCAAACGCGGTGAACAGAATCGTGAGCTCGTAGGAAACCGGGAAGGCGAACAACGGGCTGAAGTAGGGCTTGCCGCCGACGATCAGCCGGAAGTTGTAGGCGCCGCTCCACCAGATGAGCGACATGCCGGTGGCCAGGCCGGCGAGCCCGCCGAGGAACGAGGCCCGGGGCACCTTCGAGCGTCGGATGCCCATCGCCCGGTCCATGCCGTGAATCGGGAACGGCGAGATGACGTCCCAGAACTTGTAGCCGGCGTCGCGCACCCGCTCCGCGGCGTGCATGGCCTCGGCGGTGGTGGCGAAGGTGGCGATCAAGCCATAAGGTTGGGCGGCCATGGGTGGAGCGGGGTTAGTGACGTTCGGGCCCGGCATGGGGATCGGCCTGGGGCGAGACCGCCTTGAGCTCCGCCATCGCCATCATGGGCAGGAACCGGATAAACAGCAGGAACAGGGCGGAGAACACGCCGAAGGTGCCGAAAAACGTGAAGATCTCGACGATCGACGGGCTGTAGTAACCCCAGCTCGAGGGCAGAAAATCGCGCGACAGCGAAGTCACAATGATGACGAAGCGCTCCATCCACATCCCCAGGTTGACGAAGAGACAGAGCACCCAGACCATCGCGGTGTTTTGGCGGACCCGCTTGAACCAGAAGAATTGCGGCGTAATCACGTTGCACGAGATCGTGATCCAGTACGCCCAGGCGTAGTTGCCGAACGCGCGGTTGATGAAGGTGAACCCCTCGTAGGGATTGGTGCCATACCACGCGATAAAGAATTCCATCGCATAGGAATAGCCCACCATCGTACCTGTCACGAGGATGATCTTGCACATGCAGTCGATGTGGTACTGGGTGATCAAATCCTCCAGTTTGTAGACCGCCCGCAGCGGCAGCATGAGCGTGATCACCATGCCGAAGCCGGAGAAGATCGCGCCGGCCACGAAATACGGCGGAAAGATGGTCGTGTGCCAGCCGGGTATCAGCGACACGGCGAAATCGTAGGACACGATGGTATGCACCGAGAGCACAAGCGGCGTCGCGATGCCCGCCAGGATGAGATAGGCCATCTCGTAATTGCTCCAATGGCGGTTGGATCCCCGCCAGCCCATCGCGAACAAACCGTAGAGAAAGGCGCGCGCCTTCTTGCCGGCCATCCCGAAACGATCGCGCAAAGTGGCGAGGTCGGGGAGCATGCCAACGTACCAGAAGAGCACGGAGACGATGCCGTAGGTCGAAACGGCAAACACGTCCCACTCGAGCGGCGAGCGGAAGTTTTGCCAGATGCCGTTGCTGTTCGGGAGCGGGAACAGATACCACGCGTACCAGACCCGGCCGACGTGGAACATCGGGAAGATGCCCGCGCACACCACGGCGAAGATCGTCATGGCCTCGGCCGAGCGGTTGATCGAGGTGCGCCACTTCTGCCGCAGCAGGCACAGGATGGCCGAGATCAGCGTACCGGCGTGGCCGATACCGATCCAGAAGACGAAATTGACGATGTCCCACGCCCAGTTGACGGGATTGCGGTGGCCCCAGACGCCGACGCCCGTCGCCACGAGATAGGTGATGCCGCCGACGGTGAACGACGCCACGAAGCAGGCGACGCCGAAGCACCACCACCACCACGTGGGCGTCTGGCCCTCGACGATGCCACAGATCTTGTCGGTGATCCACCCGAAGTCCCGGTGGTTCGCGATCAGCACCGGCCGCGGCAACGCCGCCGGTTTGACCTCCCGGAGAATCGCCGGGGCGGCGACCGATTGTTCGACGTGCGCCATCAGCGAGGTCCTCCGGGCTCGTGGCCTTCCGTCTGGGAGCGACCGCCCCGCCCCATCTTGCGATCATGCTCCACGCGACTGAGCGGGAGATCACGATAATCCGGCATCCGCGGATTCGGATTGCGCAATTTGCCCAGATACGTGGTCCGCGGGCGGGTGTTGAGATAACCGAGCAGCGCATAGTCCTGCGACCGGGTCTTGGCCTGCGACACCGCGCTCTTTTCGTCGAGGATGTTGCCAAACACGATGGCCTCGACCGGACAGACCTGCTGGCAGGCGGTCCGGATATGGCCGTCGGGCACGACTACGTCGCCCGGGCGGCCTTCGCGCGCCGCCTTCACCTTCCACTGGATCTTGCCGTTCTGGATGCGTTGCACGCAATAGGTGCATTTCTCCATCACGCCGCGCATGCGGACGGTGACCTCGGGATTCTTCACCATCTTCACGATCTCCGGCATGCCCTGCGGACCGAGCGGCCCAAGGTAAAGCTGGTCGAGCTGGCGCTGGTTCCAATCGAAGAAATTGAAACGGCGGACCTTGTACGGGCAATTGTTCGCGCAGTACCGCGTGCCAACGCAACGGTTGTAGGCCATCACGTTGAGGCCTTCGTTGTCGTGCACGGTGGCGTTGACCGGGCAGACGGTTTCGCACGGCGCGAGTTCGCATTGCGCGCAGGCGACCGGTTGGAGCGAGACCTGCGGATCCTCCGGCAGCTCGCGGTTGCCCTCACCGCCAAACGCCGCGGCGTCGATCCGGCCGTCGGAGTAGTAGCGGTCAATGCGGATCCAGTGCATCTCCCGCCCGCGGAGCACCTGGTCCTTGCCGACGATCGGCACGTTGTTTTCCGCCTGGCAGGCGACCACGCAGGCCTGGCAACCGGTGCAGACGTTCAGGTCGATCGACATGCCCCATTGATGGACGCCGTCGAAATTGGGGTTTTCGTAGAGCGAATTCCCCCGCGGCGTGTCGGCCGCCCTCTGCGCGAGCGTCAGCTTCTCGCCCGACTGCCCGTAGACCGGGGGAGTTTCCGCCTCCATGCCCACTTCTTTAACATAGGCGGGATGCTCCACGTATTCGGCGTAGTTCGCCTCCCGCACGAGATCGCGGCCCTCCATCGACCAATGTTCCTGGGTGTTGGCGAGCGGCATCATTTCGCCCGTCAGCGTCAGCGTGGCTCCCGTGGCAAAATGGAATCCGCCGCTCGTGCGCAGCGGATAGGCGTCAAACCCCGCGCCGGTGCCGACGCGTCCGCTTTTCGTCCGGCCGTGGCCGAGCGAAACGACCAGCGTGTAGTTCGACAGTCCAAGCTGGATGTGCAGCGGTCCGCGAACCTTCCGGCCACCCAAGGCCAGTTCGGCGATGGGCGCCATTTCATGGCCGACTTCGAATTCGGCGTTTTCCTTGCGCGCCACCTGCAACTTCGTGCCCGCCGGATCGATCCCCAGCTCGCGCGCCAGGCGCGGACTGACCAGGATCGGGTTGTCCCACGTGATCCGCGTGATCGGATCCGGGCACTCCTGCAGCCAGCCGTTGTTGGTAAAACGACCGTCGTCGGTCCGGTAGTCGGCGACAAAACGCACCTCGAGGTTCTGGCCCGACAGGGCTTGGGGTTTCGCCGGGCGGCGGAAGAGCACCTCCGCCGTGCGGGGATGGTAGGCGACCGAAACCCTGGCGTACGCCGAATCCGCCAGCAGACCGTCGTGGAGGAATTTCTCGAACACCTTTTTCGGTTCGCCGCTCGCGAGCGCCGTGATGGTGCCGAAAACGAGCGCGTACGGATCGACGGTCTCCTCGCCGGCCAGACGGGCCAATACCTCGAGCTCGGAAAGCCCGTCGAACAACGGGAGAATCATCGGCTGGATCGGCACGATGGTGCCGTCAAACGTGCGGGCATCGCCCCACGATTCGAGATAGTGGGTTGCGGCAACATGAGTGCCGGCCAGCGCCGACGTTTCGTCGACGTAGTAGCCGTAGCGCACGACTTCGGGCACCGCCTGCTGGAGGGCGGGCCAGCCGAGATCCGCCGGGGCGTTGAAGGCCGGATTACCGCCGAGGATGACCAGGGTTTTGACCCCGCCGCCCTTGATTTCGGCCGCCAGATCCTGGATCGATACCGCCGGCGACGGGTCCACAGCGACAAACTCGATCGTCTGGCCAAAATTCCCGAGGAATTCGTTGATTGCGTAGGCAATGGCATGGACCGGCGCGGGCTGGTGCGCCCCGGCGACCACCAGAGATGCGCCCCGGTGCGCCAGCAAATCGGCGGCGCACTCGGCAATCCACGCGGGATCGACGTCCAGCCCCTGCGCCAGCGGCGCGAACGTCGGCGCGCCGATCACCCGGCCCGCGAGCGCCGCCGCCAGTGCCAGCATGTGGCTGCTCGCCAGGCGCAGCCGGTGGTCGGCCATCGTGCCCGTAAGCGTGAAACCGCTCTCCACCACGTACAGGCGGTTCATCGGATCGGTGGGTTTCGTCACGCGGCGACCGCGGGCGAACTCCCGGGCGTAGAGGAGGCTGCCCGCCTCGGCGCCGATAAAATCGGCGTCGAGCGAGACGATGCGTTTCGCGCGGCTGAACCGATAGAGCGGCTTGACCGCCCGGCCGAAACAGGCCCGCGCCGCTTCCATCGGCGGCTCGTCCTGCACCGGCTCGTACTCGGCCCAAATGGCCTGCGGATATTTCCGCTTCATTTTGCGCACGAGGGCCGCCCGCGTCGGCGAGCTGGACTCCTCGGCCAGAAAGGCCAGACCCGCCCCGGCATTGGTCGAGTAATTTTTGGCGATGGCCGCCAGCAGGTCGGCGACCCCGGCGCGGTCGAGCCCGGCGCCCGCCCTGGTATGGGCTGTGGCGCGATCCGGGTCGTAGAGATCGAGCACCGATGCCTGTGCCAGCAGCGAGCTCGCGCCACCAAGTGGCGTATAGGATGGATTGCCCTCGATCTTGGTCGGACGGCCCTGGTGCGTTTCCGCGAGCAGCGGCAGGGCCGAGCCCCGCAGCGGCATCGCCGTGGCGAAATAGAGCGGCAGGCCGGGAATCACGCCTTCGACGGACTTGCCGTAGGGCAGGATGTATTTCTCCGGCCGGCGGCAGCCCGCGAGACCGAGGCCGCCGAGCGCGAAAGACGCCGCCATAAGCTTGAGAAAATTGCGCCGGTCGAAGCCCTCGAACGACACGGCGCCCGCGGGAAACTCGCGTTCGATCTGCGCCTTGAAGCCGGGCGTCCGGGCCAGCTCGTCGAGGCTCCGCCAGTAATGCGGGCCACGGAGTTCGGACGGAGCGGGAGATTCGATCGAGCGTTTCATCGGTGGCAGCCGGAACAGCTTTGCGGCGGTTTGATTCTCCAATCCTGCACGATCTTCTGCCCGTCCTGGCGCTGGCCTTCGGCGCCCTCCGGGTGTTGCCAGCCGAGGTTGGTCACGAGTTCACGCGGACGCACCGCCCCTTCAGGAGCACGATGGCAATCGAGGCAGAATTTCATCGAGAGCGGCTGGGCGTGGCGCACGGTGTCCATCTGATCGATGCGGCCGTGGCACTCGACGCAGCTCACCCCGCGGTCAACATGGGCGGCGTGGTTGAAATAGGCATAGTCGGGCAGGCTGTGAATCTGCACCCACGGCACCGGGTCGCCCGACTCGTAGCTCTGGCGCACAATGGCCAGGAGCGGGCTCTGTGGTTTGATCTGGTTGTGGCAGTTCATGCACGTCTGCGAGGTCGGCACGTTCGCGTGACCGGAAATCTCGACGTTGCTGTGGCAATAGCGGCAATCGAGGCCCAGCTGCCCGGCGTGCAACTGATGGCTGAAGGGCACCGGCTGCACCGGCGTGTAACCGACGCGGGTAAATTTGGGCGTCATGTAATAGGCCACCCCTGCCGTCACCACGCCGCCGAAGACGAGAACGAAGACCGCAATCTGCAACGGAAGGCGATTGGCAGATCTGGGAAACAATTTCGACATGATCGAAAAACAGGGGGCGGCTATTCGGGTGGCGTCAGAGGTTGCCGTCCCGCCGGGCGACCGCGCGCGGTTCAGGGCGAAGAGCCCAAGACTTGCCCGGCCGGCCGGCCGGTCTGGTCGCTTGGTCCGCCGCAATGCCGGCGGCGTGTCTCGGGGTGAATCCACATAGCGCAGCCAGGCCAAGTAATTTTGCCAAGAAACGCTTTCTCGAGAGTTCCATGCTTACGAGTGACAGGGGGAAAGGAAGTTGAAGTTAATACGAAAATCGAAGATTTTCAATGTAAACGAAAACTGCCGATGCGCAGTTTTTTCGCACGTCATTAGATGGGACGGGCGTTGCCCCAGCCGCCCCTAATATGCGGCTAATACCGTCTGGCGGCGTGTCGGACCACGTCCTCCCCGCGGCCAAGCCAAAATGGCCCGGCCATTTCGGAGTGGATCATCCGGTGCTGGCATTTTCCCGGACTCTTAATCTGTCCTTTTTGCCAACGGGCGAAGCCCGTTATTTAGGAGCCTGTGGGCGAAGCCCAACCGGCTCCTACCCGACGAACAATCCATCCCGCATGGGCCGCACCAGATCGCAACGCTGGGCGATCTCGGGATTGTGCGTGACGAGAATGACGGCCTGGTGGTTGTCCTTGGCGAGGCGCGTGAGCAAATCGAAGACCATGGCGGAGTTTTTCACGTCGAGATTGCCGGTCGGTTCGTCGGCCAGGATGATCGTCGGCTGGTTGGCCAGCGCCCGGGCGACCGCCACCCGCTGCTGTTCGCCGCCGGAGAGCTGCGAACCCAGGCGATGCGTTTTGTCGCCCAAGCCGACATCCGTCAGGAGCTGATGGGCGCGTTCCGTCATCTGCGCCGGGGTCAAACGGGCGAGCTTGCGCATCGGCATGGTCACATTTTCGAGCGCCGTGAATTCCTGCATCAGAAAGTGAAACTGGAACACGAAACCGATATGCCGGCCGCGCGCCGCCGTGCGTTCTTCGTCGCTGCCGTTCGACATCATCCTGCCGTCGATCCAGAGCTGGCCGTCGTCGGGCTGGTCGAGCAGGCCGAGCAGGTAGAGCAGCGTGCTCTTGCCGCAACCCGACGGGCCGACGATCGCATAGATCTGCCCCCGCCGGGCCTCGAACGACACCCCCCGGAGCACATGCACACGGCCCTCGTCGTGACCAAGGAAACGATGCAGATTGTCGCAACGCAGCGCGAGATTGCCGGATGAGTCAGCCATGGGGTCACCTCATTGGCCGGTGCCGCGGATAACGTCGCCCGGTTCGAGCCGCGCCGCGCGACGGGCGGGCAGGAGGCTCGCCACCATGACCATCACGACCGCGGTCAGGACCGCCCAGAAATAGTGCCAGCCGGACCAGGCCACGAGGAACGTATCGGTCCGGAAAATCCCGGTGATGTGGATGGTCTTCTTGGACACGGCGAACGTGACGGCGGCGCCGAACAACGCCCCGCCCACGGTGCCCAGGGCCAGCACGATCGCCGCCTGCCAGAGGAAAATGCGCGAGATGTCGCCCCGGGTGTACCCCATCGAACGCAGGATCGCGATCTCCTTGGTTTTCTCCATGACGATCATCGCAAGCGTATTGAACATCGCGAGTCCGGCGATGAGCGTGAAAACGGAAACCGTGATGGCCGAGGAGATCCGCAGCGCGCCGAACACATTGAGCCAGGTTTTCTCGCGGTCCTGCCAGGCGGCGGCTTTGTAGTGCAGCACTTCCTCCATCTGCGCGGCATCCTCCGGGGCGCGGTCATTGTCTTTCAGGCTGATCTGGATGAAAGAGGCCCCCGTGGGTTTCCTCAGCAGCGAACGCGCCTCCGCCATGTTCAGATACACCCGCACCTTGTCGATGTCGCTCACCCCGGTCTCGTAAATCGCCGCCACGCGATAACGGCGCGGCGATTGTTCCGGCGTCTCCAACTGAAACGAGTCGCCCACCATCAATTGCAGACGCTCCGCCATTTCCTTGCCGACCAGCGCGCCGGCCGGGGTGGCGCTAAAATCGCCCAGATTGCCCTGCACGATCTGCCGCCCGAGGTCGGAGACCTGCAGATGGTGGTCGAGCTGGATGCCAAAAACGCGCACCGAATCGCTCTTGAAGGAACTGCGGATGGTCACGGCGCCATGGACCACCTCGGAGATGCCGGCGACGTTGGGAAACGACTTCAGGGCCTCGACCAACTGCTTGGGCTCGTCGATTCCCTCGATGTATTTGCGGCCCTCCTTTTGCTGGATCTCGAACAACGAGCCGGAGCTGCTGGCAGTTATGCTCCGCATGGTTTCCTGGATCTTGTCCTCGATGCGGATGGCGCCATTGGTCCCGAGAATGGTTTTGATGAAGAACTCCTCGAACCCCCCCGTGGTGGCCTGCGTGACGACAAAAAGCCCCACCCCCAGAATGATGCATGAGAGGCTCATCAACATGGCGCGCTTCTTCGCCGTGAGAAAACGCGCTGCAATGCGAAAATTGGGGGACATCGCTTACGCCGGGCTCAGTTGGCGCCGCCGGCCGCGGCCGGTGCATCCTTCCACTTTGGATCGTCGGCCAGCTGGACCTTCACCCGATCGCCGTCGTGAAACAGGTCAAGTTGATCGACAATCACCAGCTCGCCGTGTTCGACGCCCTTGACGATCTCCACGGCATTCAGGCTCTCGAAACCGATCTCAACCTGGCGCTGCTGCACCCGGCCGTTTTTCACGACCAAAACGGTTTTTCCGGCCAGCGCCCGCCGCGGCACCATCGTTTTGGACGGATGCGCATCGATCGTGATCGAAATTTCGCCATTGATTCCCGGGCGCAGCTTTTCGGGTTCGATGGCGACTGCGAGATGCACGATGCGCCGTTGCGTCTCGGGGTCCGAAGTGGGGAGGATTTTGGTCACCCGGGCGTCATATTGCCAGATACCGTAGGGCAGGAAGGTGACCGACGCCTTCTGGCCCACCTTGACGCCGGCGGAGTTCTCCTCGCTGATTTTCGCCTCCACCGTGCGGCTGAGGGAAATCAGCTTGGCCACCACGGTACCATTACCGACGAGCTGGCCCGGCCAGACGTAGAATTCGGCGATCTGCCCGTCGAAGGGCGCAGTGATCGTCATCTTTTCCTTTCTCCGGCCCAGTACTTGCAGCAGATTTTCGTAGCTCTCCTTCTGGTTCTGTTGCGCGTTTTTTGCATCCTGACGATCCAGCTTCGCCTTGATCTGCTCGCGCTGCGCGCGGACGAAATCGGCCTCGGCCAACAGCCCGCCCTTGTGCTTCCGCTCGATCTCCTGAAAGGCCTCCTCGGCACTTTTGTCGTCGAGTTCGGTTTTCTTCTCGCCCAGTTCCAAGCGCTGTTGGAAGAACTTGAAATCGCTCTCGGTTTTTTCGATCTCCAGCTCGACGTCCCGCGAGTCGAGTTTTACCAACACCTCGTCCTTCTTGACCAGTTTGCCAAGCTCCAGATGGCTTTCGATCACCTTGCCCTGGCTCTCGGATTTCAATTCCACGGGTGACTCGGCGCGCACCGCCACACTGCCTGGCACAGCCTTGACGGCCTGACCTGCGATCACGGGTTCGACCAGTGCGACCGGGCGAAAATAATCGAGCGCAAGATAGACGCCCACGCCGGCCAGCCCCAGGCCGACCAGGACGCGGGCGATGAGACGTTGGGAGTTATTTGCCATGATCGAGATAGGCCGCGGGGAGGTTTTGGAGTATCGGATCGACCCAGAGAAGTCCAACCAAGCGTGACCATTGGTTGTAAAGCGCGATCCGATCATCGAGTGCCGCCAGCTCGACCGCATCGAACCCCATCTGCGCCTGGGCGACAGCCATCGGCGAAGCCCGCCCCTGTTTGGCCTCCTCCTGCGCATAGCCGAGGCTGCCCGCCGCTATCTCGCGCCGCCGCTCGGAAAGGGCGACCGCGCGCGCCGTCAGGTTCGCTTGTGCGGTCAACGAGCTGATTTCCTCACGCAAAGTATCGAGGTAGTTTTGCAGTTGCTGCGTGTGCTGGCGCTTCGCGGCGAGCGCTCCGAGCTTCGCCCCGCGGGTGGCAAAGCCGTCGAAAAGGCTCCAATTCGCCACCAACCCAAAATTCTGGTCTGTGGTGGCCACTTGCGAAACACGGCTTTGGGTGGCGTTGGTTTGATTCTGGAGGCTGGTGCCGGCGAAAAAATTAAGTTTGGGCAGAAGCCGCGTCTTCGCGATCCGGTAGTCGAGGTCGCTCTGGCGGATCATATACGTGAATACCTCCGCCTGCGGCACCTGCAGCGCGCCGTCGGTCTGCTGGAATTCGGCGGCCAGGCGGGTCGCCTGGTCGTCCGTCCAGGCGGGACGGGAAACCGTATTGGGTATGCGTTCATCGTCCAATTCGTGCAGTCCGGCCAAACGCATGAAAACGCGTTTCATCTGCTGCCACTCGTTCTGGGTGCGCGCCACCGCCAGACGCTGCTCTTCGATCGTCAGCCTCGCACCTTCAAAAGCCGCCTGGGAGAGGATGCCATGGGTGTATTTCTCCTCATCCAGCTTATAATTGCGCTCAGCCATATCCAGATTGTACGTCTGGTTTTGCAGCCACTTCTTCTCGCGGATCAGTCCCAGAAACTGCTGCCGCAGCAAACTGACCAGCTGCCGGTAGGCCTCGGCGAATTGTTTCTGCGCGATTTTGCGCTGGAGCCCGCCGATATCGGCGGACGCCTTGACCGCGCCCCAATGGAAAACCGGCTGTTGAATTCCGAAACTGTAGAAAAACCCCTCGCCCACGGTGGTGGCACTGTTGGTCGTAGCGAGATAGTCCTGGGCGTAGCGTAAATCGCCGGAAACGCTGGGCCAGAGCGCCGACGCCCGCCCCAGGCGATCAGCTTCGGCCTGGGCCAGTTCGATGCTCTTCATCAGCATGTCGGGGGACTGCTTCAACGCCTGTACGAGGATCTCGTCCAGCCCGGCCAGCTCCTTGTCCGGCAAGGTCTTCGCCGGGTCGATCGACCCAGCAGGGAGGGATGCGACCATCCCCCAGCCCAGAAGGAGGCAGACCCACAGCCAGCCTCCCATCCAAGCTTGATATCGCATGATGGGTAAGGGGCGTTTTGTTCGGGCCGGTTTTTGCACTGAATAAAAACGGGGCCGGATTTCGCCCTCGATGGCAATCCCAGAAACCGGCGCGCCCGCCCGGTTCCCCTTTGAGCCTAAATTCCGCCGATCGATCTCGTCACAGAGGTCACGGAGCACAAACAAGAGTTCACCGCGCGGCGGAGCCGCAACCAAAGCAACGAAGTTGAGACCCGGAGCGCACAGAGATCTGGGCCGAGGTCACAGCGGCAAGCATCTGCCTCCGTGACCTCCTTCGAACTCAGTGTCCTCTGTACTACAAAAGTTGTGAATCCTCTCAGGCTGCGAGGAATTTTTGGCCACAAAAAGGCACGAAAAATCGCGAGTAAGTACTGTACCGAGCGTTGCGCCTATAGGCGCACGGACGGTCGTGGCCGAAGCCCAAACCGTTTTTTGCGTTCTTCG
Source organism: Opitutaceae bacterium (assembly GCA_035506315.1). Taxonomy (GTDB): domain Bacteria; phylum Verrucomicrobiota; class Verrucomicrobiia; order Opitutales; family Opitutaceae; genus MWDT01. The sequence continues at coordinate 14,539 of DATJPQ010000044.1, forward strand.
TGGCCATTCGGATTTGCCTTTGGTTGCGGCTCCGCCGCCCTAGGACGAAAAATCGTGGGTAAGTACTGTGCCATGCATTCTCCGTTGACCTGAACCCGCTTTGGCCGGAGGTATCAAGCCCGCCGCGATGCGTCTGACCAACCCTTTCACCACGTTCTACCGCCACCGCGATCTCGTGGCGCAGTTCACCAA
>DATJPQ010000045.1:0-16804 GCA_035506315.1 Opitutaceae bacterium
GTCACCTCCATAGGTTTTTTCGTGTGCTCGCGCAAAAGTGCCAGGAACTGCTCAACGCCACGGCTTTGATAACGCTGCATATGCCGGATCACGCCGATTTGCCGGATCGGCGAGCGATCGGCAAGGCCTCGACAGATCAATGCAGTCCGATCTTCAGCCCCAACCGTTACTTGCGGAAGAATCGAGATACAGAAACCAAGCGCGACCAAGGCCTTAACGGTCGCGATCTGGGCGCATCGATATCCGATCTTTGGCTCAAAATTGTGATCGCCGCAAAATTGCTGTATCTGTCCGGCAAGAGTGCTGCTCGTACCTAACAGAGCGAAAGTTTCATCAGATAGATCGCGTGCCATCACAGATTTCTTGGATGCCAGCGGATGAGTCATGCCAAGTACAAGGAGCAAAGTTTCAGAAAACAATGGCTCAAAGGATAATCTATGATCCTTGACCGGCGAAGATACGATCGCGAGGTCAAGTTCGCCTTCGAGTACACCATGAGTAAGATCATGGCTGAAATCCTCCCGTATATCGACTTGTATATGTGGAAAGCGTTTTCGGCTTAAAGCTAATAACGGCGGTAAAAGATAGGGTGCCAGGGTAGAGATCGCGCCGATGGTGATTTTGCGTTCGAGCTTGGGGTTGTCGCGGACTTCTTTGGTCGCGTCATCCACCTCAAAGAGGATTTGGCGGGCACGCTCCCGCAAAGTCGTACCGGCTTCAGTGAGTACAGCGCGGCGGCCAAGACGATGAAAAAGTTTGTGACCCAGCTCGCTCTCCAGGTTGATAATCTGCTGACTCAATGACGGTTGGGATACGTTACAGCTCTCGGCTGCACGGGTGAAATTACCATGCTCGGCGACTGCGGAAAAGTAGCGGAGTTGGTATAGTTCCATAGTCTTAAACTATCATTTGGATAGTTAATCAGTATTTTGACTATTGCAAGCTTATGCTACCATTCCACCGCACCCAGAAATGGGTGCCTTAACCTAAACTAGAACATAAACATGAAAACCAAAGCACTCACCTATACGCTACCCACCGTCGGTTTAGCCGCGGTTGCGTGGCTGCTCTCGAGTATACGTGGCGACATCGATGTCGGCACGTGGCTCGGTTGGGCCACGGTTGCGGTGCTCGTAGCCATGGCGCCACTTGACTACCGGCTCGCATGGAAACGCATCCTTAACCGCCACGGCGGTTGAGGTTGCTGTCAAAAGGTCAATGAGGCCGGGGCGAAAGCCCCGGCCTCTTCTTTTTAGGGGGAAGAAACCGGCGGCAAATGCCCGGCATCGCATTTTGTTCCCGCTCGTTTAGACAAATTCCGAAGGCCGTGACGCTTCTTAGGCAAAAGCACTCAAACCCCCTCATGGAGGACATATCTGACCATGCGTCTTGGAGCAAATGGTTCGAACGATACGGGCCGCAGCTGTTATTGTGCGCGCGCCAATGGACGCACTCATTGGCAGATGCCGAGGACGTGGTCCAGGAAGCCTTCGTCCGATTTTGGACACATCAGCGCGGACTCGGCGGTGAACCGCTGGCGCTGCTGCTTACTTCTGTGCGCCGGGCAGCCTGCGATCGGGCGCGGGGCGAATCACGCCGCCTGGCCCGCGAAGGCAAATTGGCCGGTGCCGACCTCGAAGATGGTGTGCTTTTCGAGCCCTTACCGGAAGGTGACGACCGTCGCGCCGAGATCGAAGCGGCGCTTCGGCGCCTGCCCTGCGAGCAACGCGAGGTGCTGGTCCTCAAAATCTGGGGCGAACTCACTTTTGAGGAGATCGCCGGCCAGCTCGATATTCCAGCCAGCACGGCGGCTTCGCGCTACCGCTATGCGCTCGGCTCTCTTCGCAAGGAACTAGCTGCCCCGGTGCCATGAACGACGATTTTTCCGATCTCGAGGTCGAGTTGAAACGGTTGCGCCCATGCGCGCCTTCGTCCGAGCTGCAAGCCCATCTCGCCGCGGCGCTCAACCGACCGGCGAGCGCTTATCGTCCGGCGTTCCCCTCGCGTGCGTGGAGGTGGGTGCTGGGGTCAACCGCCGTCGCCGCGGCCGTGGCGCTGGCCTTTGTCATTATGCACCAATCCGAAGCGGTCAAAACAATCCCCGGTCCGACTACCCGCTCCGTGAGCAAAACCGCATCTGAACCGAACACCGCTGCCACGGCCGCCGCGGATCTTTACCAGCCTGTCTCCGCTGAAAACTTGCTCTATGAATCGCGCGACGAGGGTTTGATCACTCTCGACGACGGGACGGCCGCCCACCGGGTGTTCCAACGTTACCTCGACACCTATACCTGGCGCAATCCCCACACCAACGCCTCGCTGCGCTGGACCGTTCCCCGCGACGAGGTGCGGGTGGTCCCCGTGCGTGCTTACTGAATTTTCCCCCCTTATTCCGAATCAAAACCAAACCCTTGACCCAAACGCTCATGAAAACTCACTACCGCAGCCTCATCGCCTTGCTCGGCCTCGTCGCTCTCCTGCCCGCTGGCCGGTGCGCGGAGAAAAACGATCCGCCCGCCCCCGCCAAGTCGGAACAACCGGGTATGCGCGTGTTCGTCAACCACCCGCCCAAGGATCTGCCGAAGGAGCCCGTCACCTTCCTGGGTGTCGAAACCATGCCGGCTTCGCCCACCCTTGTTTCCCAGCTCGGCCTGGCCGAAGGGACCGGCCTGGTGATCACCAATGTGGTGCCCGACAGTCCCGCGGCCGGAGTCTTGAAGGAACACGACATCCTCGTGAAACTGGACGACCAGTTGCTCATCGAGGTGCGTCAGCTCGCCGTGCTCGTGCGCAACCACCAGGAGGGCGATGAAATCACGCTGGTCTACCTACGTGGCGGCCAGCAGCAGACCGCCAAGGTAAAACTGGCCAAGCGTGAGATGCCGAAACTCTCGATGCATTTGCCGTTCGAAGGCAGAAACTCGGATCGGCTGTTCGGACGCGTGACGGGCTCGGCCGGCAGTGGTGGCGGGCATATCGAATTGATGCGGGGAGAAGAGATGGGCGGCCCCGGACCGGTCGATGCACGCATGATGGACCTGCTCCAGTCGGCTCCTCCGCAAAGTTCCGTGCGCATCATCGAGCGGCAGGGCGGCCCCACCCCCCGCGTGACCATGCTCAATCCCGGCAAAAGCGAAATGATGTTCAGCGACGAAGCCGGCACGCTCGAGCTCAAGATCGACGACGGGCAGAAGGAACTCACGGCCAAAGATGCCAAAGGCGCCGTTATTTTCGCCGGCCCCATCAACACACCCGAAGAGCGCAAGGCTCTGCCCGAAAGCGTGCGCCCGCGGTTGGAAAAAATCCTGCGGATGCAGGGCTTCAGTTTTACGCCCGACGGCGATTTCCATCCGGGTCCGCCGGTCGTGCAGCCACAGCCGGGCCGGCAAATCTAGCTGTCGTTGCCCGTCGCGGTCCGGATCCTGGCACCGTTTGCCTTCCGCTGCCGGGCTCGGTCCGGACCGGCGCAGCGCCAGGAGCAAGCGCTTCCCGTCAGACCGTCCGTGGTGGATCGGTTAGCTCAGGTGGGATCGACTCTTCGGGTTCGCGCTTCATCACTCCGGCGACAATCAGGCTGATGATAACCCCCCCGATCAAGGTGCCGGTCACGCCATTGGCGGTCTGCCGCAGCGGAGTCGATCTTTGCCGCATCTTTTCTGCCATTTCGTCGATTTTGTACTGCTCGACTTTACCCTTTTCCATCATGCGCGTCGCCCACGCAATGGTCGTCTCGGTGTACTCCGAGTTGATGTACCCGAAATACAGATAATTGAATGGGGCGCTGAAAACCGCGGTAAACACGGTGATCATCAGGCCGCACACGAGCGCCCGGCCATAGCTGAATCCGGCCGCGGCGCCAGCCGCGGCGCGCGCGGCTTTGATCCCGAGGATCAAAAACAAAATAGCCGCGGTCAGGCCGAGGAGGAAGCTGAGGCCGAGACCCAGCATGAATTTGTCCACATCACTCTGAAAGCCGGCGAGGTAAAGAATAAGTGTCAGGACCGCGCTCGTCAGCATCAGCCCGAATCCATAAAGGGCATAGGTTTTCATGGCGCCACCACCGTGCACCCGCCATCGGCCAGACGCAACCTCAGGATGATGAGTGGTGCATCGCCTCCAAGAACGGGCGCCTGCGCTACGTCGAACCAGTGGAGGTTTTGATTCTCCCGGCGCGTTTCCAGCGCCGCCCCGCCCCGCCGGTTTGCAGCCCAGAGGGCTACAGGGTGCGGGACGGGGGAGGCGCAGGTTTAAACGGCCAGGGGAAGAGCGGCGGGGCGCCGTGCGACGGCCGGAACCCCGGCCAGGCGAGGTTGCCAGCTCCGGCGGGGGGGCGCGTAGGCGTGGACGGTCAGGAGCACGAACCAGGCGGCAATCGCGAAGGCGAAGAGTGGAAACTCGAGATGGTCGAAGGTGAGTCCGAGCGTAAAGGCAGCCAGGGAAAGTCCGGCGATACTGGTGAGGATGGCGATGAGCTTCATTGTATGTTTTGGTTTGTGCCGTGAGAACCCACCCCTGGTGGGAAAAGTTACAGGAATGTTCGTGCCCTCCGGCATCGACGATGGTTTCGGGCGACTAAATTAGCGGGTCGATTGCCACGGCATGCCCGGCAGAACCATCTCTTCTGCCGGATCGCTGCGTCGGGAACCGGACTTACGCCGGAAACCACGTCCCGGCGCGGTGGCCTTGGTCGAAATTCGCCCGAATGCCGGTCAACCCAGCACCGTGCGCAGGCTGTCGAAATACACGGACACCCAGCGGTGCAGCCACAGAAAGTGCAGCGCGCCCGCGATCGCGAGCATCGGCCCGTAGGGCACCTGCACCCCGAAACCGAGCTCGGCCGGCTGGCCTTCCGGGGTCTCCGCCTTCATCGCCGGCGGGGCGGATTTGCCGGCCAGTTTCTTCCAGAGCAGCGCCACCACGAACCAAAGCGTGCCGACGACGGCGCCGCCGAAGACCGCCGTTACCGCGCCCGGCCAGCCGGTAAAGGCGCCGATGGCGCCGACCAGTTTCACGTCGCCAAAGCCCATGGCCTCCTTTTTCAGCACGGCCTCGGCGACAAGTGCGATCCAGAGCACGAGACCGGAACCGACGCACAGGCCCTGCAGCGAAGCCACGCCCGAGCGCACGCTGTCCACCACGAAGAGGCCGCTGTTTTCGCCGTGCAGCGCCGGCACCAGGAACGACAATACCAACCCCACGACGCCGAGCCCCACCGTGAAGGCATCGGGAATGATCATGTGGTCGAGGTCGATGAACGTCGCGCAGATGAGCGCGCTCACGAGCACCATGCCGCACGCGGCCGGCGCCGGGGGGAAAAGCCGCCAGCAGGCGAGGAACAGCAGCGCCGTCAGCAGCTCGACCGCCGGATAACGCACCGAGAACGGCCGGCCGCAGCAACGGGCGCGGCCGCGCAGGATCAACCACGAAAAAATCGGAATATTGTCGTACCACGCGATCGGCGCGCCGCAGGCGCAATGCGAACCCGGACGCACGATCGACTGGCCCGCCGGGATGCGGTGGATGCAAACGTTGAGAAAACTGCCGATCATGGCGCCGAAGAGAAAAACCACCGCGGGGAAAAACCACGGCGCCAGCAATTGGACTTCTCGGAGGGTGACGATGACGTTCATGGCGCTGTCGGATTCCGTCGCGCGCCGCCGGGAAAGTCAAATGCGCCCGGCACAGCGGCGCAGGCGATGGAGTCGGCGGATTGATTCAGGGGTGCTAGGCGGCGGCCGAACCGGGGGGAGGGATCAGATGACCAGTGCCGCGCGGGCGGCGGCGGCCATGGTCGGAGCGGTGCTTGCGGCGGGAACGCCGGTCCAGATCTCGAGGGATTTGGCGCCCTGATGGACAAGCATCGAGAGCCCGTGGGCCCGGGGCAGGCCGAGTGCCTGGGCGTCAGCCAGCAGACGGGTTTCCGGCGGGTTATAAATCATGTCGTAAACCACCGCGGGGCGGGGCAAGCGGGCGAGGTCAATGGGCGCCGGATCGCTCTCGCGCAAACCGGCGGAGGTGGCGTTGATCACGATCGCGCCAGCGGGCAGATCGGAAGGCGGTGCCTCGGGCGAGAAGCTGCGCAACGAGGTGCGGCCGGCCAGTGAGGCGAGCACGGCCAGCAGGGTGTGGAGATTCTCCCGGGTGCGGTTGGCAATCCAGATCGAAGCGGCGCCGCGTTGCAGACACTCGACCGCCGCGCCGCGTGCCGCGCCGCCCGCGCCGATCAGCACGATGTCCGCGCCGGCGAGCTCCCGGCCAAAATCGGTCCGCAACGCGGTGGCCAGGCCGTAGCCGTCGGTGTTAAAACCATGCCAGCCCTGCTCGGTCCAGCGGAGGGTATTGACTGCGCCGATGGGCCGGGCGGCGGGATCGATTTGCGCCACCTGGTCGAAGGCGATGACCTTGTGCGGCACCGTCAGGTTGATGCCGCGGAAATTTTCGGCGTGCAGCACGGCAAGGGCGCGCGGTAGCTCGGCGGGGGAGACCTCGACGCAATGGTAATGCCAGCCGGTGAAACGCGCATCACTCCGGGCGAGCTCGGCCAGCACCGCGTTGTGCATGGGCGGGCTGAGCGAGTGTTGGACCGGATGCCCGAGGACGGCGAGAGCCGTGCCGGGGCGGGACCAGCGTTCGAGGTCGCGGAGCGTGAGAACGTTATTCAAGGGCGCGGGGAATTTGGTTTTCGATGGGGGCGGCAACGCCGGGGGCAGACAAAGCAATCTGGGCCGGGAAAATCAAGTCGCGTGTCGCTCGCGGGTCGTCTCGAACTCCTCGACGAACTCCGCGAAGAGCCGGGCGTGTTCGGCATCGCCGGTCGCGGCGTAGTGGTTCACGAGATTGCGGCAGGAACGGCAGAGCACCTCGCCCACTGGCGTGGGCGCGAGGTCCGTCACGCGGGGCGCGATGTGGCTGGCGCGGAGCGCCGCGAAGATTTCCTCGCCGGTGCGGAAGGTGCCCTGGTCAAAGGCATCGATAAAAAACGGCGCGCCCTCCGCGTAGCAGCCCAGCAGGAAATGGCCGGGCAGCCCGACCGGCTCGAGGCTCAGGCCGACCCGCCGGGCGACGAGCAGGTAGACCGTGCAAAGCGAGAGGGGGATGCCGGTGCGGCGCGCGAGCACTTCGTCGAGGAAGCTGTTGCGCGGGTCGGCGTAGTGCTCGACGTTGCCCCGCAGGCCATATTCCTGAAAGAGCACCCGGTTGAGCACCAGGCATTGTTCGCGGGGCGGGGCGGGAAGTTTGATGAGTTCGCGGCAACGCGCCGCCAGGGCGTCGAGCTGGGCACCACAGGCGGCGGGGTCGAGATCGGGCGTCACGGTGCGGGCGAGCAGCAGCAGGCCGGTCTCGAGCTCATAGTGGAGCGCACGGATAAACTCCTTGAATTCGACGATGGGATCGCTGATCCGCAGTTGTTCGAGGAACCATCGGGCCGGCGTCGCGACCGCGGGGTCGGCACCGCCGGCTACCGTGCGGAGAAATCGCACCGCCGGCCCGCCCCGGCGCGTGAAGTCCGCCAGCAAGGCCTGCCGCACGGAGGGGCTGGGGTCGTCGAGCAGACGGAGCAGGGCATCGCGCAAAGGCGCCGCGAGCTGGTCATGGGCCGTTTCCACGGCGGAGACATGTAACAATCCGGCGCGGGGTGCAACGGGGAACGACGGCCGCGGGCCGGAATCTTCCGGACCCCCGGCCCGGCGTTCAGCCGAAAGCCATCTGCAGGAGCCAGACCCCCAGAAAAAGATAGCAGATGGTGACGGCCAGCTTCACCGTCATCGCGGTCACCACCGCATTTTGCAGGCGCTTGTTGATGCAAAAATAATTGATGGTGAAAATCAGCGCGAGTCCGGGCAGGCCGTTCTCGACGGCATTCATCGTGGTCAGGCCACCCGTGGCCGGACCGAGGAGTTCGAGGATCGCGTGCAGCGCCACGTCGATCCCGGCGATGCAGCAGACACCCGTCCAGAATGCGTCCATCTCCCAGTATTTAAACGCGAGCTTCAACCCGACGATGGTGAGGGTAAAACGCAGCAGGAGGCCGACGAGGAAGCTCGGGATGTTATCGAGCGCCGAGTGCTTTTTCGGCGGCGGTGGGAGGGCTCCCCAGGCGGTGTTCATTTTCTCGACTTTATCGCCAAGTGCGTTGGCGGCGTCGGCCGGATTGAAACTAACGGGAGCGGCGGTGCTGGTCCCACCCGGGGTTGGTTTGGTATTCACCGCCTTGGGGGCCGCGGCAGGAGCGCCCGGGGGTGGACCGGCCGGCGGAGGCGTCGGAGAAGCCAGCGCGGAGGGGGCGGGGGCGACGGGAGGCGGCTCGGCCGGCTGGCCGACGGGCAACGGACCGCGAATGTCCACCACTTTGCCCTCCACCAGCTCAATCCGTCCGCCTTTGGGGTAGACCAATATCTCGCGCTGGTTGCGCCGGGCGGTCGAGGAGGGCGGACCGATCTCGTTCAGCACGGCGGCGCGCGAGTCGCCGATTTCAACGGCGGGAAGCCACTGCGCACACGTCAACCCGAGGAGCAGGACCAGCAGCGAGCGAAGGGGCATACGGTTGAAGCACAAGGGCCTCGCGCCGGGGAGACAAGATTGACTTTGCGCCAGCACCGGGTCGGCCACGACTCCGATCGGCGCGGGCGCAACGCGAACCAGGGCGACCTCGTCACTCGCGCGTGCCGAACAAGGCGGAGCCGACGCGGACCAGCGTGCTGCCGGCGGCGATCGCGAGCGCGAAGTCGGCGCTCATGCCCATCGACAGCTCGCGGAGCGGCACGCCGAACTTGACCGCCAGTTCGTCGCGGATCGTGCGCAGATTGGCGAAGGTGCGGCGGGCGACGTCGGGATCGTCGGAGAGCGGCGCAATGGTCATGAGGCCGTCAATACGCAGCGCGGGTTTCGCGAGCGCAAGTTCGAGCAGTCGCGGGGCGTCGGCGGGCTCGGCGCCAAATTTATCGGGATCGGCGCCCGCGTTGATTTGCAGCAGGACGGGCAGCACCCGGCCGGCCTCGGCGGCGGCGCGGTCGAGGAGGACGAGCAGTTTTTCGCTGTCGACGCTCTGCACGCGATCGAAGTGCGTCGCGGCCAGCTTCGCCTTGTTGGACTGCAGATGGCCGATCAGTTCCCAGGCGATGGCCGCCGTGCATTGGGCGCGTTTCTCGACCCCTTCCTGCACGCGATTCTCTCCCACGGCGCGCAGCCCATACCGCGCGGCATATTCGGCGGCGGCCACCGGATGACTTTTCGTGACAGCTAATAGCTCGACTTCCTCCGGCCGCCGGCCACAGCGTTCGCAGGCTCCGGCGATTTGCGCCCGAACCGAGGCGACGCGGACGCAGAATTGATTGTAATCAAGAAACATCGCAGAATCTCTACTTAAGGGTTTACGAAGGGATAAGAATTATTCATCTTCAAGCTCCAATCAGAAGAATTCATGCAGATCGAGAATTTCAAAATCTTTGCCGACCTCGTCGAAACGAAGAGTTTTTCGAAGTCGGCCAAACTTAACGGTATCACGCAATCCGCGGTGAGCCAGCAAGCCCGGGCAATGGAGCGGCATTTCAAGACGCTCCTGGTCGACCGCAGCCAGAAGCAGTTTCAGCTCACGCGGGAAGGCCAGCGCGTGTACGAGTCCGCCAAGGAGTTGCTGCACAGCTACGACAAGCTGCTGAGCGAACTGCAGGAGATGAAGAAGGTGATCAGCGGCACGATCCGCATCTCGACGATCTACTCGATCGGCCTGCATGAACTGCCGCCCTATATCAAAAAATTCCTGCATGATTATCCTTCGGTCAACGTGCGGGTGGAGTATCGCCGTTCGAACCTCGTGTACGAGGATATCCTGCACAATTCGGTCGATTTCGGGCTGGTGGCCTTCCCCGTCAAGGTGCGCCAGATCGAGGCGCTGCCGTTCCGCAACGACCAGCTCGTGCTCATCACGCATCCGCAACACCCGCTGGCCAAGCGCACCGAAATTGAATTGCGCGAGCTCCAGGGGCACAAGTTCATCGGCTTCGACCCCGACATCCCCACCCGCAAGGCCGTCGACCACATTTTCCGCGAGAACAAACTAGAGATCGAGCCGGTGATGGAGTTCGACAACATTGAAACCGTCAAACGGGCCGTCGAAATCGATCATGGCATCGCCGTGGTGCCACAAGCCACGGTCATGCAGGAAGGCCGGCAGGGTTCGCTCGCCATCGTGACTTTCAAGGGCAAGGAATTCACCCGGCCGCTGGCCATCCTCCACCGCAAGGGTCGCGTGCTGACGCCGGCGATGAAAAAATTCATCGAGACGCTCGGCCTCGATCTGACCGACGTGCGTAACGCCACCAGCATTACGTAGTGGCTCCTGTCCGGCCGGTTCTCTTCGCCGGCACCGAGCGGGCGCCGGCGGACGCCGGTAAATCGGCCGGCACCGGTTGCAGCGCTGGACCTTGCCCGCATGCTGTGTCGCAATCGCCATGCACTTCTTCCGCCCGACCTTCGTTCGCCGTGTTCTCTGTCTGGCCGGTCTTTCGGTTTTGCCGTTTGCCGCCGGCAAACCGCAGGGCGAACCGGCGGCCCCGGCGCCACCGACGGCCGCCCCGGCCTGGAAACTCCGGGATTTGGACGGCCAGTTCGTCGATTCCGCGCAATTCAAGGGCAAGGTCGTGGTGCTCGACTTCTGGGCCACCTGGTGTCCGCCGTGTTTGTCCGAGATTCCAGGATACATCGCCCTGCAGGAGAAATACGGCCAGAACGGCCTGACCTTCGTGGGCGTCTCCCTCGACAGCGAGGCGCCGGAGGCGGTGAAGCAATTCGTGGCCCAGCACCACATGAATTATCCGGTCGTCCTTGGCGACGAATCGATAACCGCGGCTTTCGGGGGGGTGGAGGCGATCCCGACCACCTTCATCATCGATCGCCAGGGCATCATCCGTTATCGCAAGGTGGGCGCCGAGAAAACCGCCGACTTCGAACAGCGCCTGCTGCCCTGGTTGAAGTGACGAAACTGGAGCCGCACCCGGCCCCCGGACGAAACTTCCCCCCCGACCATCGGCGCCGGCCAGAGAAGGGGCCGGCGATAACCCCTTAACGCCGGCCCCAGGTTTTCTCGTCTGGTCTTGCTGACGGATCTGCGTTCTTCGGCCAACCCCTGGCTGGCCAGGGAATCGTCCGATCAACGCCATTGTTCTAGCACTGGCCGTGCCAAATACCGGACGATTCGGCCAGCCGCCCTTGCCCGGGAGATCCCGCCGTCCGGCTCAGTCGTGAAAGCGCGCCAGCTGGGCCAGCTCTTCGGCGATCTCGCGGTCGCTCCGGCAGCGGGGCATCTTGTGCTGGCCGCCCCAGCGCGCCCGACGACGCATCCACTGTTCGAAGACGCCCGGCATCACCAGGCGCACGACCGGCGGTTCCAGGACGCTGTTTTTGCGCCGGGCCGCATAGTCGGCATTGAGGCGCTGCAGCTCCTTGTCGAGCTCGGCGGCGAGCGCCGGCCCCGTGGGCGTGGCGATGGTGCCCGGCTTCAGCTCGACCCACCATTCATGGCGGCCGCGGGTCTGGCCGGTGAGCGAGCTGGCGAAGATCGGAGCCGTGTGGAAATTCACGATCTGCCAGCCATGGCGCGAACAGACGCCGGTGAGCGCGTCGGTGATCTCCTTCTCGTTCACATTTTCGCCGAAGGCGCGCAGCTGCAGTTTGGTGCGGCCCACATAAATCAAGCGCGGCGGTTTGGTCGTGAGAAACCGCACGACATCGCCCAGGGCGTAGCGGCGCAGGCCGGCCGGCGTGGTGACGAACACCGCATAGTCGACCCCCGGTTTGACTCCCTCGAGCGGCACGGCCCTGGCGCCGAGGCTGGCCAGGCGCGTTTCGTCGTAATCGCGCATCGGGAGAAATTCGAAAAACAATCCCGCGTCCGCCATGAGCCGCAGGCCGTGTGAACTGTCCGTGTCCTGGGCCGCGATGAAGCCCTCCGCCGCCGTGTACACCTCGTGAAAATTCACCCCCGGCCCGAGCACCTGCCGTAACTCGTCGGCAAACGGTCCGAGGGGCACGCCGCTGTGCACGAGACATTCGAGATTGGGCCAGAGCTCAATCAGCTGGTTAACCGGACGCTGGTGGCTCCGGGCCCGCGCGCGCAATGCCTCCGCCAGGATGAGCAGCCAGTTCGGCATCCCGGCCAGTAGCGTGATGTCGCGCTGCCAGCAGCGTTCGGTGATGGCTTTGAGCTTCGCATCCCAGTCGCCAATCCGGGCGATCTCCGCTCCGGGTTCGTAGAGATGCGTTTCCGCCCAGGCGGGCAGATTGAAGGCCACGATGCTGCTGAGATCGCCAGCATACGCCTCAAACGGCCGGGACTCCGGGAGCGAGGAGAGCGCGGTCGAGCCGCCGAGGAAAAGATGCCGGCCGCGAAATACTCCGGCATGGCCCGCGCGTGCCGTGTAATAAAATCCCGCCGCCAGTGTCGCCCGGCGGAAATGCGTCATCATCTCCCCGGTCACGGGCAGATATTTGGGATGTCCGGTGGTCGTGCCCGCCGACAAGGCGTAGAAAGAACACTGGCCGGGCCAGAGCATGTTGGTCTCGCCGCGTTTCATCCGTTCGATCAAAGGCGCGATCTGCTCGTAGGTTTGCAGCGGGACGCGCGCCTGGAATTGCGCATAGTTGAGGCTGGCGTCCAGATGGGCCGCGCGGCCGTGGACCGTGTGCGAAAAGCGTCCCATCAGTGCCCGCCAAATGCGGTGCTGCGCGCCCACCGCATCGTTGCCATATCGCAAGCGCAACGTCGTGACGGTCGTGCGCACGCTGGCACCCAACAGAACGAGGGGTTTAGGCAGGGCCGACATGGCGGAAGCTTTACCAGCAAAGAGCTGTTCTTCGGCCTCGTTACTGCAAGCGTTTTTCACGCTTTTCGCATCGTCTTACCGGATTTTAGCCACAGCAGCCGTCGGACGTAAACGCGCCCGCCCAACGATGACGCGGTCGCGCCCAGGTTGTGGCGGCCCGGCAAAATCGCGCTCGAAAGAAGGCCGGGAGCCCGGTTGATTGCCTCACATGGACTTGCCGCCGATCATTTACGAGGACGATGCTCTCATCGCTTTCGACAAGCCGGACGGTTTGCCCGTCGCGCCCGACCGGGGGGAAAGGGCGCGCGTCAACCTCATGGCACTGGTGCATGCCCGGTTGGGTCCCCACGTGGTCAATGTCCATCGCCTCGATGCCGACACGAGCGGAGTGTTGCTCTGCGCCAAGACCAAAGTCGCGCTGGATTTCCTGAGCGGCCAGTTCCAGTCCAAGACAGCGGCGAGAATCTTTCACGCCCTGGTGGTGGCTTTGCCGCTGGAGCGCGCGTTGCAGGCGGTTGCGCCGGTGTGCACGGCCGATGGCCTGGTGCCAGAGGCCTTCACCATCGATCTCACAATCGGCGAGGATGAGCGGCAACCGGGCCGTATGCGCGTTTTCCCAAAACGCGGCGGCAAGCCCAGCGCCACCGACTGCCGCACGCTCGAGCGTTTCCGCGGTTTTACGTGGATCGAATGCCGGCCGCAGACCGGACGCACCCATCAGATTCGCGTCCACCTGGCCGCGGCGGGTGCGCCGATTTTGGGCGATGCGCTTTACGGCGATCCGACGATCGAGTTGCGCCTGTCCGCGTTCAAGCGCGGCTACAAGGGCTTCGCCGACGAGAAGCCGCTGCTGCGCCGCCTGGCGTTGCACGCCAGCGCACTCACCTTCACCCATCCCGTCACTCGCGCCCCGCACACGTTGCGGGCGCCGCTGCCCCACGAGTTCGAAGTCGCGTTGAAATACCTGCGGAAATTCGCCGCGATTTCATCTCCCTGCTCGTCAACGGGTCTTGTCCCCTAGCAAGCGCCGAGCCGGGCTAAGAGAAAGACCTACGGACCTGGCATATGCCATTCCGCTCCTCTCGAGAAAACCGCCGATTCCCGGAGGGAATGTTACGTAATACGTATCATTCGACCGCATTAAATTCTTGCGGGAAAGGCCGCGTTCGCCAGCCGAGGTGCCGGCGGATGAGCCGGCGCAGGATCGGCCGCACCTGCCGAGCGAGCGTTGGATTGGCATAACCCATCCACGCCACGGCCGAAACCGTGTCGAGGGGCGCGTGCAACGGCCGGCCGTCGGGGGTTTCGACGATGCCGCCCGCCTCCTCCAGGAGAAAGGCCGTGCAGATGTCGTACGGGTGGCAGACCAGCTCCGAGGCATAGCCGAGCCGGCGAAACACCAGCGGCCGCAGATCGCCCTGCATGCGATCATGCCCCGCGATGAGCTCGTAGATCTGGCCGCCGGTCGAGATGTACTGGTCGTCGAAAATGAGCGGCGAAGCGCCGCGCCCCACCCCGTAGAGCTCGGCCCAGAGTCCCTCCTCAAGCCGGGCGGTGAGCGCCTTGCCCTCGGGGAAAAACCGCACGAGCCCGGCGAAGCCATGCTTGAAGTCCCGCGCCCGCGACGGCCGGAGGGCGAGGCGCTCCCGCCGGCCCGTGCGTACATCGACGGCCTCGGCGCGCAGGCCGCGGCCGCGCACGGCACTGAGCTGGTCGGCGCGCCATTGCTTGCTGGTGGGCAGCTCGGTCATGGCGGCGACCAGGATGTCGCCGAGGTGGGTCCGGACGCCGCGTTGCGGGGCAAGGCCGGCGAGAATCCACGCGCTGCGTTTGTCGTACATGAGCCCGCGCGTGCCGTCGATCGGGTCGAGGATGCACTTGCAGAGGGTCTTTGCCACCGGCGTACCCCGGGGGAAGGTTGTCGGCGCCGCGCCATCGGCGAGCCCTTCCATGACCAGCTCGACCGGCCAGGCGCGCGGCCAATGGGCTTCGAACCAGGCAACAACGGCATCTTCGCTGACGCGGTCGATCTGGTAGATCGTGTCGGCGGAAGTGACGGCGGCGATGCGGGCAAAGCCGGTTGCGCCCCGTTCGCGGGCGGTGATGAGGGTATCGCGGATATAATCCTGCAGGGCGCAGAGCAGGCGACGGGCGCGTTCGAGCTGGGCCAGGGTCATGCGAATGGAGCAGTTTGTGCCTTGAGCAAAGCACGGCGGGCGGGCGCGAACGAGGAAACTTTTTCCCGGCGCAGCGGGTCTCGACAATTGTCCTCCTCGCCGCATTATTTTCTCCCGCCATGTATAACTACCTCCGCACCTTGCATCGCCGTGCGCTTCGGACGCGCGGTTTTACCCTGCTCGAAATCATGGTCGTGCTCGCGATCCTCGGCCTGCTGGTCGGCCTCGCGGTGAACAATATCGGCAACAGCCTCGAAAATGCGCGGAAGGACGTGGCCCACACGTTCGTCAACAGCAGCATGAAGACACCGCTGATGGGCTACCGCATCGATCTGGGTGGATTTCCCACCACCGCCGAGGGGCTCGCGGCCTTGTGCACCGCCCCGGCGTCTGCCGCGGGTCGCTGGCGCGGACCTTATGTCGCCGATGGCAAGATCCCGCTCGATCCTTGGAACGAGCCCTATCAATACGCGTGTCCCGGCAAGCATAACCCGACGAGTTACGACCTCTGGTCCAAAGGGCCGGACAAGCAGGACGGCACGGCGGACGACATCGGCAATTGGGACGCCGCCACCGAGGGTGCGACCGGCAAGTGACAGAGCTGGGGGAGGGCTGGACCGAGCACGCGCGCGGCGTGGGCGGACTGGACTCACTTCACGGGCCGGCAAAGGGGTGACGCGCCGCGGACGCCGGACCGCCGGGTTCACCTTGCTGGAGCTGCTGGTCACACTGGCGCTGGTCGCCCTGTTGTCCGGCCTGCTCATTGGCGGCACGGCGGCACTTTTGCGCGAGCGGCCGGCCACCGCGGACGAAGTGATGCGCCAGGCAATCACCCAGGCGCGACGCTACGCCGTGGAAAATTACCGGGAGGTGCGTCTGGCCTACGACAACAAGGGCAAAGTCTTCCATGCCAGCTCGGTCGACGGCAAACGCGACTTTCCGCTCCCCCTGCCGGAGGAAGTGCAGATCGATTTTCTCACCACGCAAAAGGACAATTCCATGCTGTTGGGCGGTGAGCTGGTGGAGCTGTCGAACCTGCCGTACATCACCTTCTATCCGGACGGCACCTGCACGCCCTTCCGGGTGCAGTTGCGCACCGGTAATGGTCCGGTGCACGTCGTGGCCATCGATCCCTGGACCTGCGCGCCGGTTTTGGAGACCCCGAAATGAATTTTCGATTTTCGATTTTAGATTTTCGATCGACGGCAACCGGCCTCACCGGGCGGGTGCTGGCACATGGTTCGAGATCAAAAATCCAAAATCCAAAATTAAAAGCCCCCCGCGCTTTCACGCTCGTCGAAGTGCTCGTCGCCCTGTCGATCTTCGCGCTTGCCGCGGTGGTGTTGGGCGCGGCCTACGTCAATGTGCTGCTGAGCTACGAAACCGCCGCGCGCAGCACCCAGGGCGACGAGGATGTGAAGTTCGCCCGCGCCCAACTGCTCGCCATTGCCGATCCGAAAAAAATCGAGGAGGGCGGCGACTTCGATTCACCCGGCGGGCGGCGGGTGCACTGGAGCGCCCAGATCGAGTCCACGGAAACCGCCGATCTTTTCCTCGTGCATTTCCTCTGCGAAATCAACGACCCGGCGACGCCCGACACGCCAAAGATCGCCCAGGATTTCCGGGTGTTGCGTCCCACGTGGTCCGATCCGGCCGAGCGCGACAAACTGCGCCAGGATGCGCGCCAGCGGATCCAGGATTTGAACCAGAGCAAAGGCGGCAGCCAGCCCAGGCCATGAAAGCGGAAGGCGGAAAGCGGAGAGCGGAAAGACACCGTTGCACCCGGTGCCGGCCCTTCGGCGCCCG
>DATJPQ010000046.1:0-2465 GCA_035506315.1 Opitutaceae bacterium
TTTCTTTCTGGAAATCTCTTGTCTTCTGATCTTTCCGCCGATCTGAGGAATAAATGCACAACGCAAACACGTTGCACACATCCCCACAGGCGCAACAACGACAGGCGGAAAAGGGTACAATCTATGCTGATAAAGCGCTGCCTTCCACTATCGAGCCCCTGGTGCGGCATAATAGATCACTTGAACCAGCGTGATTCTCTCCCAACTCAGCCAAGTTTCGGTCGAACTAACGGGAGCCGCCGCACTCACTCAATCAACGGAGTTTCACCATGTTTCGTAAATTGACATCGGGCCTGATGTTGGCCGTCGCGATCACCGCGCTTGCCGGCTGCGGCGAGACGACCGGCTCGCGCGCCCTCTCGGGCGGTGCCATCGGGGCCGCCGGCGGTGCCGCCATCGGCGCCGCAACCGGCGTGGGGGCAGGCAAAGGCGCGCTCATCGGCGGCGGTGTGGGGGCGGTGACCGGGGTCGTGACTAAGTAGGTTCAGGGGGCGCTGTCCCCGTCGGGCCCGCGACGGCGCAATGGATGCGGGGGCGACGATAAAGCTCTCGATGCCTTCACGCTCGAGAACCCGGTGGTATCCAACAAAATCGGTCGTGTCCCTGCTGGCGGCCTCCTACACCACGCCCCGGGACAGAAGCCCGCTGCACAATTAACGACTATCAACATGGAGTGCCTATCGGGGCTTGCCAGCAACGGCGACTAGAACTGCGTCGCCGTACCGTTCAATCTTGCTCTTGCCCATGCCCGGAATATCCCCGAGTTCATCGAGAGTGCGCGGACGCGCCGTGGCGATCGCGGCCAGGGTGGCGTCATGGAAGATGATATAAGCGGGAACCCCCTGCTCACGCGCCAGCCTTGCGCGTTCGCCGCGCAAGATTTCATACAGCTCGGAATCCTCGGCCCCAAGCACCGCGCGTTCATTTTTCTTCTTCATCACCGCGGCGGCGGCGGAGGCCGTTCGCTCCCGCCGCAGATGCACAGGCTCATGGCCGCGCAGTATGGGTTCAGCCGCTTGGGTCATGCGCAGCGCGCCGAATGCATCATGGTCGACCTCGATCATGCCGCGCGCCACGAGCTGCCGAAAAACAGAGCCCCAGCCCTTGCGGTCCAGTTCCGTGCCAACGCCAAAGGTCGGTAGCTGGTCATGGTTGAGGCGGAGGATCTTTTCGGTCTTCACGCCAAGAAGCAGGTCTGTGAGGTGGCCCGTGCCAAAAGACTGTCCGGTGCGCAGGATCGCCGACAACGCCTTGCGTGACGCCGTCGTCGCATCCCAGGTTTCCACCGGCGTCAGACAGGTATCGCAATTGCCGCAGGGTTGCGCCATCGCCTCCCCAAAATGCGCGAGGATCGCCTGGCGCCGGCAGGACGCCGCCTCGCAAACGCCGAGCAACGAGTCGAGCTTGGCGCGTTCCACCCGCTTCACATCAGGCGGCGAGGCGCTTTGGTCAATCATGTGCCGCCGGAAGACCAGATCCTGCATGCCGTAGAGCAGCAGCGTCTCGGCGGGCATGCCGTCCCGCCCGGCGCGGCCGGTCTCCTGATAGAAGGCTTCAAGACTACCAGGCAGGTCCAGATGCACGACGAACCGTACATCCGGCTTGTCGATCCCCATGCCAAAGGCGATGGTGGCGACGAGCACGAGCCCCTCTTCGGCGAGGAATGCGTCCTGATGCCGTGAGCGGATTTCGGGGGCGAGTTTGGCATGATACGGCAGGGCGTTGATGCCGTTGGCCTTCAGAAAGACGGCGGTTTCTTCTACCGTTTTGCGGCTCAGACAATAAACTATGCCACTCTCGCCCGGATGCGCGCGCAAAAATGTCAGAAGCTGGCGTTGCGGCGCGGCTTTCGGCACGACGTTATAGCGGATATTGGGCCGGTCGAAGCTCGCAAGAAACATCCGCGCGTCATCGAGCTGGAGGCGCCGCCTGATGTCCTCGCGGGATTGCATGTCCGCTGTGGCCGTAAGCGCGATCCGCGGCACGCCGGGGAATCGTTTGGCCAGAGCTGCAAGCTGGAGGTATTCCGGGCGGAAATCATGGCCCCATTGGCTGACGCAATGCGCCTCGTCGATGGCGAACAAAGCGATTTGCGCCTCATCCAGCATCTCCAGAAAATCCGGCATCATCAGGCGTTCGGGCGCAACGTAGAGTAGATCGAGCCGGCCGGCGCGCAGGTCCGCACGTGCTGTGGCACGCTCGGCCCCCGTGAGGCTCGAGTTCAGGGCGGCCGCATTGAGCCCGAGCTGGCGCATCGCCGCAACCTGATTGCGCATCAGCGCGATCAGCGGCGAGATGACGATACCGACACCGGGGCGGCAGAGCGAGGGAAGCTGGTAACAGAGTGACTTCCCGCCCCCGGTCGGCATCAACACGATCGCGTCGCCGCCGGCGATGACGTGGGATACCACTGCGGCCTGCTCCCCCCGGAACCCACGCAGCCCGAAAACCGTCCGCAGCACAGT
>DATJPQ010000047.1:0-2857 GCA_035506315.1 Opitutaceae bacterium
TCAGCGACGTCGTCTATATCGACGCCGAACAGGCGCTGCTCCAGACCAACGCGGGCAGCCACCCCCTGGTTGGACAGGTCACTTTCCTCGACGAGTCGCCGCTCCACCGCCACGACGCGTTTTACGGTCTCGATCTCCAAACCACCATCGCCTTGAAGGATAGCAAGGGGAACGTCATCGCGACCGCGTTGCCGAATTCAGTCGGACAATTTGTGCTGACGGCGGTGCCCAATACAGGCTCGGGCCAGCTCGTTGCGGCCTGCGAAGCCGCCAGCATCCAGAACGACCTCGATTTTTCGCAAACTGCACCCGTCTTCCCGGTCCTGCCCAATCACCGGCCGGAAATCACGCGCGTCTTCGCCACCTACAACGGCCAGGAAACCCAACGCGCCCCGCCCGGCAGCACCGTCCAGCTCACCGCCGTTGCCGCCGATCCGGACCAAGACGCCCTCCATTACTACTGGGCGCCAAGCCTCAGCCAGGGGACTTTTGTATCTTCAGACGCGACGAATGTGGAATGGACCCTGCCTTCCTGGCCGGGTGTGCACGTGATGTACGTGCGGGTGACCGACGGCCACGGGGGCTTTGCCACCTCGCGCGTGCGGGTCTCGACCATCGCCGAACGCCTGTTCACTGGCCAGGTCTCGGACAGCGACGGCGTGCCGGTCGTGGATGCCACCGTCACCATCAGCAACGCCGTCGGGCTCACCGATTCCACGGGTTCCTTCTCGCTGACGCTCTCGAACCAGGCGCCCCCGTTCGTCCTCAAGATCACCAAGCCCGGTTTGCTGCCGCTCTCGCGCGTGTTCGAAGACGACAGCGTCGGCGGAAAGTACACGCTCTACAAGCCGGAGACTTTCAGCATCCCGACGGCGGCGGCGGACATATCGGTGACGAACTCCAAAGGCGTCGAGCTGTTCATCCCGTCCAATTCCCTGACGCGACTCGACGGCCTGCCGCTGGCCGAGCCGCTGACGCTGTGGCTAACGGCGATCGATCCCTGCGATCCCCTCCGCGAATCGCCGGTGAGCGCGGCGGCCAACGGTCCGGCCGGCTCGGCTGCTTTCGCGAGCCTCACGACGGCACATCTGCAAATCCGGGACGCCACGGGCGCGGACTTGAGCCTGGCCGGCCCGGGCGCCGCGGCCACGCTCGCCTTGCCCGTGAGTTCCGCCTGCCACTCGAACTATCCGGCGCTGCCGCCGACAGTGGGCATGTGGTCGTATGACCTGGGCGCCGGCGTCTGGAACCCAGGCGGCAGCGCCACGCTCCGCCAGTCCGCGGGCGGGCCGTCCGTCTATGTCGGGACTGTCATCGCCCTGCCGCCCAACGGCTACACGGCGATGGATCCCTCGGGACCGTATTCGACCATCTACCTCACCGTCGATCGCACCATCGCCCTGCCTTACGATGTGCGCGTCACCGGCGCCTTGAATTTCACCCTCACCATCTACGCCTCGCCCACCGCGATCAATTTCCCGCCGCTCGTCCCGATCTATTTCAACGTGCTGAGCCATCGCCAGGCACCGGGGGCGTGGTTTTCCGATCCCGCCAATCCGAACGCCGGCTTCACGGGCGACAACGCCAAAACGGTCATCTTCAAGGTCTATACCATCTCACCCCCCGCCTACAACTACTCGACTGTGCCGATGAAACTGGGTTTCACCGTGCCGATGATTTCGCAGAAGGTCGAGCAGGCCGAGCCATTCCTGACGCACAACTACGGCGTGGGCAGCGCCGCCACCGCCGCCAGCTATTACGCCGCCATCGACCCGGCGAACCAGAAAACGACCCTCGTCAACTGGAAAACCGTCAACGGCTTCAACGCCGGCGACGAAGCCTCCGCCGTCTATTTCAACGCCAGCGACCTCGGCTTCGGGCGCCAAATCCATATGCGCCGCAAGCTCGGCGCCGACAGCCAGACCGACACCGCCTTTTACGTCTCGAACTTCGACACCGTGGACCACGCCCGCGCCGGAGTTGGGCTTATCGCCACCGTCGCTATGGATTACGCCTTCGATCCCGCCTATCCGTCCCTGGGCCGCTACACCAAGTTCTACGCCTTCGACGCCGGCGGCAACCGCGTGGACCGGGTAAACCTGGACAACCACGGCGACAAATTCCTTCCCAACCTGTGCCTCATCTGCCACGGCGGCAGCCACAACGTCACCGGCACGCCGAGCACCGGCTGGAACGTCAATGGCAAATTCATTCCGTTCGACATGGAATCCTATACCTACTCCACCCTGACCGCCTACAAACCGGCCGCCCAGCACAACGCCTTCCGCATTATGAACCTCGCCATCCGCGACAACACATCACCCACGATGGCCATTCTGGCCTTGATCAACGGGTGGTACGGCCCTAACGGGACCGGCACGTTCGACAAGGATTACGTCCCGCTCACCTGGCAGGGTGCCGGCGACCTCTCGGTTTATCGCGACGCGGTTAAAGTGTCCTGTCGCGCCTGTCACACGACCCGGAGCATCGACTTCCTTAACCCTTCTTCCGTGGACAGTTGCGGCTACAACGTCTGTTTTTATCTCACCATGCCCGACGCCCAGCGCACTTTCTCGATTCTCTGGGGCAGCAAAACCTCCAACGTCGGCAACTTCGGCAACCCGCCCAACCAGCCTGACATCCTGAGCAGCCGCTACGGCGCAAATAGCTGGTTCGCCTGCCCCTAACGGCCCGTCGTGGCAGCGCCTCTTGAGGCGATTACGGAGCCGGGCGATATCGCGATTGTTCGGCACGAGGAGGCATGGCTGATATGGACGCAGTTCCGTGCCGGGAGTAGGTTGTCGGCGGCGGTAACGGACCAGGGCGGTTGCCCCGTACCCAGGGCGGCGCGGCGCTT
>DATJPQ010000048.1:0-12953 GCA_035506315.1 Opitutaceae bacterium
ACCTTTTGCGCGGCGGAAGCCGCCGCCGCACGTGCCTGCAGCGCCTCCCGCGCCGCCGTCAGTTTGGCTTTGCGCTGGGCTGCATCGGCCAACTCCCGCGGCAATCGGAACGCTCGATCATCGTCCGCCCGGTCCGCTTCATCCGCTTGGGCGAGCAGCACTTCGCACAGCTGTTGATCGGCAAGCGTCAGCTGCTCTTCGACCTGCGCGGCGTCCAGCGTTTGCCGCTTGGCCGCATCGGCGAGGATCTTGGTCCCGTCGATATGTACCGTCCCTAAGTGCACCAGCTTCAGTTCCCGGGCCAGCTGCACGACGGCGCTAAAACTACGTTGGAACAACTCGCGGTGCCGCGCCCGGAAGGCGGCAATCGTATCGTGGTCCGGGTGGGTGTTCGCGCACAAATAGCGGACACTGACGTCCTGGTGCGTCAGCCGCTCGATCTTGCGCGAGCTGAACACCCCTGTCGCATAACAGTAAATCAGTAGCGCCAGCATCATCCGCGGCGGATATTGCTCGCTGCCTGTCCCGCGCTCATTGCCCGCGACCCCGCCCACCTCCACCTCCAGCACCGCTTCCAGAACAAAGTGGACCAAGTCGTCCGCCGCCACCCACTCCCGCAGATCACACGGCAGCAGCATCGGCGTCTCCCGATCGATATTCACGTATCTTGCACTCATACCCTCCCCATAGCTAACTCCGTGCCGACTCCGTCCGGACCTCACAGCTTTGTGGCCAAATTCTAAGTCCGACAGCCTGCATAGAGCGCCGCTACAGAATACCGCTTGGGCTTCCCCCGCCAACGTCCAGTCATGGCGCGGAGTTCAATATCCGCAGTTGTTCATCGATCTTGGTCAAAGCGGTGTAGGCGTTTTCCGCCAGGGAGATCGTCCCCGGGGGGCCATATGCCTCATGCGGATTGATGCGGATGAGCGGCGTGCCGGCCGCTTCCGCGAGTTGCTCCGCCGTCTGCCGTACGGTGGGAATCGCCGTCCCCGCACCGGCTTCAACGACGAGCAACTTGCCCCGTGCGAGGCGGCGCAGCCAGAGCCGGAACTTGATCTGCTGGGCGGCCGTGCGCCCCGGATTCCAGGCACCATCGCCAAACATCAGCACATTGGGTCGCGCGAGTCCTCCGCACATCGGACATCGCGGCAGCTCGTCCTGGGCCTGCAGGGTGGCGGGATCAACCGTGAACTGTGTTCCTTCCGGAGTCGGCCAGGTGGCCGCACAGCACGGTTTGACGCATTGCTGATGTTGCAGGGAACCGTGACATTCGACCATCCCGTCCTCCGTAAATCCGGCTTTCTGGAATTGCCCGTCGACATTGGACGTGAAGACAAAACACCCCCGGGGCATCCGGTCGGCCCATTGGTGCAGAATCGCAAATCCCGCGTGCGGCGCCGTTGCCCGGTAAAGTTCGTAGCGGTGGCCATAAAATCCCCACGCGCGTGCCGGGTCGCGATCGAAACACGCCGGATTCGCCAGGTCGGCAAACGACAGCCCGAGTTTGGCCGCCGGAGGATAGGCCTGCCAAAACCCTTCATTGCCGCGGAAAGCCGGCAGGCCAGAATCCACGCCCATCCCGGCGCCGGCACAGATGACGAGTGCCTCCGCGGCGGCGACGGCGGCGGCGGCGCGGTGGATCGACTCGTCGGAGGGGTTCATCTTCGGTCCGGGATTGCCCGGGGCGGAGCCGGCTCAGGGCGCGGGTGGTTTGAGCGCCATCGGCAGTTTGCCCGCCGGCGTGCGTTTGGCGAGCGCGTCGTAGGTTGCCGATTTGTAGAGCTCGCCCAGGGTCGGATAATTGAAACAGGTCTGGGTGAGAAACTCCGCGTTGGCCTGCTGTTGCAGCGCCACCGAGCCGGTGTGTACCAGTTCGCTGGCCAGTTCACCGATGAGGTGTATGCCCAGCAGCTGCATCGTTTCGCGATGGAAGATCAGTTTCAAGAAGCCCTCCCGGGCGCCGATGATCTGGCCCCGGGCGTTGCCGGCGTAGTGCGCCACGCCGGTCACCAACGGCACGCCTTTTTCCCGCAAGACCTGCTCGGTGTCGCCGGCCATCGCGCATTCCGGAATGGTGTAAATGCCGTAGGGCAGGATCGGCGCGGACCGCGATTGGAAATTGGGGTCGAAGGCATGCGCCATCGCCGCCCGCGCCTGCTCCATGGCGGAGGAAGCGAGTGCGGGAAACCCAATCACGTCGCCCGCCGCATAGACGTGCGATCGCGCGGTCTGGAAGTTCTCGTTGACCGTCAGCAGCCCGCGTGCGTCGGTGGCGAGCCCCAGGGCCGCGAGGTTGAGGCGGGCGGTATTGCCCTCGCGCCCGGCGGCAACGAGCAGAGTATCGCAGTAGAGCAAGGTCTTGGAGGCCAGGGTGAGGCCAAAACCTGAACCGCGTGCCACGGCGGTCACCCGTTCACCCAAACGCACTTCGATGCCCTGGGCACGCAGGCTTGCCAGCAATGCAACTGAAATCTCTTCGTCCAGAAAAGACAGCAACCGGTCGTCTTCCTCGATCAGCGTGGTTTTCGTACCCAGCGCGGCAAACATGCACGCGTACTCACAGCCGATGACGCCACTCCCGGCCACGACCATCTGTTGCGGCAATTCGCGCAAATCGGCGATGCTATCCGAATCGTAGATTTGCCGATGTTCGGCGGGAAAGATCGACGGCCGATGGGGGTGCGAGCCCACCGCGAGCAGGATCACACCGCCGGTGATGATCTCTTCCTGGCTCAGCGAGTCGTTGGTGGCGATGCGGACCGTGTGCGGGTCGACAAATGAGGCCGCGCCCGTGAAAAGCGTTATGCGATGGCGCTCCAACTGGGCACGGATCCGGGCTTGTTCCAACTGGCGGACCAGGCGTTCACGCGTCAGAAAATCACTCGCGGTTACATGCTCTTTGAGCGTCATCGTAACGCTTTGCAGTCCGCGTTGACGGAATCCGTTCAAGGCCAGCGCCGTTTCCCGCAAGGTTCGCGAAAGCAGCGTGCCCTTGTTGGCGGCCACCCCGCCGAGCACGTGTTCTTTTTCGATGAGCGCGACTTTCTTCCCGAGCTGCGCCGCCTGCACCGCGCCTTTCTCGCCGGCGGGGCCAGAGCCGATGACGATGAGATCGTAGTGGTGGGCGGGCATGGATTGGGCGGCAGCTGATTCGCTCAGCTAGCAGAGCGCAAGCTTATGGCTTCGCCCGTCGTTGTCCACGAACGAAAACCCGGGGTGGTCGCTCGATTTGCTGTAGCGGCGATCGTAGACCGCCGCTACAGTTTTCGCTCTGCTCCACCGCCAAAGCCTGCACCCGGCCCTCAGTTTCTGGCCAGCAGGCGCCGCACACCGTCGATGGGGGCCGCGACGATGGGCCGGAGGGGCAGGGGCGAGCGCGGCGTGAGCGCCGCCACCACGGTGGGGTGGGTGAGAATGGGTCCGCTCAAACCGGCGCATATCGTGTCGAAGGGCGTTTCGGGAAACAGTCGTGACGTCACTTGTTGCGCGAGATCGAGGAGCGGAGCGCAGGCGTCGAGGACCAGTTGATGTGCCGTGTGATCGCCTTCCTCGGCAAGACGGAGCACCGCCGGCGCCAGCGCCGCGATCTGGCGGTTCGGTTCGGTGCCGTGATAGAAGTGCCGGGTGATCGCCCCGGCATCGGCCAGACGGGTCTGATCGCGCACCGTGGCGGCGAGCCGTGAGGGCGGCGCCCAGCCCTGTAATTCGAGCAACGCCCGCGCGATGGCCCGGCGTCCGATCTCATATCCGCTGCCTGGGTCGCCGAACCGCCAGCCCAGGCCGCCGGCGTAGTGAACCGCTCCATCCGGAGCACGCGCGGCGACAAATGAACCCGTGCCGCCATGCAGCACCAGCCCCGGCCCTCCGTCGGTCGCGAGTTCGAGCACCGGCAAGGCGTCATCGGCAATAACAACGCGGCCAAAATCGGTCAGTTTGGCACCAAACTCCTGCCAGAAACTACGGGAGCCGGCCATGCACAGGAGCGTGGTTTCGATGTGACCGCCGGCGGAAACGGCCCGCGGATCAAACGTGGCGATCAACTGGCAGAGCGCGTCGGTGACGACCAGGCGAGCCTGCTCGGGACCGATCACGCTCGGGTTGCAGCCCGGCGCCACATGCCGGGCGACGACTTCGCCCGAACCGGCGACAAGAATGCACTCGGTCTTGGTCGCACCGCCGTCTACGCCGATCTTGTAGATGGAGCCCACGGACGACACGGAATACACAGATGCCCGCGAAGTGAAGATTTCTTCTGCGCGAATCCATCCTTCTCTTTTCAAACGATCACCGGACAGGAAGATTTGTTGGCCACAAAAAGGCCCAAAAATCACGAGTAGTAGCTGCAGTCCGCGTCGCGCCTATAGGCGCGCGGGCGTCTCTCGCCGGAGCTCCAGACATCTTTTGCGCATTTTTGCGGCTGATCAGATCGATCGCCGCCGGTTGCGGCTGCGCCGCCCCAAGTAACCCGCGAACGCTGTCTCACACGGCCGGCAGACGCACGGTGAAGCGTGCCCCGCCGCCGTCCGCCTCATCCACCGCCACGGTACCATGGTGCGCTTCGACGATGGCCTTCACCAGGCTTAAGCCCAGCCCGAGGCCGCGCTGCGAGCGGCTGGCGTCGCCACGATAAAGCCGCCGCCAGATCTTTTCGCGCTCGTCCGGCGGCACCCCCGGGCCGGTGTCGCTGACCTCGATCACGCCAAAGCCCGGCTCCGTCCGCGTCGCCAGGCGCACGCGACCGTCTGCCGGGGTGTATTTCAAGGCATTGTCGAGCAGGTTGGCCACCGCCTGGCCAAGGCGTAAACTGTCGCCGTCGACCGGGACCGGGGCCGGCGTATCGATGTGCATCGTGATGTTTTTTTCCTCGGCCACTTCCCGGTAAAGATCAGCCGCATCGGTGAGTACGGCGCCCAAGTCGAGCCGTTCCCGACGTAGCGTCAGCGTGCCAGTCTCGGCCGCCGAAACATCAAGCATGGCCTCCAACAAGCGCAGCACGCGTTCCGATTCCTCCAGACAGTCGGCCAAGGCTTCGCGCGCGGCGGCGGAGTCGGCCTGATTTTGCAGAGCGAGATCGGCCGTGCCGCGCAGGCGGGCGAGGGGGGTGCGCAGGTCGTGGGCGAGATTGTCGAGCGTCTCGCGCTGCGCGCCGATCAGCGCGGCGTTTTGCGCGAGCACGGTGTTGAACTGGCGGACGAGTTCGGCGAGTTCCCCGCCGCCGGCCGGTGGCGGCACGCGGGCCTGGAGATCGCCCGTGGCGACGATGCGCCGGGCGGTGTCGTTGACCGCCCGCAACGGCCGGGTGACGCGCCAGGCGAGCACGAGGCCGACGAGCGCGGCCAGCGTCAGCGCCCCGGCGCCAACCGAGAGAAACGTGCGGCGCAGCGGTGCGAGTAACACCGTGCGGTTGTCGGTGCTGCGGACCACCTGGAGCGAGCGCCCGTCGGAAAGCGGCGCGGAAGCCACGGTGAAATCCTTTTCGGCGTCGCGCGGGATGCGCACGGTCTGCACCACTTGTTGAAACTGGAAGTTGCCGAAGGCACCCGGCAGCGGAATGCGCTGGACCTGGGTTTCGACCCAATCCGGCGGCACGCGGCCAAAGATGATGTCGCCACCGGGGCCGACGATGCGCACGAGCAAGGAATTCACCTCGGGACTGGCCTCCCCGGACACGAGCCTGGCCCGCAACGCGGCGGCTCCACCGTTTTCGTAGAGGGCGGCATAGTCCTGGGCCCGCCGCTCCACGACGGCGCGCTCGCGCTTTTCCAACGCATCGGCGAGGAACCAGTACAGCACCCCGAACACCGCCGCCGCGCCCAGCGTGAACACCAGCGCGTAGAGCACGCCGAGCCGGACGGCCAGGGAATGTCTGACGCGCTCAAGCATTGCGGCGCCAGAGGTAGCCCACGCCGCGGACGGTCTCGAGGCGGGTTTTGTCGGGGTCGATCTTGGCGCGCAGGCGGTGCACCACGACGTCGACGACGTTGGTTTGCGGATCGAAACTGTAATCCCAGACATGTTCCAGGATCATGGTCTTCGTGACCGGCCGGCCGGCATGCCGCAGCAGAAAGGCCAGCAGGGAGAACTCGCGTGGCTGCAGCTCCACCGGCGTGCCGCCACGCGTGACTTCCCGGGTCACGAGATCGAGGACGACGTCGCCCACGGTGAGCCGCGTGGCCTCGGGCGAATGCGTGGCGCGGCGGATGAGCGCCTGCACGCGCGCCAGCAGCTCGGAAAAAGCAAAAGGTTTGGTAAGGTAATCGTCGCCCCCCGCCTGCAGGCCCTTCACGCGGTCGTCCACGCTGGCCTTGGCGCTGAGGAAAAGCACCGGCGTCGGCTTCCGCGCGGCACGCAGGCGCTTGACCAGGCTGATGCCGTCAAGCTTTGGCAGCATGATATCGACGATGGCGGCATCGTACTCGGTGGTTTGGGTGAATAGCAGCCCGGCTTCGCCATCGGGCGCATGGTCCACGGCAAAGCCGGTTTCTTTCAGACCGCGTACGACAAACGAGGCAATCTTGGCATCATCTTCGACCACGAGCACACGCATGAGGGTAGCTTGGACCAGGAAGCGGCAATGGGAAAGCCCAGAGCAGGCGCAGGGTGGAACCGGCGGTAGGGCGCGTTATTCTTAACGCGCCGGGTTGATTTCGGCGGCTTAGGGATAAGCCGCCCTACCTGGGATCCGCACCACAACGCCCCCCTGGACTCATTGTAGGAGCCTGCTGGCAGGCGATTCCTCCTATCGCGAGCAAACTCGCTCCTACAACTAGCCGATTTCCAGATTAA
Organism: Opitutaceae bacterium; assembly: GCA_035506315.1. Classification (GTDB taxonomy): domain Bacteria; phylum Verrucomicrobiota; class Verrucomicrobiia; order Opitutales; family Opitutaceae; genus MWDT01. Next base: position 6,790 of record DATJPQ010000048.1, read on the forward strand.
GGATTTGCTGCGCCGGTTTCGTCGACCACCGCGAAGATCGTGCCGCCGCGCGACCAGAGCCGGAGCAGCGTCTTCTTGTTGGAGTCATCCTCGCTGAGTTTGATGGCTTCGTCGGCCGAGACGACCGGCTTGTGATTGATTTCGAGAATCACATCACCGGGCTGGAGGCCGGCGCGGGCCGAGGCCGAGTCGGGGGCCACGTCAGTGATCAGCGCACCGTGGATGTGGGCCGGCACGTTGTACTGCTGCCGGGTGGACGGATCGAGGTCGGCCACGGCCACGCCATTTAGCACGCCGGAGTCGTCGTCATTACCGGCGATGCCGGAAGATTCGGTGCCACGGCCACGACGTTGGTTGGGCGCCGTCTCGGTGGTAACGGTGAATTTCTCGGTCTTGCCGTCGCGGAGCACACCCAACGCGAGCTTGGTGCCGGGCGCAGTCTGGCTTACCGCCATGCGAAGTTGCCCGGAATCGGCAATGGCCTTGCCCTCGGCCTCGGTGATGACATCGCCGTCTTTCAAACCGGCCTTGGCGGCGGGGCTGCCGGGGGTCACATCAGCGACCAGCGCTCCCTTGTGGTCCTTGAGGCCGAAGGATTCGGCGAGATCCGGCGTAACATCCTGGATGCGGACGCCGATGAAGCCGCGCACGACCTTGCCGTTTTGCACGAGATTATCGACGACATTGCGCACGAGATCCGAGGGAACGGCGAGGCCGACGCCCTGGAAGCCGCCGGAGCGGCTGAGGATCGCGGTGTTGAGGCCGATCAGGCGGCCGTCGATATCGACGAGCGCGCCGCCTGAGTTGCCGGGATTGATGGCGGCGTCGGTCTGAATGAAATCCTCATAGGCGAGGCCCAGGTTGGGGCGCCGGCCTTTGGCGCTGACAATACCGGTGGTGACGGTTTCGCCGATGCCGAAAGGATTGCCAATGGCGAGGACGCGATCACCGACCTCGGTTTGGGCACTTTCGGCGAATTTGATCGCGGGCAGGTCTTTGCCATCGACCTTGACGACCGCGATGTCGGTTTGCGGATCGCGGCCCACGACGCGGGCCTTGAGGACCCGGCCATCGCCAAGCGTGACGGTCACGCTGTCGGCGCCATCGACGACATGGTTGTTGGTCACGATATAGCCGTCGGAGCTGATAATGACGCCGGAGCCGAGGCCGCTTTGCGGCATCTCCCGCATCTGCGGCATCTGGTTGCCGAAGAACTGGCGGAAGAACGGATCGGGAATCCCGGGAAACTCGCGCTGGTTGAAGGTGACATCGCGGCCCTTGGTCACGGTGGTGATGGTGACAACGCTGGGCGCGACGCGTTTGGCGACGGTCGAATAGCTGGCGGGTTCGAGCGTGCCGCGGTTGACGGGTTTGTCATCGAGTTGCACCGCCACGGAGGCTTTTTCCGAAGCGAGCGACCGCGCGCCGCAGAGGACGACGGCCAGCACCCCGGCGACAAAAACGCCGGTGGCCGTCCAGGCAAACCGGCGGCGGGAGGGAAGGAGGGCGAATAGAGTGTTATTCATAGCGCCGGGAAGATCGCACCCCTACCTCTCCCGCGTCTTTCGCCAGAATGACAGTTTTGTAAGGCAGGCGGCAGACCGCGGAACGATGCCGAAGTAAACCGCGAAAGGAGAATGAAGGTAGGGGCGCAGTCTTGCTGCGCCCCTACGTGCTGTACCACGGTGCGCTACAGGCTGCCGATGGAACTGGTGATCGCGGCAAGCACCGAAGCCGGCGCCACGCCGAGGGTGACAATGGCGGCAATCAGCAGCACGCACAGGAGGCGCGTCGACCAGTTGAGTGCCAGGGGCGCGGCGGTAACGTCCTTTTCGCCGAACACCGCCTGGCGGATCACCTGCAGGTAATAATAGACGGCGATCGCCGAGTTGATCATCGCGATGATGACCACGGCGTAGTGGTTTTGGGCCCAGGCCGCGGTCAGCAGGCTGAGCTTGCCCATGAATCCGACGAAGAGCGGCATGCCGGCGAGGCCGAACACGCCAACGAGCAGCGTCACGGCCAGCAAAGGCGAGCGGCGGTGCAGGCCGGCGAGCTCCTCGATGGCAACGTTGGTGCCGTCGCGTGAGATGCGGCTGATCACCACGAAGCAGGCCAGCACCATGAGCAGGTAGCCGGTGATATAGAAGAGCGCGGCGGCAAAGCCGGCCGAACTGAGCGCCACGAAGCCGACCAACGCATAGCCCGCGTGCGCAATGCCGGAGAAACCCAGGAGGCGTTTGAAGTCCTTTTGGACGAGCGCGATCAGGTTGCCATAGAACATCGACGCGATCGCGAGGCCGGTGAGGAGCTGCGAAACCGTGCGGTTGTCAGGCGTGGCGAGCGAGACGAAGCGCACGAGCACGGCCACGGCGGCGACCTTCGGCAGCGAAGCGATTAGGCCGGCGGTCTCATTGGAGGCGCCCTGATAGACGTCAGGCGTCCAGAAATGGAAGGGGAAGACCGCCAGCTTGAAGAACAGGCCGCAGAAGGCCATCGCCAGGCCCACGATCGCGAGCGGCGAATGCACCACGGGGCCGAGCTTCGCGATCATCAACGGCAGGTTGGTGGTGCCGGTCAGGCCGAACAGGTAGCTCAGGCCGAAGAGCATGACGCCGTTGGCCGCCACGCCATACATCATGTACTTGATCGCCGACTCCATCTGCTGGCGCTGGCCCTCGCGCTCGCGGCGCATCGGTACCATCAGGTACAGCGGGAAGGACGACAGCTCGAGGGCGATGACGATCGTGAGGATATCCACGCTGCTCACGAGGAGCAGGAGGCCGGTGGCGCTCAGGCTGAGAAAAAGGAAATACTCGGCTTTAACCTCTTCGCGGATATCGGGCAGCTGGCCGCTGAGGAGTACGACGGCCGTGTAGCCGGCGGCGAGGACGAGCTTCAACCACTGCGAGAAGGCATCGATGCGGTAGGCGCCGTTAAACAGGCTGGCGTGTTGATCCAGGCTGAAAACGCAGGCGAGCAACGTGGCGAACGCCACGGCCAGCGCGGCGGTGGCCGCCATTTTGCCGCGGGATTCGCCGAGTGTGATGACAAACAGCCCGAACGTGCCGACGAGCAGCACCAGTTCGGGAAGAAAGGCCTGGATGAAAGAGGTCATCTGAAAGTAGCGGGGGGAAAAAATCGAATATCGAAAGCCGAAAGCCGAAACAAATTCGAAAGCCCAAATGGGCAGAAAACCGGATTTCCGGCGGTCGTTTTGGACCGACGTTTCGAATTTTGCCTCTTCAGAGTTGTTTCGGATTTCGACATTCGGATTTCGGATTTCCGCGGTGCACGCGGTTCAGGGCAGCGCGATGGAAGCCTGGGCCGCCGCGGGGCTGGCTTGGGTCAGGAGGTGCTGCACGCTGGCGTGCATGACGTCGACGAACGGCTGCGGGTGGAGTCCGATCCAGAAAACGAAAACCAGCAAGGGCACGAGCGTGGCGATCTCGCGGAAATCGAGATCCTTCACCCCGGAGTGGTCGGGGTTGTTCGTGCCGCCGTAGGCGACGCGCTGGAGCATGCGGAAGTTGTAGGCCGCGGAGGCCACGATGCCGGGCACCGTGCAGAGGATGATCAGCTTCGAAATCTTGAAGCCGCCGGCCAGCACAAGGAATTCGCCGATGAAGCTGTTGGTGCCGGGGAAGGCGAGCGACGAGAGGCAAAAGACACCGAGGAAGCCGGCGAAGACCGGCATGTATTTGCCGAGGCCCGCCGTCTGGCTGAGGTCGCGGGTATGCAACCGTTCGTAGATCATGCCGACCAGGATGAACAGCGCGCCGGTGGTGACACCGTGGTTGATCATCACGAGCGTGGAACCCTCCACGCCGTTGAGGTTGAGCGCAAAAATACCGAGCGTGGCGAAACCCATGTGGCCGACGCTGGAGTACGCGACGAGCTTCTTGAGATCGCTCTGCGCCAATGCGGCAAAACCACCGTAGAGGATCGCGATCACCGACAGCCAGAGGAGGTACGGAGCGAAATAGTGCGCAGCATAGGGCGTGATCGGCAGCGCGAACCGCAGGAAGCCGTACGAGCCCATCTTGAGCAGGATGGAAGCGAGAATCACGCTGCCCGCCGTGGGGGCCTCGACATGCGCCGCCGGCAACCACGTGTGGAACGGGAACATCGGCACCTTGATCGCAAACGAAATGAAGAACGCGGCGAAAACCCAGATCTGGAAGCCGGCCGCGTAATGGTGGCCCATCATGCCGGGGATGCTGAAGCTGCCGGTCTGCAGGCGCAGCGCGATCAGCGCGACCAGCAGGAAGACGGAGCCCGCCATCGTGTAGATGAAAAACTTGAGCGAGGCGTAGATCTTCCGCGGTCCACCCCAGACGCCGATCATGAGCGCCATCGGGATGAGCATCGCCTCCCAGAAAAGGAAGAACAGGATCGCATCGAGCGCGCAGAAAACGCCGATCATCGCCGCCTCCAGGGCAAGGAGGCAGATCATGAACTCCTTGACGCGCGTCTTGATGTATTTCCACGAGGCCAGGACGCACAGCGGCGTGATCAGCGTCGTGAGCAGCACGAGCAGCAGGCTGATGCCGTCAACGCCGAGCGCATAGTTGATGTGCAGCGTCGGAATCCACGAATGAAGCTCGCCGAACTGGAACGTCGCAGTGCCGGTACGGAACCCCGTGTAGAGCGCCAGCGACTTCACCCCCACGGCCGCAGAGATGAGGAAGGTCCACCAGCGCAGCACGCGCTCGTCGCGGATCAGGGCCGCCACCACCGCCCCGAACAACGGGCTGAAGATCAGAATACTGAGCAAGGGAAAGCCTTCGCTGGCGCCGGGTAGAGTCATGACGAAAAGCCTTTGAAGAAGAGGAAGGCGAGGATCAGGCCGGCAACAATGGCGAAGCCGACCGTGAGGTTGTCCTGCATCGCGCCGCGCTGGACACCGCGCAACCGCTGGCCGATGCTGCGCACGGTGGAGGCGAGGCCGTCGACTGCGCCGTCGATCACATGGTTGTCGAACCGTCCGACCAGACTGGCGGATTTCATCAGCGGTACGAGCCCGCCCACGCGATAGATTTCACCCACGGCGGTGTCGATGAGCTGGACCGGCTTGCGGGCCAGCCAGAGGAAGGCGCGGCCGCCGATGCGGTAGAACCAGTCGAGGTCGACGTTGGTGCCGGCGTGCGGCTCGATCTTCTGCAACCTGACGAGCAGGAAGAAACCGAGGGCGGTGAAGAGCAGGACCTGCAGGGTCTCGGAAATGTGGAACGGCGTGTAGGCGTTGTACGCGTGCGCCGCCGCCTGGAACGGCAGCAGGTTGTAGAGGGCCGGCGTGTAGCAACCGAGGAAGATGCAGAGGAACGCGGCAAGGCCCATCGCGGCGAGCATGTTCCAAGGCGGATCGCCGGCGCGCTCGCGCACGGCGGGGGAGCACTTGTCCTTCCCGAACCACACAAAATACGGAACCTTGAGCCCGTTGCAGTAGAACGTACCGATCGAGGCGAGCATCAGGAAAAAGGCCGCCCAGTAAAGGTGCGGATTGTCGAAGCCCGCCTGCACGATCATCGATTTGCTCACGAAGCCGCTGAAGAGCGGGAAGGCGGAGATCGACAGGCCGCCGATCAAGGTGAGCAGGAAGGTCCACGGCATCTTTTTGTAGAGGCCGCCGAGCTGCGACATGCGCGTTTCGCCGGTCATGAACAGCACCGAACCGCCACCCATGAAAAGCAGCCCCTTGTAGAGAATGTGGGCGAAGGCGTGGGCGCAGGCGCCGTTGATGGCGAGGGCGGTGCCAATGCCGACGCCGGCCACCATGTAGCCGACCTGACTGACAATGTGGTAGGCGAAGAGGCGGCGAATGTCGTTTTCGATGATCGCGTAGACGACGCCGTAGAGCGACATGATCACGCCGAGCCAGACGAGCAGCTCCATGCCGGCGAAGCCGCGACAGAGCGCATAGACGGCCGTCTTGGTGGTGAAGGCACTGAGGAAGACGGAGCCGTTGAACGTGCCCTCCGGATAGGCGTCAGGCAGCCAGGCATGCAGCGGCGGCACGGCGGCGTTGAGGATGATGCCGATCAGGATGAGGTATTCGGCGGTCGACGTGCCGTGGATGGCAAATTGGTTGAACGCGATGTTGTGGGTGGCGTGGATATACAGGATGAGTCCCGCCAACAGCGAGAGCCCGCCCGCCACGTGCA
>DATJPQ010000049.1:0-4381 GCA_035506315.1 Opitutaceae bacterium
CCGCGAGTGCAACTATGACCAGCAATAGGACTCTTGTCGTGCGCCACATCATTTCTTTTGCCCAACAGTGTGATTCGCCTCAACTGAGTTGAGCACTATCGAGGAGGGCTGCGGTAGTGCGGTGGGGGATCGGGTGATTGCTCAATCGATTAATGAAAGCCATAGTTGCGATTTTGTGTCGTACAGAAAAACGGCTGAGTTGAGCTTTATCTGGTTGCATATCGTACCGGCTAAAGCTCAACCGGCGGAATGACCCCGGAAGCACAAAAAAGACCGATCTCGTTCCATGATTGGCAGCAGGCATTGGCGGCTACGGGCGAGAGTCCGCCGCGCCAGCGAACATTCGAGGGGGAGATCATGGCGTTTCTGCGGCGATGTGAGGAGTGGCACAGCCCGGTTTCAGCGGAGTTGGCCAAACGGTACCTCGACGCCCGGCCAACGCAAGCCGGGAATGACACGCGTGATGCGTTGCGCTGGTTCGTGCGCGCGGCCCTACTTCGCTCGGCGGAGCCGAGCTACGAAGGGCGCAGTGGATGACGGAGAGGCGACGACGGGCGAGTTATTGGTTACGAATGCAACACTGACGGCGGGAATCGGCGTTCCCGCCCTACACGGCAGAGGGCGATCCAGCGCGTTGCCCATTCGGCAAGCTCAGGGTCACGAGCCAGTCGAGAGAGGGTCAACGCGCTCCACCTACCCGGAAGATATGGAGACGCGGAAGAACGCGAGATGGCGAAGACGACGGATGACGGAGGCGGACCTACGGTTTTTTCTTTTTTCGGGTGCCGGTGCGTTCGATGTTCAGGTAGGTCTTGTTGAGCATCTGGCTTTCGTAGAGCTCAAGGAGGCGCACGCCTTCGCGGGGTTTCACCATGTCTTTGCGCGTAGCGGCGTCGATCAAGGCCTTCATGCGGCGGCAGAGTTCCTCCTGCTGATACTGCACGCCTTCGATCACGTCGGCTATGCGGCTGCCGCTGAGCGCTTCCTCAATATAAAAGCCGTTGGGTTCGTCGTCTTCGAGGAACACGTGCACTTCGTTCACGCGGCCGAAGAGGTTGTGCAGGTCGCCCATGATGTCCTGGTACGCGCCGGTGAGGAAGATGCCGAGGTAGTAGGGCTTCCCGTTGAGCGGATGCAGGGTGAGGTAGTCCTTGGTATCCTGGAGGTCGATGAAGTTGCTGATGTTGCCGTCGGAGTCGCAGGTGATGTCGACGAGGATGGCGTTGACGTTGGGGCGCTCCTTGTGGCGGTGGAGCGGGGCGATGGGGAAGAGCTGCTTGAGGGCCCAGTGGTCGATGAGCGACTGGAAGACGGAGAAGTTGCAGACGTACTGGTCGGCGAGCAGGCGGTCGAGGTCGTGGAGTTCCTCGGGCTGGTAGCCGGAGTCGCGGCCCTCCTTGGCGATCTGTTCGCAAACCTGCCAGAAGATCTGCTCGGCGGCGGCGCGGTTTTCGAGGTCGAGGTAGCCGAGGTTGAAGAGGGAAAACGCCTCCTCCTTCTTTTGCATGGCGTCGTGGAAACGTTCGAGGCGGCCGAGCCGGGCCTTGTTTTTCAGCATCTCCTCCAGGTGGGTGACGACCTTGTGCTTGACCTTGGGCTGGTGCTGCTGGCCGAGGGACTCGCGCTTGTTGATGCGCTCGAAGACCTCGATCACGAGCATGGAGTGGGTGGCGACGACGGCGCGGCCGCTCTCGCTGACGAGGTCGGGCTCGGCCACGCCGGAACCGGTGCAGATCTCGTGGATGTTGTGCACGACGTCGCGGGCGTACTCCTCCATGGAGTAGTTCATCGAGCTCTCGAAGTTGGTGCGCGAGCCGTCGTAATCGATGCCGAGGCCGCCGCCGACGTCGAGGTAGCCCATGGGGAAGCCCATCCTGGCGAGCTGGCAGTAGAAGCGGGTGGCCTCGATGACGGCGTTCTTGATCGTGAGGATGTTGGGCACCTGCGAGCCGACGTGGAAATGCACGAGGCGCAGGCAGGAGGTGAGTTTGGCGGCCTTGAGCTTCTCGCAGGCGAAGAGGATTTCGGCGGTGTTGAGGCCGAACTTGGCGTTCTCGCCGGTGGAGGTGGCCCACTTGCCCTCGCCGCGGGTCTGGAGCTTGGCGCGGAAGCCGATCATGGGCTTCACGCCGGTCTCGCCGGACAGGCGGATGATGTCGTCGAGCTCGGAGAGCTGCTCGACGACGATGATGATGCGCTTGCCAAGCTTGCGGCCGATGAGGGCGAGGCGGATGTAGTCGTGGTCCTTGTAGCCGTTGCAGATGATGAGGCGCTGGCTGCCCTCGTGCATGGCGAGCGCGACCATGAGCTCGGGCTTGGAACCGGCCTCGAGGCCGTAGCTGTAGTCCTTGCCGGCGGCGATGATCTCATCGACCACCTCGCGGAGCTGGTTGACCTTGATGGGGAAGACGCCGCGGTAGCCGCCCTTGTAGCCCTCCTCCTTGATGGCGGTGCGGAACGTCTCGTTGAGTTGCACGACGCGGTGGCGCAGCAGGTCCTGAAACCGGATGACCATCGGGGCGCGCAGGCCCATGCCCTGCGCCTCGTTGATGACATCGAGGATGCGGATGGCGCGGCCGTCGGCGAGCGGCTGCACCTGGACGAAGCCGTCGGAGTCGACGGAAAAATGGCCGGAACCCCAGCGTTTGAAGCCGAAATGTTCCTCGGACTTGGCGGCCGACCAGGCAGAAGCAGCTTTGGTTTTCAACGCGGGTGGGAGGGGGGAGTTATGGCTTGCTTTTGGAGAAAGGGAATTCGTTAGATGCCTGCTTCATTTTTCGAAACTACTCAACACGCAATGACGAATATGCCCTTTCTTCACGATCTTTCTCCGGTGATCGCCCAGGCGCCGGTACAACCCAGCACCGGTTCGGGCGCGATGATGACGCAGTTGATGTTCCTCGGTTTGATGTTTGCGGCGATGTATTTTCTGCTGATCGCCCCGCAGCGCAAGAAACAGAAGGAGCACGACAAAATGCTCGCGGCGCTGACCACTGGCGACGAGATCGTGACGACCGGCGGCATCTTTGGCGTGATCACCAACGTGAAGGACGACCGCTTTGTGGTGCGCATCTCCGACAACACCAAGGTGGAAATAGGCAAGGGCTTCGTGCACGCGTTGTCGAAGAAAACGGCCGACGAGAAGAAGTAACCCGCGCGGTCCGGCCCCCGGTTTTCGCTGTCCCCCGGCCACGCGCGGCATCCGGTGGCGCCGCCGTTCCCATTTTTTAACCAAACATACCCATGCTCAAACGCAACCTGTGGAAGCTCGTGCTGAGCTTCGTCATTGTCCTCTGGGCGGTCTTCATGCTGCAGCCGATCCAGGACCAGCCGTTCGTGGCCTTCGCGAAGGCGGAAGCCAGCAACCGGCCGGCCGAATTCGCGAAACTGCTCGACGAGGCGGCCACGATCAAAGCGAGCGGTGCCGCGCAAAGCGAGTACGTGGCGCTCCGCCAGATCGCCAAGGAGCGCAAGATCGACCTGGCGCAGTTCTTCCCGCAAATCCGGCTGGAATCGACGCTGCGCAACATAGAAAAGCGCAACGACATCCTGTTGAACGAACTGCTGCGCCGCGCCAAGGGCCGCGTGCAACTCGGCCTCGACCTGAAGGGCGGCATCGCATTCACGCTCGAAGTGGACCCGACGGCGGCGGCCAAATTCGGCAACGAAAGCGAGCGCCAGGAGAAGCTCAGCAAGGCCATCGAGATCATCGGCCAGCGCATCAATGCCTTTGGCGTGACCGAGCCGATCATCCGCGCCATCGGCAACAACCGCATCGAGGTGCAGCTCCCCGGTGTTTCCACCAAGGACAACCCGGAAGTGGTCGACGCCGTCAAGAAGCCGGCCCGGCTCGATTTCCGGACAGTGCATCCGACGCTGACCCCGGGACCCGGCGTGGAGACGCCGCCCGGCTATGAGATTCTCACGCTCGATTACGAGAACCGCGGCGGCGAGACCTCCAGCGAGGATCTTTTCGTCAAACGCATCCCCGAGATGACAGGCGAGGCCATCGACCGCTCCTTTGCGCGGCCCGACATGTACGGCAAGCCCGAGATCATCATGATGTTCACCAAGGAAGGGCGGAAACGCTTTGCGCAGGTCACGCATGACATCATCGCGACAGGCCGGCAGGTGGGGAAGGTCGGCCGGCTCGCCATCGTGCTCGACGGCAAGCTCTATTCCGCGCCGACCGTGCGCGAGGAGATCAACAGCGACTCCGCGCAGATCACCGGCACGTTCTCCGATCGGGAAGCGATGAATCTCGCCAACGTGCTGAACAACCCGCTCGACGTCGAATTGCAGGTCAAGCAGCAGTACGAGGTTGGCCCCACGCTCGCGGCCGGTGCCATCGCCAGCGGCCAGAGGGCCACGATCATTGGCG
>DATJPQ010000050.1:0-2722 GCA_035506315.1 Opitutaceae bacterium
TTCGTTGATTTCCTTGAATTTCTCCTCGGCGATCTTCTGGTCCTTGGCGACGTCCGGATGATATTGGCGCGCAAGTTTGCGAAACGCCTTTTTGATATCGTCGTCCGTCGCGTCCCGCGCAACTCCGAGCGTGGCGTAATAGTCTTTGAATTCAACAGGCATCTTGTGATCAGGAGGAGGACTTCATTTGATCCGCCATTTCACCCAGCAATGGCGAACCTTCAGCTTGTTGCCCCACCCGAGCTCGATTTCCGGCCCGGCGAAACGCTTTGGGGGCCAGCGACAGCGCGATAGGTCACGGGCACCTGCCAGTCAGCATAAGCCGGATCGAAGTCTTTCATGACCTTGACGACCTGCTGCCGAAACGTCGTTTCGATCAAGCTCCCCTGCCCCGGCCAGATTTTGAAATGGACGCGAAAGTAGCTCCAGCCCCCGCCGGGCGGCGTCTCCACTTCCCCAACGACCGGCTCGCTCAGAATGATCGCACCGAATTGGCCCCACATTCCTTGGGCCACGCGCTCGACGAGTTGGACGACCTGGGGCTGATCGGCGCCGCCGGGAATCCACACATCGGCGTAAGCGTCAATGCCGCCGTGTGGAAACCGACTGACGTTCGCAATGGTGCGGTTGGGAACAAAAACCCGCTGGTTGTAGAGATTGGTGAGTTTGGTGAACCGCAGGCCGATTTCCTCCACCCGGCCGATGACGTTGGTGACGCCGGCGATCTCCACCATGTCGCCCACATCCATCGCGTCCCAAAAGATCACTGTCAGGCCGATGACGATGTCCTGCACCAGGCCTTGCGAACCAAAGCTGATGGCCAACCCGACGACGGAAGCGCTGGCCAGATAGGCCGTCAGGTTGACACCCAATTCCTGCAGAACCAGTCCCAGCGCGAAAAAATAGATGGCAAAGACAATGCCGCTGACGATCAGGCGGGTCAGGGTGATGAATTTCGGCTGCTGCGTCACCAAGTCGAGCGGACTCTTCTTCGCGTGGCTTCGGTAGATGACCCACTCGCTGACATGCCGGACGACCTTGACCACCAGGTGCGCGGCGACGGCCAGGGCGACGATCAGGAAAAGACGCGTGGCGGTGGACGAATCGTGGCCGGAATAGTGCCCGTAGATGCGGCCCATCACGGAATCGTGCATCTGCACCAAGGGGGAAACGGGCGGCGGGTTGCTCATGGCGCTCAAATCAGCTGGGTCGCCCTGCCCGCGGCGGGCCGCAGCGATGCGGCGCCGACGTTTGGGGGGGGCACAGCGGCCCGAGGAAAGCGGAATCAGATGCCCGCGGCGAAGTCACGGCGTTACTATTCGCGCCAGATCTTGTTCAGCAAGCGCAACCCGAGGACCACACTGACCACGCAGCCGAGGACGCCGGCCACGGAAAAGCCGCCCACAAGCGGCGGCACCTTGTTGCTCCACAACACCGCCGAGCCGAGGAACAGGGCGCTGGTGATCATGCCCATCACCAACCGATTCACCGAGGGTTCCAGCCGGCGGTGCTCCAGATGGATGTCGAACGTGCCGCTCTGGATCTTCTTCAAAACCTCGTCGAGGCCGCGCGGGAGCTTTTCGCCGATGTGGCGCCATTCGCCGAGCACGCGCTGCCATTTCCGCCATTGCGCGCGCGGGGAAAGGCGGCGCCGGAGAATCCTGCGCTGATACGACCCGATCAGCTCGAGCACGTTCACCGCCGGGCTCAGCAGCCGCGCCGTGCCTTCGAGCATCACGAACATCTTGATGAGGCTCGAGACCCTGCTCGGCAGGATCAGGTGGTAACGCGAGATCATTCGGACCATCTCGTTGAGGGCGCCGCCGAGTTGGAGCCGGTCGACGGACTGGCTGCCGTAGAAGGCCACGTAGTCGGCGACCTCGGAGCTGAAAGTCCCCTCGTCGAAGCCGGGCGGGGCGGAGCAAAGCTCCATGATCAGGCGGGCGAGGTGTGGGCCGTCGTGGTTGGCGACGGCGACCATGACCTCCTCGATGGTCTCGCGCAACGTTTCGTCGATGCGGCCCACCATGCCGCAATCGAGGATGCCGATGGCGCCGTCCGGGAGCACGAGCAGGTTGCCGGGATGAGGATCGGCGTGAAAGAAACCGTCGCGAAAAACCATGTCCATCCAGATGGTCGCGCCGCGGCGGGCGAGATCTTCGCGGTCGACGCCGAGCTGCTCGAGGCGGCCGGCTTCGCGCAGGCTCACGCCGGTGAGCAATTCCATCGTGAGCACGCGGCTGGTGCACAGCTCGGAAAAGACTTGCGGAAAATGGACCATCGGATCGGCGGCGAAATTGGCGGCGAACTGCCGGAGGTTCTGCTCCTCGCGGCCGAAGTCGAGTTCGCGCGACAGCGAGCGGCGAAACTCCTGGACCACGGCCATGGGTTGGTAGCGTTTCAGTTCCGCCGACTTCTCCGCCAGTCCGGCGAGTTTTTGCAGAATGTCGAGGTCGCCACGGATGCGCGACTCGATGCCCGGATGCTGCACCTTCACCACCACCTCGCGGCCATCCGGCAGGCGGGCGCGATGGACCTGTCCGATCGAGGCGGAGCCGATGGGCGTGGCTTCAAACTCGGCGAAGATCTCGTTCACCGGCCGGCCCAGTTCTGCGGCGATCGTCGCGCGCGCGACTTCCGGCGGATCGGGTGGCACGCCGTGCTGCAACTTGGCCAGTTCGTCCGCGACTTCCGGCCCAACGAGATCGGGCCGGGTACTGAG
>DATJPQ010000051.1:0-5190 GCA_035506315.1 Opitutaceae bacterium
CGCGGTGGCCGCACCCGGAGGTTGCAACGTCGTGAATCCGCCCCCGAAGAGAATCTGCTGTCGGCCGGTGATCGGGTCGGCAGGCGCCAGGGCCAGCGTCAGGACCACGGCATTGGGATTGGGGTTGAAGCCCGTGTCGAGCGAACCGTCGGCATTGAGCCGCGCGAGATAGTTGCGGGTCGTCGGATCATCGGTGCCGTTGCTGAGCTGGCGCGTGGTGAATTGGCCGCCCAGGAGGATTTTGCCGTCCTTTGACTGCACCGCCAGAACCTTGATCTGGGTTTTCGCGGACGATGGGTTGAACAACAGGCTGGTGGCGAGCGGACTGAAGTTCGGGTCAATGGTCCCGTCAGACTTGAGCATCGCGAGATTGGTGCGCGACGTCGCGGTTGTCGCGCCGTTGGGTTGCAGAGAGGTGAAACTACCTCCGATGAGAATTCTGCCACTGCCGTCCGGCATCAAAACCATGGCACTGACCGGGCCATTCACGTTCGGATCGAACGTCGCATCGAGCGAGCCGTCGGCATTGATTCGGGCAATGTTGTTGCGGAATCCGCCCACCGTGCCGTTGGGCTTGAGGAGGGTGAAATTGCCAGCGAGGAGAATTTTGCCGTCGGGCTGGATGGCCGTCGTATAGACGACCCCATCGACGTTGGGATCGAAGCCGTCGGCTGCGGAAGGTGTGTTGCCTTGCGCCCATAGCGCCGCTGGGGACACCGCCAATAACGCGGCTCCGGCAATGCTGATACGACGCAGGAAGGAGTTCAAAAACGAAACGATTCGCATGGCAGAGTAGCTTGGTTGGCGTAAATCCGGACGAAGCGCAAGCGGCGACAAGCCTTCGGTGCAGCTTTGTTTTTTGGGGGTTCCGCCGCCCAGACACCCCGCAAAGGGTCGGTACAGCATAATGGGTCTAAGCCGGAAAGAGTAAGGAGAAATCACCGTCCGCCCTTAGAGTTCGCGAAAGGCCTCCAGGTTCCGGTAAATTCTCGTTCGATCGCGCCCAAATCGGCGCATGGGTTGCCGGGCCGCGATATGCGTCCGTTTTTAGCTGCGTTTCTTCCCGTTCCTAAGAAAATCCCGCATGGAACGTTATCCATCCAAATACGTCCCAAGTTTCGCTCTATGAAAACCCTCCGTCTTCCACTCGCTGCTGCTTTCTGGATTCTGGCGTCCATCCTCCGCCTGGGCGCCGCCGACGCCAATTCGCGCATTTCCGCTGTCACCGTTTATGCCGACCGCGCCGTCGTCACGCGTACCGCGACCATCGCCGTGCCCGCCACCGGCCCGCTCGAAATCGTGTTCGCCAACCTGCCGGCCACGCTGGTTGAGCAATCGCTGCAGGTCTCCGGCCGCGGCACGGCACAGGCCACCATCCTCGACGTTACCGCCCGAGCTGCCTATCTTGATTTCACGCCCAACGAGCGGGTGAAAGTGCTGGAGGATGAACTCCGCGGCCTGCAAAAACAACGGCGCGGCCTCGACGACCACAGCAAGCTCCTCGACGAGCAGAGAGCCTCGCTCGGCCGCGTCGAAGCCGCCCTCACCTCCCCTGCCAACAAGGATGCCGCCCGCCCCACCCTCGAAGATCTCACCAAGCTGCTCAGCTTCCTGGGTGAACAACGCGGCAAGCTCGTCGCCGATACCGCCGCGCTGGATGAGCAGCGCGAAGAGCTCCAGGTGAAGATCGACGCCACGCAGCAACAGCTCAACGAACTCCGCGGCGCCCGCGGTCGCACGGTCAAGAACGTGACCGTGCGCCTGGCCGCCGCGAGCCCCGGCCAGCTTGACCTCGCGCTCTGCTATGCCGTACCCGGCGCCGGATGGACGCCCGCCTACGATGCCCGACTGCGCGCCGAGGAGCGCGCCGTCGAGCTCGCCTATTTCGGCGTGGTGCGCAACGGCACCGGCGAAGACTGGAAAGAAGTGGCGCTCACGCTCTCCACCGCCCGCCCCGCGCTCGGCGGCGGCGCGCCTGAGCTGCCGGCGTGGATCGTGGACGTGGCGAAGCCCATGCCAGCAGGCCTGCCTGCCGTGAACAATTTTGCCGATCGCAGTCAACTCAAACTCCGTAGCAGCGCAGGCATGGCCACATGGGGTGCAAAGGCCATGACTTTCGGCCCGACGGAATCCAACGCTCTAGCCGAAGCCGCCGCTCCTGTCATGCTGGACGCCGCCGTCGCCTCCGCCACCGTCGAGTCCGCCGCCACCAGCGCCACGTTCAAGATCACGACGCCCGTCACGCTGCCCGCCGACAACACCACGCAGAAGGTTGCCATCGCCACCGCCAAACTCGCCGCCAATCTCCAGTTTCAGGCCACGCCCAAGCTGAGCGAAACCGCCTTCCTCAGCGCATACGTCACCAACTCTTCCGACTATCCCCTGCTCGCCGGCGCGGTGAGCACTTTCCTCGACGATACGTTTGTCGCCGCCAGCAGCCTGAAAACCGTGATGCCCGGCGAGAAATTCGAGCTCGCGCTCGGCGCCGACGAGGGCATCGCGATCAAGCGCAAACTCGTCAACCGCTTCGCCGAGGACACCGGACTCACCTCGAAATACCGCCGCGTTACCTATGAATTTCTCGTCACGGTCACCAACAACAAGAAGACCGCCGAGAAGGTGGTTTTCAAGGACGTCGTCCCGGTTTCCCGCGACGAAAAGATCGAGGTGAAACTGCTCGCGCCCGCCGAACGCGACCTCGGCACCAAGGAGGCGCCGAAGGAAATCTCGCGCGAGGAGGACGGTAAACTCGTCTGGCGCCTCAACCTCAAGCCCGGCGAAAAGCGCGAACTGCCGCTCAAGTTTTCCGTCGAGTATCCCGCTGGCACCCCGGTCACCGGCGTGGAGTGATCTGTAGGGCGGGATCGCCGAATCCCGTCGTCCGCGTAGCCACGAGCGTGAGCGAGTGGATGGTTTTCCCTTGTGTCGGTTTTGCCGATCCGCCCCGTGGCCGCGAGCGTGAGCCCCTCGACAAGCTCGGGGCCCTGAGCTTGTCGAATGGGCGAGTGGGCTGAACCAGGGCGGGATGTCAACCTGTCGCCCCTGGCGTGGCTCGGTACGGCGATCCCGCCCTACAACAACCCGCCGATCACGCACCGCCATTTGCGAAAAACGTCGCGCTGGTTAAAACTAGCGACGCCATGAAATCGCGCCTGTTCATTCTCCTCCCGTTTTTCGCCATGCTCTTCTCCTTCGCTTCCGCCGAGCCGCTCTCCGTCGGTGCGGCCGCTCCTGCCGTTTCCGGCACCACCGAAACCGGCGCAACGCTCGCCCTGGCTGACGTCTACGCCAAACAGCCCTACACCCTCGTCTATTTCTTCCCGAAGGCCGACACGCCCGGCTGCACCAAGCAAGGCTGCTCGCTCCGCGACGCCTATGAGGAGCTCACCCAAAAGGGCGTGGCCGTGATCGGCGTGAGCACCGACGGCGTCGAGGCCCAAAAGGCGTTCAAGGACAAATATCATTTCCCCTTCACGCTCATCGCCGACAAGGGCAAGACCGTGATCAACGCGTTCGGCGTGCCGGCAACGATGGGCTATGCCACCCGCCAGGCTTTTCTCATCAAGGGCGGCAAGATCGTCTGGGCCGACTATAAGGCCTCCACCGACAAGCAGGCGGCCGATGTGCTGAAAGTTCTCGCCGGTCAAAAGTAGTTCCACGGGCCGCCCGCCATCGATGCTCAGCCTCGATGTCCGCCTATTGCGCCCGCCCTTCCTGCCCCCCGCGGCCCCTTCCCGCGGTGCCTGTCCTCCCACATTTTTTCACCCAACCTCCGCGCGCCAGAGTTTGTCACGTATTACGTTACAAACTCATTCGTTTTCCCTCTGAAAATCGAGCCAGTTTGCCCAGCGTAAGTTTGTCACATAATACGTTACAAACGATCCGGGCGCCCGCCGGTTGCGGCCGGAAATTTTCCCGCACGGCGGTCCGGCCGGTTGCGCGGTCAGGTCTGACGTGACAGCAGCCGCCGGTGCTCGCGCAGCGTGCACCGATCCATCACGACCGCCAGACCGGCGGCGTGGGCGAGTGCCGCCGCCTCGTCGTTGACGATCCCGAGCTGCAGCCAGAGCGTTTTCGCCCCCACCGCCACCGCCGCGCGAGCCACCTCGAGGCAAGCCGCCGCCGGCCGAAACACGTCCACCAGGTCGACCGGTTCCGGCACCGCGCGTAAATCGGCATAGACGGTTTCGCCGAGGATGACGCCCCCGCGCGGATTCACCGGAATGATGCGATAGCCTTGGGCCTGCAAATAGGCGGCGACCTCATGGCTGGGTTTTGCGGAATCGCCCGAGAGTCCGACGACGGCAATCGTCCGCGCCTCGCGCAGGATACGCCTCAGTCCGTCGTCGGCCGGAATCATGCCTTACGATGAGCCGTTCCGGCGAGTTTCGCCAGCCGCGTCGCCACCTCGGCGCGCAGGCGTTCGACGTAGGCAAGCGTGTAATCGGCCACGTCGAGCGCGGCATTCTGCACCAGCGGCGTAAGGTCCATCGCCCAAGTGATAGCGGTGAATTCGTCGGCGGCGTGCGCCGTGTGATACGTGGCGTTGGCGGCGCGGCGGCCGAGCGTCGCGAGGTCGTAGCGCTTGCCGCCCGCGGTCTGCGAGTCGAAGGTCTCAAGCAACTGCCGGGCGAGATCGCTCCGCTGGCCGGCGTCGAGCGCCACCTTGTCGGCCTCGACCAGCCAGTCGAGGCCGCGCCAGACCTCGCAGCCCAGCACGCGGGGCGGACGCCGTTCGGGGGGCAGCGCCCGCAACACCTCGAGACAACGCAACAGCACGGCCACATGCGTGTCGTGCTTGTCGGCTGGATTATGCAAGTAGACCACCGCGGGCGCGCAGGCCGAAAAGATTGCAGCGAGATCGGCGCGAACCCCGGCATGCCCGGGCTGCTTCGCGTCGGAGCTCGGATGCGCCAGCTGGATCAAGCAGGCGTAACGCCCGAGTGCCGCCGCCCGGCGCTGTTCTTCCCGCCGCACGGTCCGCATTTCGGCATCGGTCAACCCGGCGTAGCGCCCCACCCGCGGTGCGCCCGCCCCGTCGGTCACGACCACGCCGCCGAATGCCCGGCGGTGTGCACCCTCGTAGCACTCGGCAATGCCGGTGTGCGCCATGATCTCGATGTCGTCCTGATGCGCCGCCACGCAGAGCTGCGTGACGCGGGCCAGCGCCTGCGCCGGCGGCCGGCCGTC
>DATJPQ010000052.1:0-2028 GCA_035506315.1 Opitutaceae bacterium
TGGCCGGCGGCGCTTGCGATCACGGTGATATTACCGGTCTGCGCGATGGTGACGTCGGTGAGAGCGATGCCGTACGCATTGGTTGTGCCGGCCGTGTTCTGGAACGTGACTGCGGTGCGCGGCCGCGCGCTCCAGGTGACGGTGACACCGGAAACCGGCAGTCCCGCAGCGTCCGTGACGGAAACCCCGAGGCTGGCAGGCCGCAGCGGCGTGAGAGGATCATAAGGCTGCTGTCCGACGATGCCTTCGAAGAAGCTGCCACCCTGGTTGCACACGCAGCTCAGCACATAGCTTTGGGGGTCGCCGCCGCTCACCAGGTACATGTAGGGCACGGTCAGCGATACGCCGGTCGCCTTGAGCGTGATCGCGCCGGTGTAGGTCCCGGGCTGCGGAAGGGCTCCGGACAGGGCCACTGTGACCGTTCCGGAGGCTCCGGCCGCCAGCGTCAGACTGGTCTTGTCCACCGTCGGGTTGGTGGCCGCGCTGAGATTGCCGGTGGCCGAAGTGGCGCCGGGTACCACCGCTACCGCCAGAGTGACGGAGGCACTGCCTACGTTAGAAACCGTGAGCTGTTTGGAAAGCCCCGAAGGCGCGGCGCTCAATGCGCCAAACGCAACCGAAACCGGGCTGACCAGGACGCTGGCATTCACAGCCGCTCCGGCATCCAGCCTGCCGGCGCCCATGTACTCGACGTCAACCACGTCGCCGGAATCATCCATCGTGGTGTCCTGGGCAGTGGTGTTCACCAGCGCGCTCTTGACCTGGGCGGCGGTCCAGGTGGGGTGCTTCTGTTTGACGAGCGCTGCGGCGCCCGCCACCATGGGAGCGGCGAAACTCGTCCCCGCGGCCGCCTGGAACCTGGTCGAGCTGAACAGGTCGCCGAGCGGATCGTAGGTCTGAGCGGCCATGTAGACCCACAGGCCGTTGAAGTCGCCGCCGGTGGCGACCAGATCGGGCTTGATCGAAAGATCGCCTGGGTTGGGCCCGAAGGAGGAGAACGAAGCCAACTGGTTCGCATCGGCGGTATCGTCCTGCTCGATCGCGGAGGGATCGATGGTCACCGGGGCGGATGGATTGGCATTTACGTAGGTTTTCAGATTATTGCCGTCGGCCAGGGAGATCATGATTACGGGAACAAAGTTGTTGTCCAGGCTGCCCGGCCCGACCAGGTCCGACGAATCGAACATATAGAAGATCACTCCGTTGGCGCCCGCGCTCACAGCGTTGTCCACCTTGGTGGCGAAGGAACACCCGCTGGCCTTGGGACTCCGCTGGATGATTGCGAAAACGCCGTTCAGCGATCCGGCGGGCAATGTGCCGCAGCCATAGGTGTCCGCGCTGATCTTGGAGACGTCGAGCGCGGGGAAGGTCCAGGCGCCCGTCGGGGCAGTACTGTCGTCACCCAGTGCGCCCGAGAGATTCTGCACATTCGACGGACCGCCCGAAACGCTCACCGCCGGATTGAAAAAATGCGAATTGCCGGTCGAGCCGACGGAGATCACGTCGGGAGCCGTCGCGGGAGAGGTGATCGAACCGAACACCGGATAATTCACGCCGTCGTAGCCATTGTTCCCGGCGGACACCACGATGATCGCTCCCGCCTTGGCGGCGTTCTCGAAGCCGGCTGCCACCGGATCGCACGGAGTGCCCGCGGCCAGGCCGCAGGCCGCGCCGGTATCCAGCGGCCCGGTGAGTGCCGGGAATCCGGATGAGACCTCGATGACATCCATTCCATCCTTTGTGGCGTCATCCAGCGCCTTTAGGAGCACGCTGCCGGGGAAGACGTCGTTCACGAACGGCGAGCCAAAGACCTTGTAGTTTCCAAGAAACGCCTTGGGCGCCATGCCCATGATCTGCACTGCGCCGGTAGCCGTATTGGCCGCCGCTACGGAGGCCACCGCGCTCCCGTGACCCACGCGGTCGCGAGGCGAAAAATCATCCGGGCGGGAAGCGGCGGCGGGACCGGGCGCCAGCAGCCGCACGTAGCTGCGCGCCACGATGACCTTGCTGTTGGTGTAGGCGCAATCC
>DATJPQ010000053.1:0-3286 GCA_035506315.1 Opitutaceae bacterium
CAAGGCGGCGCACGTCGGTGACATCATCACCATCGTCGTGGCGGAAACGGCCGCGCAAGTCTCGTCCCAGAGCAAGACCACCAACTCCACGTCCGCCGTCGATGCCTCCGTCAGCCAGTTTCTGTTTCCGTCCACCGTCAGCAAATTCGGCACTTCCGGCGGCTCGCTGCCGGCGATCAAATTTGGCGGGAAAAACGATTACACCGGGGGCGGCGCGGTCAACAACTCGCAGTCGCTTACCGCCCGGGCCGCCGTGCTGATCACGGAGGTGCTGCCCAACGGCAATTTCGTGATCGAGGGTGTGCGCCGGGTGACCTTCTCGGGCGAGACCCAGCACATGGTGCTGCATGGCATCGTGCGCCCCGATGACATCGCGCCGGACGACACCGTCGCCTCCAGCAGCATCGCCAACGCGCGGTTGGAGTTCATCTCCGAGGGCGATCTCACCACGGCCAGCAAGAAAGGCTGGCTCTCCAAGCTCTACGAGGGTCTGCGTCCCTTCTGAAAGCGAAAACCGGAAAGCGGATATCGGAAAGATTTCTCAGTCATGAATTTCACCTTTCTTGCGCGATTTTCTCCCGCCCCGGCCTCTGGGCGGGCGGCCGTCTCTCTCCGCTTTCCGCTCTCCGCTCTCCGCTTTTTGTGCGCCGGCTTGTGCATTGCGCTCGGCGGCCTTCCCGCCTCGGCGGCCCGCATCAAGGATATGACCCTGGTCGAAGGCGGACGCGACAACCAGCTCGTGGGCTACGGGCTCGTCGTCGGTCTCGCGGGCGATGGCGATTCTAATTCCCAAAGCACGCTGCGCAGCGTGGCCAATGTGATGGCGCGTTACGGCATCATCGTCGATTCGACGCAGCTCAAAACCAAGAATGCCGCCGCCGTGATGGTGACGGCGGACATCGGCCCGTTTCTTAAATCCGGCAGCCGGATCGATGTGACCGTGGCTTCGCTCGGCGACGCCAAATCCTTGCAGGGTGGAGTGCTGTTGCAGACACCGCTATTGGGCGGCGACGGCCGCGTCTATGCCGTGGCGCAGGGCCCGGCGGCGGTGGGCGGCTTCGTGGGCGGAGCCGGCGGGGCGGGCGGCGCGACCGTGCAAAAAAACCATCCGACCGTGGGCCTGATCACCAACGGGGCCATCATCGAGCGCGATATCCCCGCGCAGTTTTTCCATGACGGGGCGATGGCCCTGCAGCTCCACAATCCCGATTTCACCTCCGCATCGCGCCTGGCCAGCGCGGTCAACGCGGTCTGGCCGGGCATCGCCGCACCGCGCGACGCCGCCACGGTCGACGTCCGCGTGCCGGCCGCCTTCCAGGGCAAGGAGGTCGCCTTCCTCGCCAACCTGGGCCAGATCGACGTCCGGCCCGACACGGAGGCGCGCATCATCATCAACGAGCGCACCGGCACCATCGTGGCCACTTCTACCGTGCGGATTTCCCAGGTCGCGATCAGCCATGGCTCGCTGACGATCTCCATCACCTCGAATACCGGCGTCAGCCAGCCCAATGCCCTCAGCACCGGCGGCCAGACCATGGCGGTTTCGAGCACCCAGACGAGCGTCAACGAGACCCGGGGCAGCTTTATCGTGATCAATGAGGAGCCCAGCGTCGATCGGCTCGCCTCGGCGCTCAACGCCCTCGGCGTGAGCACCCGCGAGATGATGGCGATCTTCCAGACCCTCAAACGTTCCGGCGCGCTCCAGGCCGATCTCGTCATCAACTGAGCCCATGCAAATTTCCTCCATCAACTCCGTGGCCGATGCCCGCCGGGCCTTTGCGACCGAGACGGGTGCGGGAGCCGCCCCGGCCTCTACTCAACCTTCGCCCCAGCAGATCCAGGCCGCCGCGCGTCAGTTTGAGGCCATCATTCTCCGTCAACTGCTCACGCCGGCCATCGAGCCGCTGATGTCGCACGGTCTCGGCGGCAACAGCGCGGAGAAAAGCACGAGCGGAGGCGGGGGCGTCTACGGTTATCTCGTCACCGATGTGCTCGCCAACAGCCTGAGCCAGGGTGGGGGACTGGGACTGGCCCGAATTTTGGAAAAGCAACTTACACCGAAAGGCGCCGTGTCGGCCGCTCAGGCCGCCGCCACGTATCGCGCCGGAGAATCGAAACCATGAATACCGCTTGGGAAACCATTGCCACCTGCCTGCGCGACGAGTTGCAGGAATACGGCGGCCTGCTGGGTCTCTTCGAAGAGCAGCAGGGCGCCCTTTATCGGCGGGATGCGTCCGCCGTGCTCGCCACCGTGTCGTCCATTGAAGAGCAGGCGCGCCAGGCGTCGAAGAAGCGCCTCCAGCGGGAACGGGTGGTACGCGAGTTTGCCGCCGCCCAGGGTCGCCCCACCGACTCCACCCTCCGGCAGTTGCTGCCCTGCTTTCCCGCGGACGTCCGGCCGATGCTCGAGGCGCTCATCGACGAGGTCAACCGTCTCGTCCACCGCGCCCGCCGGGGCGTACGGCAGAATGCCCTGCTCCTCCAACGCGCCGTCGAGATGCATCAGGAGGCCTTGCGCATCCTGCGCCCTGATGCGTTCACCAAGACTTATTCCCCGCATGGGCAGGTGAGTGTGGCGGCCGCGCTGCACACCGCGCCGACCGCGCTCCAGGCCGTCGGGTGAACTGACCCACCGGCCAACGAATTTAAGCCTCCCTCACCATGTCCGGTCTCCTCAGCAGTCTCGCCGCCAATTCCAAGGCCCTGAGTGCGCAAGCGCAGGGTATCGAGGTTGCGGGCCGCAACATGGCCAACGTCAACAACGTCAACTTCGCCCGGCAGCGCGTGCAGCTCGGCGATCGCGGCACGTACATGACCACGACGGGCCCGGAGGGCACGGGCGTCGAGGCGATGGGTGTCACGCAGATCCGCGACAGCCTGCTCGATCAGCAGGTCCTGCGCGAAGTCTCCCTGTCCGCGTCGCTCAATGCTTCCCAGGCGGGTCTCCAAAAGGCGCAGGCCGGTCTCGGCGAACAAATCGACAGCACGAGCAGCAGCGCTTCCTCCACGACTGACAGTTCGCACGGCATCGCGGCGTCGCTGACCAACTTTTTCAACGCCTTCCAGAGTCTGGCGGGCAATCCCACCGACGTGGGCCAGCGCCAGACCCTGGTCCAGCAGGCGGGCATTTTGTCCGACCGCATCCAATTGACGGACACGCGCCTGGCCCAGACGCAGAGCGATCTGACGGCGCAGGCGACGGGCGATGTCGCCACCGTGAACACGGATCTCCAGAACATTGCCGACCTCAACGCCCAGATCGCCCGGTTCGAGGTCAATGCGCCCG
>DATJPQ010000054.1:0-3362 GCA_035506315.1 Opitutaceae bacterium
CGAACGCCCGATGCCCCGGCGAAAATCAGATATCTCCATCGATCTTCCGCCGCCTCGCGGCGGATTAAGGAGTTTGTCGGTCAGGGCGGGTTGCTTCGCAACGAATTCCAGAGTTCTCTACGAACTTTTATCCCAAACCCGACAAACTCCTAGCGGAGCAAAAGCCACACCGCCAGCCCCAGCCCGCCCACCAGCACGACCACCATCAGCAGGTAGAGGCTCCACTTGAGCAGCTTGGCCACGACGTAGATTGCCAGCGCGCCGACGATCGCCAGGCAGGCCACCACCAGCCAGCGCGGATAATCCGCGAGCGAATTGAACATCGACGTCAGGCGCTCCATCGCGTTCACCCTTGGTTCGTTCCCCGCCGGCTCCAAGCAAAATGAATTGCCCCGCGACCGACCGGCGGCCCAACTCGCGAGATCGTGCAATCGAAGCCCAACCTCCTCTGCTGGCTCACCTGCGACGGCGTCCACATCGACCCGGCGTCGGGCAAGCACACGATCCTGGGCATCTTCTCCAACATCCGCGCCCACCAGTTCCCCGTCACGCATCCGTTCATGGTGTGGTTTCTCACCGTCACCGACTGCGCCGCCGGCCCGCATCGCATGAAAATCTCGCTGGGGCTCGACGCCACCAATCCCACGCCGCTCATCGAGCGGCCGTTCGAGTCGCAGGGGCCGCTCCAACGCATCAACCTCATCAACGAGATCAACAACCTCACGTTCCCCGAGCCCGGCGACTACTCAATCGTGATCGAAATCGACGACGAACCGCTCCTCGCCACCAATCTGACCGTGACCACCTGACCGCCCATCGCCGCCAGTCCATTCGCCCGCACCATGCAGGGTTTCATGCAACGAACATTTTAGCCTGTCATTCTGAGCGCTGCGAAGAATCCATCGGCGCGCCGCCAACAGAATGAAATTGGATCCTTCGCTTCGCTCAGGATGACAATCCACAAGATCAAAGATTTGATAAACAACTTCCCTTCCGGCATGACCTCTCCCCCTTCCCGCTTCGAACTCCTCGGCGTCGGATCGCCCATCATGGATTTGCTCGCGCGCGTGCCGGAGGAATTTCTCCAGACGATCGCCGGCGCCAAGGGCGGCATGGTGCTGGTGGAGCCCGCCGAGATGGCGCAACTGGTCGCCCGTCTTGCCGCCCCGCCGGCCATTGCGCCGGGCGGCTCGGCGGCCAACACCACCGCGGCAGTGGCGCGGCTCGGACTCCCCGCCACGTTTCTCGGCAAGCTGGGCAACGACGACACCGCCACACTCTACCGGGCGCGCAGCCTCGCCGCCGGCATCGACGGTTCGCGTTTCAAAACCGGCGCGCTCCCCAACGCCCGCTGCCTCTCGCTCATCACGCCCGACTCGCAACGCACGCTGCGCACCTGCCTGGCTGCCGCGATGACCCTCCGGCCGGATGAAATCTCCGGGGCGGATTTCCAGGGTTGCCGCCATGCGCACATGGAGGGCTACCTGCTCTTCAATCCCGCGCTGGCCACGGCGGTGGTCGACGCCGCGCGGGCCGCCGGTTGCACGCTCAGCGTGGACCTGGCCTCCTTCGAAGTCGTCAACGCCGCCCGTCCCTGGCTGCTCGATCAGCTTCAACGCGGCCTGCAGGCAGTATTTGCCAATGAGGACGAGATCCGCGCGCTCTTTCCCGGCAGCACCGACTACGCCGCCCTCGCCCGCCAGCTCGCCACGCATGGCACGATCGCCGCAGTAAAGCTGGGCAAGGATGGAGCCTGGGTCGCCCGCGGCGGCGAATTGCACCGCATCCAGCCCGTCGCGGTGCCGCAGGTGGTCGATACGACCGGCGCGGGCGATGCCTGGGCCGCGGGTTTTCTTTTCGGCTACTTGCAGGGTTGGGCTCTGCCCGCCGCCGGCGCGCTCGGCTCGCTGCTTGGCGCCGAGACGGTCCGTCATCTCGGGCCGGCGATCCCCGAATCCGAATGGCCGCGCCTTCGCGCCGCCGCCCTGGCACTAGCGGCCGGTCCTTACGGACGGTAGCCCAAGGGCACAGCAAGCGTGCGCCACCACCCGTTTAAACACACGCCCAACAACTACTTCTATAAATGGCGTAACTTTCAAACCACCACGCGGTTTGTGATTAGATTCCCGCTTCACTACTCTGGCTTCCTTCGCGATCTTCGCGCATACCTTACCATACTCCATGCTCGCCCTCCGCTCCGTCACCAGGCGCTACGGTTCGCTCATCGCTTTGGACAACGTTTCGCTCGACATCGCGCCGGGCGAATTCTTCGGGCTGCTCGGCCCCAACGGCGCCGGCAAGTCCACCTTGATGTCGCTCGTCGCCGGCTTGCGTGCCCCCGATGCCGGTACCCTCACCCTCGACGATCAGCCGCTTACTACGGCGGCCAGTGCCGCCCGCCGTCATCTCGGCCTGGTACCCCAAACCAACGCGCTGTTTATGGAACTCACCGCGGAGGAAAACCTCCGCATTTTCGGTGAACTCCAGGGCCTGCGCGGCGCCGAACTGAAAGCCCGCCTCGGCGAAGCGTTTGCGGCTGCCCAACTCGAAGACCGCCGCCGCTCGCTCGTAAAAACTTTCTCCGGCGGCATGCAACGCCGGCTCAACCTCGTCGCCGCGCTCCTGCACCGGCCCAAACTTCTCCTCTGCGACGAACCCACCGTCGGGGTCGATCCCCAATCGCGCAACGCCATCTTCGAGTACCTGGAAAAACTCAATCGCGAAGGCGTGACCATCATCTACTCGACGCATTACATGGAAGAGGCGGAGCGGCTTTGTTCGCGCATCGGCATCATCGACCACGGCAAAATCCTCGCGCTCGGCACGCTTGATGAGCTCCTCACCCGCCTGCCGTTCGAGGACGAAATCACGTTTCCCGCGTCGGCGGCAACCGCGCCGCTGGTCGCACGCCTCGCGCCGCACGGCGAGATCGGCGCCGTCAACGGCACGAACCGATTTCGCCCGCGTGCCAATTACCCGCTCTCCGCGTTTTTCGCCCTCACCGAATCGCTCAGCCTGTCCCCGCGCCTCTTCACGAGCCAGCGACCCTCCCTGGAAGCCGTTTTCCTCCACCTCACGGGGCGGACGCTTCGCGAATAGCGAGGAAATGAGGAAGTATGGGGATGAGGGAATAAGTGGTCAAACCCCACAAACCTGCCGCCGCCTTCCATTTCCCCTTCCGCCCTCACTCCCTCACTCCCTTAGTCCCTCACTTCCTTCCTCCTTCCATGTCCCAAGTCCTCATCCTGCTCCGCAAAAGCCTGCTGTCGTTCTCTCGAGCCAAGGCCGCGGTCGCGATCACCTTCCTCGTGCCGATCGCGCTGATCTATCTTTTTGGTCACATCTTCGGCCTCTATCCGCAT
>DATJPQ010000055.1:0-12569 GCA_035506315.1 Opitutaceae bacterium
GTCAGGACGAAAGAAGGTCATGTGTGATTTGTGATTACACCTGGTCGGTCCGCCAAGCGAAACCAAAACCAGCGCTCTTCACCCGGCCGCGCGACGGATTTTACCCAGCCACGCCCAGGGTGAAACATCTCCGATGCTCAGAGGGAATGTTGCGTAATACGCATCATTCGACCCCGGCACGTTCCCGGATGAAATCACCCCGCAACCCTAGAATAGTCTCGGCGGATATTCGCCGCGCCGCACCAGCGCCGCGAGGGCCGCCACCGCCCGCGGACGATCGCCGCGATTGGTCACGCCAAACCATTCGCCCGGAGTCGGCAGCACCTGCACCGTGGCCTCGCCGCGTGCGATCATGGCCGAGACGGCGGCCGGGAGATAAAATTCCCGCGTCGTGTCGCCGCCGGCCGCGTGGTGAAACTCACCCAACTGCGCGTCGAGCGCCGGGAAGAGCGCCGGCGTAAAGCCGAAACAGTTCATCGACACCGTGGCGTCGCCGCGCAGATCGCCCCGGCCGAGCTGCGTGGGATCGATGGCGGTGCGCTCGACGATGCCGCGGAGCAAACCGTCGGCCCCGACCTCGCACACGCCACGCGACACCGTGCCGTGCTCGGAGAGCGTACGGTCGAGCCGGTAGCCGACCATGCAGAACTTTCGATCTGCGATGGCCGATTTCTGCTTGGCGGAAAGAAAGGCCACAAGCTGGCGAAACGCCTCGCGACCGAAGAAATCGTCGGCGCCGATCACGGCGAACGGCTCGTGGATCGCATTGCGGGCGCACCAAACGGCATGGCCGGTGCCCCATGGTTTCTCACGACCCGGGGGTGGCGCAAAACCGGCCGGCAGGGCGTCGAGTGCCTGGAAGACAAAATCCACCGGCACCTTGCCGGCGTATTTCGCCGCCACCTGCGTGCGGAACGCCCCCTCGAAGTCGCGCCGGATCACGAATACCACCCGACCGAAGCCGGAGCGCACGGCGTCGAACACCGCATAGTCGAGGATCGTCTCGCCCGTCGGGCCGACCGGGTCGAGTTGCTTGAGGCCGCCGTAACGCGAACCCAGGCCGGCGGCGAGGACGAGGAGCGTGGGTGCCATGCGCCCACGAGCAGAACGCAGCCACCGCCCCCAAGCCAAGAAATAACACTCCTCCCGATTCGCCCGCTCCGCGACTTTGTAACCTAATGGGTTACATTTCCACCGAGTTTCACTCGTAACAGCACCATTTTTCCTCCGCCTTAAAGTGTAACCTAATGGGTTACACTGCGCCGTTCGGGACTACCGTTCGCGCGATTTCGCCGCGGGCCGTCGGGACCGCATCGCGCTTGCGCCGCGCCGGGGCGACGGTAGCTTGCCGGCATGCCCGCTGTGCTCACCGCGTTTCTGCAGGCGTTTATCCCACTGTTTGTCGCGATCGATCCGGTGGGCCTGGCCGCCGTGTTTCTCGCCCTGGGCCGGGACGCCCCGCCGGAGACCCGCCGCCGCATCGCCCATCAGGCCACGTGGACCGGGGGCGGCGTGGCGCTGCTGTTTCTGTTCCTCGGGGCGAGCATCTTCGCGGCGCTGAACATCACCGTAAGCGATTTCCAAATCGCGGGCGGCCTGATCCTGTTCATCCTCGCGGCGCGCGACATCATCCAGTCCGCCGCCGAGGAGCCGGCCTCGCTGACCAACGATTTCGGCGTCGTGCCGCTCGGCATGCCGCTCATCGCCGGGCCGGCGACGATCACGACGCTGCTGCTGCTGGCACGGACGCAAGGGTTGCCGGTGACGCTGGCCGCGCTCGCCGTGAATCTCGGGCTCGTGGCGCTGGCGTTCGCCTACAGCGACAACCTCGGCCGGCTCATCGGCCGCACGGGACTGCGCGCGATCTCGAAGATCATCGCGCTCCTGCTCGCCGCCATCGCCATTGCGATGATCCGCCGCGGCCTGGGCCGATAGCCGCGGGCAAAGGCGAACTCCCACCAATGCGACGCGGTCGTCAGCGGGAAACCACCGGCTCGGTGGCCGTCAGCTTCCGGGCGCGCTTGAGCTGCGCCTCCAGCTCGGGCTGACAGGCCGCCACCCCGGCGAGCGTCAGGCCCAGCCGGTGCAGCACCGCGGGATCGACGCGCAGGAACGCAGGATCCTGCTGCTGGCATACGATCGTGCGCAGCATCCGCGCGCCGTACAGAATCGCCGCCATGGCGGCGTGCGGCTCGCCGGCTTCGAGCGGAGCATATTGAAAGCGGATCGGCTCCACGATCGCCGGGGCGAAGTCCCATTTCGAGAGCATCGCGGCCCCCACGTCGGCCTGCGTGAAACCGAGCCGGGCAACCTCCGCGACGCTGAAGTCGCGCGGAAAACTTTCATCGTTGAGCCGCGGAGAACGTTCGGCCGACGCCAGCAGATGTTGGTTGATCGCCTGGCGCCCGGCGGCATGCAGCAGCCCGGCGGTGTAGGCCACCGCGAAATCCTCGCCCAGCCGGTCGGCCAGAATTTCCGCGGCGCAGGCGCAGACCACCGACTCCTGCCACATTTTCTCGGCGTCGCGCCCGTACATGACCAGACGCGAGGCGACCACGGCATCTGTCGCCATCACCGCCACGAGCCGGTAGATTTCGCGAAAGCCCACGCGACTCACGGCGTCCTCGATCGTGCGGCTCGGTTCGCCGCGACCGAACCACACGGAATTGCCGATCTGGATCACGCGGGTCGTGAGCCCGGCATCGAGCCGGATCAGATCCGCCACGCCGTCCAAAGACGAAACCGGGTCGGACAAAAGGCGCTGCAAGCGCACCAGCACCCGCGCGACCGGCGGCAGCTGGTGCAGCTCGGAGACAAGCTGTCCCGGGGTCGGTTGGTCGGGCGATCGCGGCGCTGGGGGCATGGTCACGGGTGGTGGGATTAACCATTAATGGATGCGAATCCGGAACAATTCAGTTGAACCACGAATGCCCACGAATCGACACGAATGGAACGGCCTCCGTTGAGTGCGCAGCATTCACTCCAGGGCTGGATTCGGCTTGGTTGAGCTGCGGCCGCGAGCGTGAGCGAGTGGATGAGCCTGCACTCGCTCGCGCCCGCGGCTCCGTCGGAGATGAAGAAAGCGGAAGCGATTGGGCATCGATATGGTTTGATCGAATGTCAGGCGGACAGATGCGTGCCGACATCGGCCGCCTCCAACACCGGCCGGGCGCCCGCCGGGGTGCGGCGAACCTCCCGCCGCCAGCGGACGACGGCATCGAGATCGAAGCGGGCTTCCGCCCGTGCGAGCTGCTGCCGCACTTCGGCCAGCTCGGGCCGGTCGGCCACGGGCGTTTCCCGCAACAACCGCAGCCGGGCGCAGGCCTCGTCCAAAAGGTCCACCGCCTTGTCCGGCAAACGGCGCGTCGGAATGCGCTCGACCGCCAGCGCGACGGCTGCCTCCAGCGCGCCATCGGAGATGGTAACGCCATGGTGCGCCTCATAGCGCAGGCGCAGCCCCTTGAGAATGTCGACGGCCTCCGCCGGCGTCGGTTCGCAAATCTCCACCGGCTGGAAACGCCGCTCGAGCGCCGGATCGCTCGCCACCATGTCCCCCCACTCTGCCGCCGTCGAAGCGCCGATGCAGGGCAGCTCGCCGCGCGCGAGCAGCGGCTTGAGCAGGTTGGCGGCGTCGAGGCCGCCTTCGCTCCGGCCCGCGCGGCCGAGCAGGTGGATTTCGTCGATGAAGAGCAACCGGTTCGCGCCGGCCCGGCGCAGCTCCTTGACGAGATCCTGCAGGCGCTGTTCGAAGTCGCCGCGAAAGCTCGTGCCGGCGAGCAACTGGCCCAGGTTGAGCCCATAAATCGTCCTGGCGCGGAGATGGTGCGGCACCCGACCGGCCACGATCCATTGCGCCAATCCCTCGACGACGGCGGTCTTGCCCACTCCGGGCTCACCCAGGAGCACGGGGTTGTTTTTGCCCTTGCGCCCGAGAATCATCACCATGCGTTCGATTTCGTTCTGCCGGCCGACCACCGGATCGAGCCGGCCGGCGCGGGCCTGCATCGTCAGATCCACGCCAAAATCGTCGAGCTGGAAGGTGCGTGCCATGGGGGAGGCTTACGGTTGCATCCGGGACAGTGGTCTTTTCTCCATCGTCGTCTGGTCCGCCAGTGCTGCCGGCGCCGGGTTCGTGGGCGCCATGGAAGGCATGACCGATTTCTCCCCGACCGGCCGGACGCGCGCCGTGATGTAGGCGATCAGATTGGTCTGCGATGCGGTTTTGTTCTTCGACTTGAAGATATACCCCACCAGCGGCACATCGCCCGCGATGGGCACCTTCTTGATGTCCTCGCTCTCCGAAATCCCGCTCAGACCGCCGAAGGCGAACGCCTCGTTTTCCTTCACGTTCGCCGTGTACTCATACCGTTGGGAATTCACCACGGGCACATCGACGGTGTTGATATGGCGGAAGCCTTTCAGGGCGCCGACCTCGATGCGCAACACCAGCCGGATATTGGCCGGGTTCTGCTCGTCGCCCGGGAAATAGGTCGGAAGCACATTGACCGAGGTGCCGATGCGCCGGATGGCGATCTGCGCCTGCGAAGTGCCGAAGCCGGCGTCGATCGCCCCTGCGCTCATGCTGTTCGCGGAGACGAACGGTTCCTCGTCGCCCACGGAGAAATACGCCTCGGAGTTGTCCGCCACCGTGACCGACGGCGACTGGATCAACCGTGAGGTCGAATCGGTGGCGAGCGCGTTCATCTGGAAATTCATGTCATTTACCTTGAGGGTGCCGTTGCTGGCCAGACGCGTGGCGCGCAGTTTATTCAGGTTGATCTGGCTCACCATGTCCGAGAGCGAAACATTCGGCTGCCAGCCGGAAGGATCGAGGCCGAGCACGAGCTTGGGATCGTACGAGGTCTGGTAGAAGCGCACCTCGATGTAGATCTGCTTCACGGGCTGGTCGATCGTCTTGATGTAATTTTCGACCCGCTCGTGCCGGCGCCGCGTCGTCGTGATATGGAGCGCCCGCACTGACGGAATATAGAGCACCTGCGGTTGTTCCCGGTCGCCGGACCGTTCGGCGGCCGGTCCCTGGATCGGCCGTTTGGAGGGATCTTCCGCGGGCAGCTGGCCGCTGGTCACCAAAACCGAAGGAGGCATCCCGACGATCGCGCGCAGCTGGTCGATGATCGTCTGCGATTGCGGCGTAAACACGAGACCACCGGCCACGCCCCCGCCGCCGTTATTGCCGCCCAGCGCACCGGCGGTTAGAGACTGCGTTGAGCCGAGCTGGGTGAAGCTGTTCTGCGAGGCCTTGAAGGTGTCGAGGTTCGTGTTCTTCAGCACATAGACCTTGGAGTAGAGCGTCCCCTCCTGTTCCCGATCGAAGAGCCACACGCCGCGGCGGAATTTCATCGTGAAGCGATAGCGCTCGGCCAGCAACTCGAGCACCTCCCACGGATTCACGCGCGTCGTCAGGGTGACGTTTTCGGGAAATTCCTCGGCCGAGGGGGCAATCATGCTCATCTCAGCGGCGTTGCAGATGACGACAATCGCGCTGGCCAGCGGCGTATCCTGCACCGGGATCGGCATCGGCGGCAGCTTTTTGATCCGCTCGATTTCCGCCACCTCGTCGAGCACGGCCGTGTCGGCCGGCAACGGCGCGGCCAGCACGATCGGTTCCCGCGCCGCGGCCGCCACCAGTGCACTCAGGCGCGTTGCCGGCGGTGGTGGATCGGCCAGCAGCGCAACGCCGGTCTCCGCGCCAAGCGCCAGCCAGAAAATCAACCACCAGATCCGACGGAAAAGAAAGTGAGGCATGACGTATAGGGTATTTTAATTAGTATTCTGTCAATTATTTTAAGCTCATCGGCCCTGCGCCATCTTTTGCATGACGTCGTTCAAGAGCGAGGGATAGGGCAGGAAGATGGCCAGGATGATCATCCCGATCACCAGACCGATGGCCGCCAGCAGCGGCCATTCGAGCAGGCGCGGCAGCACCGTCACGCGATTTTCGGCCTTGTCCACCAGGTCATCGACCACGTCATTCATCAGGCCGGCCAGGTCGCCACCGGTCATGCCGACCTCCATTCTCCCGGCGATCCGGTCGCCCTCGGGCCCGAGTTGGTGGCGTTCGGCGATAAAGGCCTCCTCGATCGCATCCCCCAGCGTGACCCGGCGGTACGTCGATGCGAAGAAATCCGCCACCACCGCGTTGCCGCTGGCCGCACCCGCCAGCAGGAACATGTCCCTCGTGGCCGCGCCGCTTTGCTTGAGCAGGATGAAGGTCGAAAGCGCCCGGGCGAGCGCCATCTGGCGCATGATGACACCGACGAACGGCAGATGGACAACCAGCCTTTGCACCCACCGGGTTTGCAGCAGCCGCGGCAGCGAACCGAGCCCCGCCACCAGCCCGAAGATCAGCGCGGGGAAGATCAACCAGGCATACGTCCTGAGCACGAGCGCCACCCGATAAAACGCCTGGCTGATCGCCGGCAGCCGGGCCCCCATCGTGTGGAACAGGGCCATCATCGGGGGCAAGGCCACCACCTCCAGGATGATCGCCACCACCATCGCGAGCACGAACATCGAGAGCGGATAGGCGATCGCGCTGAAGAATTTTCGCCAGAGCCGGCCTTGTTTGAGCATCCGCTGGGCCAGCTTGATAAACACCGCGCCAGCTTCCTTCAGGCCGGTCTGGGCCGTGGCTTCCGTCAGGGACACCTGCATCGGCGCGAACACCTCGGGGAACAGGCGCATGGCGTCGTGCAGTTCCACGCCCCGGGTCAGCATGAAGGCGATCGCGCCGATGGTGCCGCGCATCCGCGGCGAGCGCACGGTGCGCGCGGCCATGCCCAACGCCACGGTCGTCGATTGCCCGGAGCAGAGCGCCGAGCCCAGCGTTTCAAAAAAATCCGCCACCTCCTCGTGGCTCACCCGCCGGCCCGCTCCGATCAACTCCCACGGGGCCGGGCGCACCTGCCGGCAGATTTCATCCTTGTTCACGCCGGCGCCATAGATGCCGCCCTCCGCCAGGGGTCCATAAACCACCACCCGACGTGCGCGCACCGCGATCCCGAAGGGTACCCGCCCCGGTTTGCGGCTGACCACAAAGACGGCAGCCTGCCGGCGGAATTGCGCTTTAAAGGCCGTGCAGATCTCCTGTTTTTTGGACAGGCGGGGGGCGGGCTCGGGGGTGGTCATGCGGGGGATTATTTGACGGCGTTGGAGAAATCGAAGTCTTCCCAGGTTTCCTGCCACTCGTCCGCCTCGCTCATGGTGATGAGCCCCTGCGCGACCAGGTGGAGGGCGGATTCATAAACGGTCGGGAACCCGTTTTTGTGCGCCCAGTCCGCGAAATCGCGCGCCCGCTTCTTGCCCTCGATCAACGCGCGGACCTCCTCGGTGACCGGCAGCAATTCGACGGCGGCGATGCGTCCCTTGTAGCCGCCGCGACAATTTTCGCACCCCCCGGGCAACGCATCCCAGATCTGCCCCGGCACCTTCCAGCCGAGATTTTCGAAGTGCTCGAAATGGCGCACGAATTTTTTGTGCTCCCCGGCGGTCGGCTTCCGCATCGTCTTGCAGTTTTGGCAGACGCGCCGCACCAGCCGCTGGCTCTCCACCAACATCAAGCCGGAGGCGAGCATGTCCGTATTCAGCCCGAAATCGATCAACCGCTCCACTGTCTTGGCGCAGCTGACCGTATGGAGCGTCGAAACGACCACGTGCCCGGTGAGCGCCTGGCGCAGCGCGATCTCGGCCGTGGCGAGATCCCGGATTTCGCCCAGCACGCCGATGTCCGGGTCCTGCCGCAGAAAACCCTTCAGGAGCATGTTCCAGGTCACTCCCCGGGGCTCGTCGAGCTCGGCCTGGTTCACGCCATCGAGCACATACTCGACGGGATTTTCCATCGTGGTGATGTTGCTCTCAACCTCGTTGATCGCCGCCAGCGCCGAAAAGGTGGTGGTGGTTTTCCCGGAACCGGTCGGGCCGCACATCAACACCAAACCGTAAGGGCTGCGAAACGCCCGGAGGAGAATCCGGCGCTCGCGGTCGGGCATGATCGTCTCCAATGCCGGCACCTGTCCGCGTTTCGGCAGAAACCGGATGACGATTTTCTGGATGCACTTGCGGATGGGATAGGTCGAAAGGCGGCAGTTGATGGCATCGGAGCCGTAGTAGATCGTGCAATTGCCGTCCTGCGGCAGAAACTTTTCCGAGGGCAGGCCGAGCATCGTCTTGGCGACGCCGATGAAGGTCTCCCCGAGTTCCTCCGGCATGTCCAACAGCTCGGTGAGCCGGCCGTCGATGCGCGCCCGCACCCGGGTGCGATCGACGCCGGGCTCGATATGCAGGTCCGAGGCCCCGCTCTGGATCGCGACGCACAGCTGCTTTTTGAACACCTTGGTCGGATCGCGATCGTGCCGGCGTTCGTCGTACCGTTCCAACGCGGCCAGCTCCTTCGCGGTGATGCGGATTTCGCCGGCTTCGACCACCGGCTTGGCCTCGACGGCCTGCCGCCGGCTGGCGGCGGTGGCCGCCTCGATCACGACTTTCTGCCGCGACCGCATATCGTATTCCTCGCGGGTGCTGGGCGGCGCAAAGGGCGCAGTAGTATGGGCCGTGTGTTCGAGCGTGCGCGGCCCGTCCAGGAGCAGGCCATGCACCTGCCAACCCTCGCCGAGCGCATCCAGTAGAAGGTCCTCCACGGTGGGATCGGGCAGGTGTTCGCACCCATACCAGAAATTCTGCTCGTATTCCGCGATCGCCCGGCAGTGCGACCGGATGTTTTCCGGGACGCGCTTGAGCGACCCGTCGCTGACGCGGATGATCTTCGGATCGGCGACCGCCCCATGCCGCAGCAACAGCCGCGCGGCGCCCGCATACCCCGGCGGCCAGACCAGCGGATCGGTCGTCCGCCTCCGGGTGGCCTGCTGCTCGAGCAGCCGCTGGTGCGCCAGGGTCTCGTGCGGGAAATATTCCAGCAGGATTTCCAGCGCGGCGCGTGACGTGGCCGGCAGGATGAACCGCTCCGGCAGCATCGAACGCGGCGCCACCAGTGCGCCGCCGTCCCAGACCGGTTTCGGCGCGCCATTGATCAAGGGTGCGCTGAGCGCCAGGTACCGGGCATATTCCTCCTGCCGCAGCAGCACGGGTTGGAAAAACTCCACCGGCAGCGGCGGGGGCGGGGGCGTGCGCTGACAATGGGCCAGCACGAGGGCCGGCCCCACCTGCCCCACCGGCAGCCAGGGCATCTCGGCCGCATCGAAAACGAAACCAGCCCAGTCTTTCCACCGCACATACCACTCGATCGCCGCCTCGTGCACGGTCCCGGGCAGCAAAGCGACCGGATATATCCCGGTCTTCCGGTAGGCCGTGCAGACATCCTGTCCGGTGAGTAGAAAGTTTGCGCCCGTAACCGAGATCGCCTCGCGCGCCGGGACCAACGCCTGGCTTGTTTCGTTCATTTTGAAATCAGGAATTTTTCGAGTTTATACCTGGCCGTCACCTGGAAGGGCTTGTCCGCGCGCACACTGTCCACCAGGAAAACCAGCTCCTCCTTCGCCACCGCGACCAGTCGCACGACCACCGACGGCAAAACCGGATCCGCCTTCGGGCCGACCACGATCTCCTCACCCACGCTGAACATGCGCTCGCCGATCATCACCATCGGTTTCGTGCTGCGCACGACACTGCGCACCTTGTGGGCCAGGGCTTGCTGGATTTTCGGCGACCATTCGTCCTTTTCCGGCGCCAGGGGCAATGGCGTCGAGTTGGTCACCGTCATCGGCTGGAGCGGGTTTCTGACCAGTTTCACTCCATGTGGCTGCTTCACCCGTTCAGGCAGATAATTGGTCCAGGACTCCGGCGCCCCCACCTCCGCGAACGAACTCGCCCGCGGCTCGGATCGCGGCAGGGGCGATTCCGCCAGCGGTTGCAGCAGGGTGATTTTGAGCGCCGTCATCTTGTCCCCGCCGGTGAGCTCCCAATCCTCAACGCGTCCGAGCGCGTGGATTTTTTCCACGTCGCCCAGCCACACGAGCAGTTTGCCCAGTTCCCCGCCGCTGGCTCGCATGGTGACCGACTGGACGCGATAGTTACGCCGTCCCAGGGCGTATTGATACGCTTCCGGCGTCTGTCCGTTGTCCACCACCAGTCCGAGTTTTTTCTGGGCGGCATCTTCCAGGGTGGAGCGCAACGCCATCGCCAGCTCCCCTTCGCGTCCCGGGTTGGGCAGATAGGCTTTCCAGCTTTGGCGGAATATTTCCACCGGCACCATGTGTTCGGCGCATTCCCGGACCTTTTTCTCCTCGCTCTCGGCCCGGGTGTCCGCCGCGCGCGCGGCTTCCATGCTGGCCTCGCAATCCCTGCGCTCACGCTCCGCCCAATTGTTGGAGTATACGGCGCTGCCCACCGCCGCCACCAGCACCGCGCCCATCACGCCCAAAGTCTTCCGGTAATAGGCGATCATGTGCGGGGCTCCCCGGCCGGCGGGATGATCAAATCCCAACGATACAGCAGGCTGGTCGGCCCTTGCTGGATGGTTTCGTTTTGTTTGCCCACCTGATAACCGCTGTCCTTGAGGATCTGTTCAAAGGCCCGGGCTGTGGCGATCTGGGCTTCGTTCTGGGCGACCACGATAAATTCCAGCTGCATCTGGATGGAACCGGCGGCGACCTTCCCGTGAATTTTCTCGAGCAAGGCATTGGGCGGGACCGCCAGCAGCAGTTTTTGCACAAGTTCCTGCGCATGGTAATTCCCCCACACCCAGGTCCGCAGCCGCTCGGCCTCCTGGAGCCCGCCCGCCAATGTCGCCAGCGTCGCTCCCGCACTTTTGTGCCGGCTCTCCGCCGCTTGCGTCGCGTCATCCGCTCCCGTCCGGCCGAGTCTCTCGGTGGCCACCGTCACCCCGTTGTTGAGCGCCACGGCCAGGCTGACCACCACGAGGGCGCAATAGCAGAACATCCATTTGCGCCACGACCGCGGCAGGGCCCGGCGGACTTCCGCGATTTCCGGGTGCAAATCGTGGCCCACTTCCGGCGCCAGCACCGCCAGTTCCGCCTCATGCACCTCGGGCAGGTCCGGGTGAATGATTTCATGGGGCTCTTCGCCCAGCGCCTGTTTGACGGCGGCGCCGATCTCCGCCGGACCGAGATATACCACCGGACGCCGCCGGTTGTCCTGGACGAACCGGACCAGATCCTGCGTCACGTTGTTGGGCCGCGCGCTCGCCTGGCGCGGCGCCGTGATCACATGCCCGCTGTCCGTGAGCGGCGGCACAAATTCCCGGTCGCGGAGATTGAGCAGCATTGCGCTGGCCCCGTCGCTCACCAGCAAATCGCGGTCGAGCGCCGTCTCGCCGCCCCGGGCCAGCCATAATTCGAGTTGCGCCGCCACGCCCACCCGGATCGCCGCCACGTTCAACTCGGCCTTGCGGATCTCGGCCATCACCTCCTGCAACTCGTCCCGTTTGACGCCGAAGACGACCGCCCGGTCGAGCTGCGGGTGGTTGACCGCGGCGTAGACCTGCTCCGGCTTCGCCCCGCTCACCACCAGGTCCGGCTGGTCCCGCATGATCCGGTGCCGGTCAAAGGCGTCTTTGCTGCCGGTGACCCGCGCCGCCGCCTGGCCCAACGATACCTGCCAGCCCAGCGTCACCACCACCACGACCCATTCGGCGCCGCTGGCTTTCTTTTCCGCTCGCAATACCTTGGTCAGTTCTCCCGTCCCCCGGCTTTGCACCTGCCGGCGGCGCCCCACCAGGGTCGGTTGGCCCAGGGCGTCGAACCGCACCTGTTCCGTGCCCGCCCGGTCCCGCGCAATCCAGACGAAGAGGATCGTCTGGCCGGCAAACCGCTCCCCCAGCCCCACCGTCGCGTCCGTCGGGTGGGTCTTATACGCGCTGCCGGTCAGCAACTCGCCAAACGGAGTGAGGCGCAGAGTTTCGAGGGGGTTTCCGATCATTGGGCAGGCCGCTTGGTGTGATTATAATGTTATTAAGTCAATATATTTTTACCTCACTGTGCCGGGATCAATCCGGCATCGATGCGTTCCTGCTGGCTGTCCTGCCACAAGCACATCCCCAGCCGCCGGCCCGCCTCGGTGTCCTGCCGCAGGGCGACCCAATTGCCCAGGCGGAGATTGTTCTCCATCGCGTTGATCCGCTCCATCCGGCGCTCGATGTTGCGCATGAGCATGATTTCGAACACCGGCACCAATCCCTCGTAGCCCTCGACCAGCCGTTGCAACAGGACACCCTCCAGGCAGGAGGCCAGGGCGTCGCGCGCCCCCACATCTTCCATGGTCGGATTGATGATCGACAAATACCGCTGGGGCGTGGTGGCGGCCGTGAAGGCGTGAATCGAGGCCAGCACCAGATGTCCGCTGAGCGCCGCCGCCAACGCGGTCTCGGCCTCGGCCGGATGCCGGATTTCCTGCACGACGATCCAATCCGGGTTCTGGTGCATCGCCTCATGCAACCCGTCGGCGTAGGACACCACGTCGCGCCCCACCTCCCGCTGGTGCACGATCGTCTTCTCGTTACCGGAGTGCAGAACCTCGATCGGTTTTTCCAGCGTGACCACCGTCCCGCCGGCGCCGGCGCAAAACGCGTTGACCAG
>DATJPQ010000056.1:0-20561 GCA_035506315.1 Opitutaceae bacterium
CCCTTTTCAGCGACAGCACCACCGACTCCATCCAAACCTCCACCGGCGCAATCCCGGCACTCGACAGCGTCACGCCGGGAGTAACGCCGACCGGCATAGGCATCGTCGATAATCTGCGAGGCTTCGACATGGCGAAGGATCCCAGCGCGACGACCGAAACCAGCACCGACACCCAGGCCGGCGACGTGACGGCACAAATAGCTTGGACCACCGCCTGGCCCGGCGCGCAAACCTATACGACGGCCGCGTCCAATGGCGTGGTCAGCTCGACCACCGGCGCGACCGACTTGCATCTCAATTTGTGGGTCTGGGT
Source organism: Opitutaceae bacterium (assembly GCA_035506315.1). Taxonomy (GTDB): domain Bacteria; phylum Verrucomicrobiota; class Verrucomicrobiia; order Opitutales; family Opitutaceae; genus MWDT01. The sequence continues at coordinate 314 of DATJPQ010000056.1, forward strand.
GCAGGATCTCAGCGGCTCCACCACCTCGAATGCCAAGCAGGTTTATGGCATTACCATTATCTATACCTGGCAATACCTCGACGGTGGACGCACCAAATATGCCATCGGCAGCGTGAGCAACATCCGTTCCAACGTCCCCAGTTTCTGAATATGAAAATACATCCTTCCCTCCGCTGGCGCGGCGCCCGGGCCTTTACGCTGGCAGAAGTATTGATCGCATCCGCCCTGCTCGGCGTGGTGGTGACGGGCGCGCTCGCACTCACCCGGCAGGTTTTGTACGTCTACAATTACGACACCGGCCGCATCCTGGTGAACAAGGACATACGGTCCTTTACGCAGCACATGGACACCGATGCCGCCTATGCCAACTACTTCTTGATCTTCCCCAATTTCACGACCCGGGCCGCTTCGGGGAAAGACGCCAACGTGGCCGACGGCAATTCCGGCGATTTTCTCGTGCTGGTGACCACCGTCACATGTGTAACGAACGATATCCCCGCCGTCGGGATGATTGCAGGCAATAATTATATAACCAATTTAACCGGTTATTATCGGGACGCCACCACCACCACCAGCGGACCGGTGCGGCGATTTTCCGTGCCGGTCAACTACGCTGACCCGACCAAGCAGGGAACGGCGCCGATCTCGACCTTGCTGAATACCTATATGCCGACCACCAATGCCAGCAGCAATACGATCATCATCCAGCTGGCGCAGGGCCTGGCCAACGGCACGCTTTTTTACGATTTCCAGGATCATAGCGTCATGATCCGGGGGCAAATCATCGAATCGGGCGGCCAGGGCAACCGCAAGGCCGTCAGTACCTATAACTTCACCGTCTCCCCCCGCGGTTGAACAACTCTCTACTATCATGAAAAACCATCCAGACCCAGCGTGTGGGCGTCGCGGTTCCGCTCTTGTCACGGTCCTGTTGTTCACCTTTGTCTTGGCCGCGGTCGTGGCTTCAATTCTGCAATGGTCAATGCATGAACGGCGGATGAACGTGCGCAGCGGCTACTGGCTGGAGGCGCGCAATGCAGCCGAAGCCGTGGCCGAGTTTGGCACCTCCCAAATTGCGACCCAATTCGGCAATTCCGCCTCACCGCCCGCTTTCGATCCAGGCGGTTCATCGCCCCTCGTGCTCCCCTCCTCCTCCTTCTTCCCGAGCGGACGTGGTGCCAATATCAATGGCGTGGCCTATTCTGCGACCAATCCGAACGGGATCGAACTCATCGGCGGCACGGCCTTGATTGTTCCGGCCAGCGGCGCGCTTTATTATATCGATCCCACCGACCCGAACAACCGGCTCGATCCGCTGGTAGGACAGTGGGTCTTCCGCCGGGATGTTCAGGTGATAGCTCGAGCCACGGCCGTGCCCACCACCGTGGACAAACCGGTCACCTGCTATGTGACGCAAACGATCTCGGTCCGCGGGGCGCCGTTGTTCTCCCATGCCATTTTTTACAGCAACAACGACCTGGAGATATTTCCTGGGCCGACGATGAACGTCTATGGTCCGGTGCATTGCAATGGCAATATGTTCGTCAGCAGCCAAAGTTCAGGCAGTTCACTCAACTTTAACGGGCCAGTCAGTTGTACCGGGAATATCTTCCACGCGTGGTCGAATGCCAACTCTGCATCATGGGGCACAAACAATGAGACCTTGGGCCAATCCCCGGTGAACTTCCTGGTTTCCAGCACCACCAGCGGGGGAACCACCACGTACGTAACATCGAGCATGGATCCCTCTGGCACCGCCACGGGTTGGCTGGACAGTACGTATGGCCATGACAACAATGTTGCCGGACTTAGCAACCTTACTCCCCTGGTAACGGCCGCCAACGATGCCAGCTTCCGCGCCAATGCCCTCCAAACCTGGAAAGGCAATTTGCAGACCGGCTCCATGGGCATCGGAGTCTACAATCCGGTCGGCTTTGGTGAAATCGTGGATAGCGCCGGTCACACGCCGGACCCGCACGTGCTCATCGATCCAGCCAATGGCAGTCTGGCGACCACCGACCCCTACTACAACGCCAAGAAAGATGTCGAATCCCAGAAGCTGGCCAACAAAGCCGGGCTCTATATCCAGGTTGACGTCACCAATTCCAGCAGTCCGGTGATCAATTTTTATGGGCCGGCCGGCTCCGCTCCTTCCGGTACGCCGGCGGCCAACGTCGGTCCCAACGGCGGCATCAAGCTGACTCCGCCAGCCAATCTCGCCAATGCCCCATCCAGCTCCACCCCGCCGCTGGTGAAATACCTTCCATTCCGCAGCGTCAAACAAGTGGTCACCTATTCCAGTTCCACCCACAAATACACGACGACTTACACTGTCTACAAATCCGACGGCACAGTTGACACAAGCATGGCGCCCGCCGCCACCACCAGCTCCAGCGGTACGACCGGCACCACCTATGCAGTTTATTCCGATTCCACCACCGGCTCTTCCTACGGCTACGGCATGTACGATCAGCGGCGTGGCACGAGTGGCGGTTCCGATCTCACTTCCACGGGAGTTGCCTCCGGCGATCCGGGCGCAACCGATCTGGTGCAAGTCGACATGAAGGCATTGAACTCCGCAGTGGCTAGCATGGTCGCCGGCACGCTTGATACCAATAATAGCATCAAGAAAGCGGATGGTACGCTCTGGGGAACTCCGCCCTCGGGCAGCACGACTCCGGATTGGAACGGCGGCGTCTATATTGAAGTAAAGACCAGCCTGAGTCCCTCTTCCACGCCTTATATCACCACCGACTATCCCGCGACCATGAGCAATCAGACCACCAGTGTCCGCCTGGTCGACGGTGGCGTGGCCCAGGGCAGCAGCTTGATGCCCTCCTACGGTGCCAATGGCACCGGTCTTACCGTGGCCACCAACGCACCGGTGTACATTTTGGGCAACTTCAATGCCGATGGCAGCACCAGCACGGGCAGTGCCACCCTGCCAGACGATGGGAAAACCGGCGCGGCCGGCAATGCCAGCGCCGAAAGCCCGGCCTGTGTCGCCGGCGATGCCGTCACCCTGCTGTCCAACAGTTGGAGCGATACCGCCAGTCTCAAAAACAAAAACAACGCCTCCAATACGGAATATGCCACCGCGCTGCTCGTCGGCCTGCAGCCCACCTCTGACACCCACAATAGTGGCGGGGCGCACAATCTTCCGCGCTTCCTGGAAAGCTGGTCGGGCGATACCGCCACCTTGCGCGGCTCGTTGGCCACACTCTTCAGTTGCAAGATAGCGACCCAACCCTTTTCCGGTCAGTACTACGGTGCGCCCACCCGCAATTGGGGGTTCGATCAGATCTTCAAGAACGGCAACTACCCGCCCATCACGCCCAAGGTCATATCCTTCCGCCGCATTTTATTTACCACGCTCAGCCAGAGTGCTTACTTCGCCACGCGCCACACGTTGTGGCCGTCGACCTTCCCTTATAGCGACCACTGAGCGCCCCCGGCCGTCGTCGATTCGCCCCGGGGCATCACTCTTCATCGCGGGTATTGAACTCGAGCGTGATCGCCTCGCTGCGGCCATCGGGTCGCGTGCCGATGGGGCGAACGCGCTTGAAGGCTTCGAGCACCGACTGGTCGAAGTCCTTGTTGCCGGAGGAACGCACGATGTGCACCTGCGAGATGGAACCGTCCACGGCGAGCATGAATTCCACCCGTACCGACAGCTTGTCGCTCACGCCCACCGGCGGCTCGTGTGCCTGCTCCAGCTTTTGTTTCAGGAATGAAAAATAGCCGTCCATGAGACTGGCTTCTTCGCGCGACAGGGCTTTGCCGCCGGCGCCGCCGACTTTGTTGGCGGTGGAACCGCCGACCACACCGCCCGCGATGCCTTCGGCGTCGACCCGGGCGATTTTGGTCGTGCCCGCTTTGCCGGCCGGATTGCCATTTTTCCCGTAGAGCTTGTCGTACTGCTCCTTGGTCATGATTTTCTTGGCCGCCGCGGCCTCCTTGCGCGCCTTGTCCGCCGCGATGGCCTCTTCCATGCGCTGCTTTTGCGCCATCTTCTGCTCCACCTTGGCCGCGGTCCGCTTCACCGTGCGGACCAGATCTGGCACTTTGCCATCGGTGGTCTTGGGCGCGGCCTGCGGAACCGGCGCTTCTTGCAGCGGCGCGGGTGCGATCGGCTCGGGCGGCGCCGGCGCGGGCTCGGCGATCCGGGGTGCCGGCTCGGCCGTGGCGGGCACCTTCAATTTCACGCCGTCCGGCGTGCCGAGCGCCGGTGCCTCGGTGGCGGCCCAATTGTTCCCCGCTCCCGCCACCAGGTCGAAAATCTTTACGGGTGGCCTTGTCTGCTGTCTTGCGACCCACGCCGCGCCCACCAGCAACACCACGGCGACCGCGTGAAGCATCGCGGACGAAAGATAGGCGCTGGGTGATTGGGCGGTCATGGACGTGCAAGTCCGTCAGGCGGAAAATAGGCCCTCAGCGATTCGTTTGCGAGTCGAACGTGATCTTCGACAGGCCTCGCTTCTTGAGCTCGTCCATCAGCGTCATGACTTTTTGGTAGTCGACGCCGCCGTCGGCGCGAATGCGGATCACCGGCGGCTTGGTCAGGGCGGCGGCGGCGCTGAGGTGGCTGCGCAATTCCACCATCGTAACCCTGGTTTCACCCCAAAAATACTGTCCCTGCCGGTCGATGGAAACCGCCTGGAACTTGGTGCTCGAATCGGGTTTCTCCGTGGGGCCGGCGGACGTGACGGGAAGGTTGACCGCCATTGTCTGCTCCTGGTTGATGAGCGGCGTGGCGATCATGAAGATGATCAGCAGCGTGAACCCCAGGTCAATGAGGTTGGTCAGGTTGAGCTCTGCAATCGGTTGCGCCTGGCGCTGTCGGCGAAAAGTCCGGGCCATGGGGAAATCGGTTATGGGTTATGGCTTATTGCCTGTTTTCGATTTGCCACCACCCAACCGGGCGGTTCGCAGCGAGGCGCCCAGGATACGCTTCAGTTCATCACACTCTCCGGACAGGCCCAACAAGAGTCGTGGTTTCAACAGGCCGCTCCGGGCGACAATCCGCAACCAGATGGAGGTTTCGTTGAGTTCCTTAACCGCGATCCGCAACTTGTGGATGAAATCAGCCCGGCTTTCCGCCGAGCACGCTTCGCCGTAATTGGGTGCCGCCGAGGTCCCCGAGCGGAGGATCTGCCCGGCGATATGCTTTCCGGCAAACGTCGTGCTCAGCCGGTTGGCCAATGGAATGATCCGCACGGCAAAGTCGCCCAACCGGTCTTCCAGCACATCCGGCGTTATCACGTTCTGATCGGCTTTTTCCATGGCAAATAGGCGATAAGCGATGACCGACAGCCAATTCCTACCGCGATTCCAGCTCGATGCGGTCGGCGAGCGAGCTGGCGAAGTTTTCCAGTTCGGTGACCATGGTGCGCGTCTTGGCGAGCAGCCAGTTGTAGCCAAAGACTGACGGGATCGCGACCACGAGGCCGGAGATGGTGGTGAGCAGCGCGGCCGACACGCCGGGCGCCAGCGAGGCGATGCTCGCCGTCTGTTGCACCGAAACCGCGCTGAAGGCCACCATCACGCCCCAGACCGTGCCGAGCAACCCCAGGAACGGGGCGCCCGAGACGATGGAGGCGAGAAATATCATGCTCGATTCGTACCGCAGGATCTGGCGGGCGAGCGAGCGTTGCAGGGCGTTCTCGGCGTGTTCCAGGCGGAAACGCGACGTATCCATTCCCTTCTCCTTGCCGAGGGCCGCCGCGCGCCAATAGGCCTCCAAGGCGTCTGCCAACAGGTCAGCGTAAGGAATCGCCCGCTCGTTGCGGAACGACTCGGGCAGATCGAGCAGGTTGCGCTGATCGCGCAGGTGCCGGTCGAAGGCCTGGTTGAGCCGGCGCAGTTGCGCCAGTTCGTTGCGCTTTCCGATCATCACGGCCCAGGCGATGATGCTGATGACACCCAGCCCCCCGGTGATGACCTGGCCGACAATGTCGCAGTTGGAAAAGACATCGACGAGATTGGCAGTGGCAAAAAATACAGGCGCGAAGGAAGCAGACATGGCAATAGGCGATGAGAGTTGGCGGGTTTGCCCGACGCCTTCAATGGAAAATCCGTGCTCGCACCGTGCGAATCGGGTTGCGCGAGCGTAGCGGAGATTCTTGGCTGACGTTTTTCCCAGACCATGGATTTCCGCACCCGCACTCTCGCCGCCCTGCGCGCCCCTTCGGTTGACCTCGCCACCCGGCGGGCCGTCGTCGGCTTCGACGGTTTCGTCGACACTATCGTCACCCCCGTCGGTCTTCGCCGCGGCCAGGGCGATGCCTTCACGCCGATCGCCACCATCGATGAATTCGGCCGGCGCATCCTCGGCGCCGCGGGCAAGAGCACCAACCTCGAGTTCTATCCGCGCCTGGATAAGCTTGGCGGCAACGGCCCGATCATGGCCAACGCCCTCCTCGCGACAGGCACCCGCGTCACCTACATCGGAGCGCTCGGCGCGCCTACCGTGCATCCGGTGTTTCAGGACCTGGCCGCCCGCGCCAAGGTGGTTTCGCTCTGCGCCGCCGCCCAGACCACCGCGGTCGAATTCAACGATGGCAAGCTCATGCTCGGCATGATGCGCAGCCTGGACGAAATCACCTACGAAAAGATTTGTGCGACCATGGGCACCGCCGCCTTCACCGCCGAGCTGGCCGCGGCCGATCTGGTGTCGCTGGTCAACTGGACCATGATTCCCAATATGACGGCGGTATTCCAGGCGATCGTGGAACGCGTGCTGCCGCAATTGCCCAGAAAGGACCGGATATTTTTCTTCGATCTGGCCGATCCGGAGAAGCGCTCCATCGAGGATCTGCGCGCCGCCCTGGCGACGATCGCAACTTTTTCTGCGCACGGTCGGGCGGTCCTCGGTCTCAACCTCAAGGAAGCCCAGCAGGTTTACCCGGCGCTCGGGTTCACTGCCAGCGGCGAAGATGAGGCCGGGCTGCGCCGCATGGCCGCCGACATCCGGGAAAAACTTGGCCTCGCCTGCGTGGTAATTCACCCGAAGGAGTCGGCCGCCTGTGCCACCGCCACCGGCACCTGGTGGGTCCCCGGGCCTTATGCCGAAAAGCCCCTGATCACCACCGGCGCGGGTGACCATTTCAACGCCGGCTTTGCCGGCGGCCAGCTTCTCGGCCTGGCCCCCGAGTCGTGCCTCGGCCTCGGCGTCTGCACGAGCGGCCATTACGTTCGCACGGGCCGTAGTCCTGCCCTTTCCGATCTAGAAAGCTTCCTCGCCAACTGGCATTAAGCCCGCCACACTTCCGCCATGCCTCTGAAAGAAAAACCCACCGGTGTACTGATCTCCTTCGAAGGCTCCGAAGGAAGCGGCAAATCCACCCAGATCGCCCACCTCGCGGAGCGCCTCACCGACATCGGCTACGACGTCGTGACCGTGCGCGAGCCCGGCGGCACCGAAATCGGCGAACAGATCCGCAACATCATCGTCCATAATTCCAAGGGCGAAGAAATGTGTCCCGAGACGGAGTTGCTGCTCTTTGCCGCCGCCCGCGCCCAGCTCGTGCGCGAAAGCATCGTACCCGCGCTGCTCCGCGGCGCCATCGTGCTCAGCGACCGTTTTCTCGATTCATCCACCGTCTATCAGGGCATCGGCCGCAACCTCGCGCTGGGCCCAGTCAACCACATCAATCATTTTGCCGTTGGTAACGTCATGCCCAACCTTACCATCGTGCTCGACGTGCCCACGAAGGTAAGCCTGCAGCGCATCCACCAGCGTGCCTCCGACCTGCCCGACCGCATGGAACGTGAGAACATCGATTTCTACACCAAGGTACGCGAAGGCTATCTATTGCTCGCCAAGGCCATGCCAAAACGCCTCGTTGTGATCAACGGCTCCGACAAGGAAGCTAACATCAAGAAGGCGGTCTGGACTGCCGTGAAACCACGACTCAACGGTACACTTGGCAACCCGCCCAAAAAGAAGTCGGCGGGCAAGCAGCAGGTCCAAACGGTCACCAAGAGAAAGCGTTGAGGTTCGCCCGGTCGTCGCTGCGATCCACCCGCTCGGGCGTCCGCATCGGGGACCACGATCAGCACTGGACGATTGCCAACCAAGCCACGTCTCGATGTCTGCCAACGCCCTACCCTGGCCTGTTACTCTAGTCGGCACCCCGGCGGTGGCCGTCATTGATCGGGCGATCGAACGCCGCCGGCTCTCGCACAGCCTGCTGTTGCAGGGCGACGACATTGAAACCCTCATCGCCGTGGCCTATGCCATCGCCGACCGGCTGCTCAATGTGCCGGGCTCCACGGCGCACTTCGCCCCGGAGCGCCATCCCGACTGTTTCCACCTGCGCCCGAGCGGCAAGATGCGCCAGATCTCGGCCGAGGCCACCCGCCGGCTCATCGGCAAAGTCCAGGTCTCGGCGAATGTGTCGCCCCGCAAAGTGGCGATCATCCACGAAGCCGACCGCATGCATCTTACCGCGGCCAATGTCTTCCTGAAAACGCTCGAGGAGCCGCCGGCTCACACCACGATTCTGCTGCTGACCACCCGCCCCTACGCCTTGCTGCCCACGATTCGCAGCCGTATGCTGCATTTCCGTTTTTCGAGCGCCGCCGCTCCGGTACTGACCACGGGGTGGACCGCGTGGCTCGACGAATATCGCGCGTGGCTGGGCCGTCTCGCCGATGCCGTGCCCGACAAGCGCGGCGTGGCCGATCATATTTTCTCGATTTACGGCCTGATTGCCCGTTTCAGTGCGACGCTCGATCGGGCCACCGCCGATGCGTGGACGAAACAGAAGGAATCGCTCCCTCCCGATCTCGACGAGGACGAACAGGTGGCGATCGAGACCGGCCTCGCCAACGGTATTCGCGCCCGTCTGTTTGCCGAGATCGAGCAGGCCACACGGGAGTTCGCCTTGCCGCGCCTCATGCAGGGCGACGGCCTGCCCCGTCGCGCTTTCACCGCGGCCATCGAAAGGCTGGAGCATGATGTCGGTCTCCTGCGACTCAACCTCAACGAAAACGCTGCGCTGGAAGAGTTTCTCCTTAACTCGCTCCGTCTGTGGTCCAAACGCAGTTAGCCGCCTGGCACCCACCGCAGCCCTCAGCCCTTGCGGGGCAACATCCTACTAAAGCCGGCCGCGGATCGTGCCGATATTCTGCTGTCTTCATCCAACCGTGCGGATGCGGCCCCTTTTTGCTTCAATATGAAAGCTCAACGCAACATCGTCTCTGAGCTGAGGCTGGTATTGGTGTTGGGGCTGCTGGTGGCCATGACGCTCGGCACTCTGGCGTTTCTGGCCTATTTTCACGGCAGTTTTGCCCGCGAATTGCGGGCAGACATGATTGCGGCTACCGCCCGGTTTGATGCCGGCTCCGACCACCAGAAGAACGACGCCCGGCAAGCCGCGCTCGATCGGGCCATCGAAGACTCCCTCCGCGCCCAGAATCAACGCCTGCTTCTTTTCCGCCTCGCGGAAATGGCGGCTACCCTGACTCTCCTCGCTTTCGCCCTCACCGCCTATGTTCGCTTCCGGCTCGTAAAACCGCTCGCCGGCATGCTGGACACACTCAACGAGGGCTCCGAGCAAATCAAGTCGGCGACGGCCCAGGTGGCGCAAGGCGCCGAGGTGCTGGCCTCCGCGACCTCCCATGAAGCCGCTTCCATCGAGGAAACTTCCTCCACCGTCGAAGAACTGGCCTCCATGACCCAGCGCAACGCCGAGCACGCGCGCGAAACCGACCGCCTCATGGGTGAAACCCGCACCACGGTCACGCAGGCCGGCGCTTCCATGCGCAGTCTCTTCGACTCGATCCAGGAGATCAAACAGAGCAGCGCCGCCACCTCAAAGATCATCGGCACCATCGACGAGATTTCCTTTCAAACCAACATTCTCGCACTCAACGCCGCCGTCGAGGCCGCCCGCGCCGGTGAACATGGCGCCGGTTTCGCCGTCGTGGCCGACGAAGTTCGCACCCTCGCTCATCATGCGGCCGAAGCCGCCAAAAACACCGCCGCCCTGATCGAGGGCACCAACCGCCAGGTGGTCCAGGCCGCCGCGCTGGTCGAACAGACGCGCAAGCAGTTCGAGGACGTCAACGGACGCGTGAGCCAGTCAAGCGGTTTTGTCTCGCAGATCGCCGAGGCTTCCGCCGAGCAGGCGCGCGGCATCGATCAACTGAACGTCGCCATCAGCGAAATCGACAAGGTGGTCCAGCAAACCGTCGCCAGCGCCGAGCATTCCGCCGCGGCCGCCGGGCAGATGAGTACGCAATCGCACGCCTCGGGACTCGTGATCGAGCAGCTGCGCGCCTTGGTGAACGCGCAAGCCCTCGCGGCCCAGGTCGCCGGCGAAGACTCGGACAAAATTCATCTGAAAATTTCGGCCAACACGCTCGTCGCAGACTCCATCGCCAAGTGGACGGCCCAAACCCCGGTGGAGCAAATCGACCGTTTCGACAACCCCCACGCCAACCGGCCCACGGTCGATTTTGTGCTGCAATTGCAGGCCCTCCTCGCCGGCGGGCTCGATTTCGACTACGAGCTGCACGTCGTGCCCAATTACGAACGGGCCAAGATCGAGGTCGTGCACGGCTACGCCGACCTCACCGCCGAGACGATCTGGGACGAGGAGATCTCGGCCCATCCCGACGCCCTGCTCCCCACCGCCCCCGTCATCCGCGACGGCGAATTCGAAAAAGGCCTTTACGTTTTACCGACCCACGACCGGATGCTGCAGGTGTCGTCCCTCGAGCAACTGCGCGGCTTTGTCGGCGCCACCGTCGTCGGCTGGCCGACCGATGTGCGCTCGCTTGAGGCGATGGGGCTCAAAGGCGTGGAAAAAGCCTTCAAGGAGGAGGGCCTCTTCCAACTGCTGCAACGGAAGCGGGCCGATTTTACGCTGGCGGAATTCGCGGCCACCGCCGACATGAGCGTGACGTCCGACGGCATCAAGCTGGTGCCGGTTCCCGGCTGCAAGGTGGCTCTCTCCGGCAGCCGTTCGTGGATCATCGCCAAGAAATCACCCCACGCCAGGGCGATCGCCGATGCGCTCAAGCGGGGGTTGCAGAGCCTGCGCGACGAGGGCCGCATCGAGCGCGCCTTCATGGAATCAGGCTTCTTCCATCCCAAAGCCACCCGGTGGAAGCGTCTCTTCTGAGGCGGCGCGAGCACCAACTGCCGATTCGCGCATAAAAATCCGCCGGTGGAGCGCGTTGACCACAACGCGCTTTAGTTCAGACGGCCGCACTCGCTTCCTCCTCCGGCAGGCTCTGCCCGCGGGTTTCGGGCGCCCAGATCAACGCCACGATTCCGATAAAGTAAGCCGAGGCCATGATGATCGCCGCCAGCCGGAATGCCGGCACGGACGACTCTCCTTCCAACGACTGGGCCAGCGCGCCCATCGCCAGCGGGCCGACGATCGCCGCAAAGCGCGAGACGTTGTAGCAAAAGCCCGTGCCGGTCGAACGCAGCCGCGTCGGGAACAACTCGGGAAAATAAATGGCATAGCCGCCGAAGACCGCCAGGGCACCGAACCCCAGCCAGGGATAGAAAAACCAGATCTGCCCCGGCTCGCGAAAACCATAGAACGTTGTCACCACGCTGGCCCAGGCCATCAGCAGTGCGATCAAGAATGCCCGCCGGCGCCCGAAACGGGCGGCGAATATCGTGAACGCCAGGACGCCGAAAAACGAACCGACTTGCTGCAGCATCAGCGCCTTCGATTTGATCTGGGTCTTTTCGACGTTCGTCACGGTATGCTGGACGAGCGTCGTCATGGTCGCGACCTCGCCCGGCGTCAGCGCCCGGGCCAGCGCTGCCTCCGGCGCGAGCTTCTGGCCGGGCCAGAACGTCTTCTCGAGCAGCCGCGCCACCTGTTCGGCCTCGACCGGCTGCAAGGCTTGCGCGGCCGCCGCCCTCCGGTCTGGCGCGGCTTGCAACCACGCGACAACCTTTGGCCGCGTTGCAATTTCCAGGGTCGGGATCGCCGTATCGATCAACTCCGGGCTCCAGTAAACCGCACCCCACAGACCAATGATGCCGGACAAACCCAATGCCGCTCCGACCAGCGAACGGCGCCGCCAGCGCGCGTCGGTGAAAAGTTCGCTCAAGGCGCCGAAATGGCGGTCGGCGCCGTTGCCCGCGGCACGAGCCGCCGCCTTTGCCGCCACCCATTTCGCCGGCTCGCGCAGGCTCCCGAACACGAGTACTGCCACCAATGCCGGCAGGGCGCCGAGGTAGTAGAGTCCCTCCCAACCCCAGTGTGGCACGACCGCTCCGAGCAACCAGGCCGCCAGAATCGTGCCCACCGCCGCCAGCGCCTGCATCAGCCCCAGCGCATGCGCCCGTACCGGAGTCGGCATCACTTCCGCCACCAGCGCTGCTCCCACCGCAAACTCTCCGCCGACGCCCAGTCCCGTCAGGAACCGGCAAAGACCGAAAATCTCCCAGTCCGGCGACCATGCGCTCAGGCCGGTGAACCCCGCATAAATCAGGATCGTCACCGCCATGGTTTTTACCCGGCCCCATTTGTCCCCCAACACTCCGAACAGCAGGCCGCCGCACGCCCAGCCGGCGATAAATGCCGAGGTGACATAGCCCCCCACCTGGTTGATCCGCGCCTCGCCGGCGTGGGGCAGCAATTCCGTCAGCGTGATCGAACGCGAGTTGGTGAAGATCTGCTGATCCATCGCGTCGAACATCCAGCCCAGCGCCGCCAATGCGAAAACGTAACAATGGTAGCCATTCAGATGCCGCCACGACGGAAAGGCGACGGGCGGACTGACGGACTCGGGAGAAGGCACGTTGCGCTCCATGAAGGAATGGCCGGAGCTCAAACGAAGAACCGCCCGAAAGCCAGTCGGCGTTTTGGGCGGTTCCGCCCAAAACGAATCAAGGAACCCGTTGGGCGGAGTCCGGCGGGTTCCTAACCGACTGCGTGCACGAACGCTTCACGCGTTTCCATGTGCGGATTGTGCGCCGCCCCAGGAATGACTTCAAAGCGGGCCTGCGGAAAATGCGCGGCGATGGGAGCATGATCGGCCGTCAGTAAAAAACGCGATTTGCCGCCGGCGATAAATAGTGACGGCCCGGTGTACCGGTCGTTCGATGCCAGCGGATTCTTTCCCAGCTCCGGCAGAGCGGCGTGCAGCACCGGCAGGTTGACCGACCAGTGCCAGTGGCCGGCCGGATCCTGGGCTAGATTCGTGGTCAGGAATTTTCGTGCGGCCCAGTCGGGCACGTTCCCTTCGAGTCGCTGCTCGGCCTCGGCCCGCGATTGCAGCGTGTCGAGCCCCAGGGACGTCATTGCCGCAAACTGCGCTTCCAACCCCGGTGACCGGTAGCCTCGCGGGGCGGTGTCCACCACAATCAACCGCTCGACTCGTTCGGGATGACGGCATGCGAGTAGCATGGCCACCTTGCCGCCCATGCTGTGCCCCACCACCGTCGCCTTCGCCAGGCCCTGCGCACCGAACCATTCGAGCACGTCAGCCAGCATTGCCGCATAGGTCATCTCGGCGGAATGCGGCGAGGCGCCGTGATTGCGCAGGTCGAGTGCGTAGACGTGGTGACGGCTGGCGAGATCGCGTCCGGCCGTCTGCCAGTTGCGCGACGAACCCAGCAGCCCGTGCAGGATCACCAGCGGCGGGAGTCCGGCCGTGCCCAGGTCGCGATGGAAAAGACGCATCCGCATCAGATGCCAGAAGGCGGAAGGCGGTAGCCAGACATTTCCACCTGCTGGCTTGCCTCGCGGGCTTCCGGCCTCTCGCATCGGGCTTCCACGCCATGCCGTCCGACGCCGACAAATTTACCCCGATGATGCAGCAGTACTTTGCGGTCAAGGGCGGCCTGCCGCGCGATACGATGCTGCTGTTCCGTCTCGGCGATTTCTTCGAGATGTTCTTCGAAGACGCCGTCGTGGGCTCGCGCCTGCTCGGGCTCACCCTGACCAAGCGGCAGGAGGCCCCGATGGCTGGCATCCCCTACCACGCCGTCGACACCTATGTGAGCAAGATCCTCGCCGCGGGCAAAAAAGTGGCCATTTGCGACCAGCAGGAGGCCGCCCGCCCTGGCCGGCTCGTGCGTCGCGAACTTACCCGCATCCTCACGCCCGGCACCACCCTCGCCGCCAACCAGCTCGAGGCCCAACGCAACCACTACCTCGCCGCGCTCGCTCTCGACCGCCAGGGGCTCCATGCCGCGTGGCTCGACCTTTCGACCGGCGAGTTTCGAGTGGCCACCGATGCCCACATCGAGAACCTCCTGCCCGTCCTCACCGCGCTCGCCCCGCGCGAACTTCTCTTAGCTGAAGACGAACTCGCCCGCTGGCAGGCGATGCCGCACGAACAGATCGCCGTGCACGCGCTGCACCAGTTCTGCACGACCCGCCTTTGCACCGAACTGCCGGCCTTTCATTTCGACACTGCCACCGGCGCCCGGACCGTGATGGACGCGCTCGGCGTCCTGAATCTTCAGGGTTTCGGTCTGGCCAACGATCACCCGGCGCTCGGTCCCGCCGGCGCCGTCGTTTACTACGCGACGGAAAATCTCTGTGCCAGGCCGGAAAACCTCCGCTCGCTCCAGGAATACCGCAGCGCCCGCACGTTGCTGCTCGATCCCGCCACCCTGCGGAATCTGGAGATATTCTCGTCCATCCGTGGCGGGCGCGACGGTTCGTTGCTCGGCGCGATCGATCGCACGGTCACCGCCGCCGGCGCCCGCCTGCTCGAACGCTGGCTCGCCGCACCCACGCTCGAGCTCGCCGAAATCCGCCGACGCCAGGCCATCGTGGAAGAACTGCTCGGCCAGCCAACGCGACTGGCGGCACTGCGCGCGGCGTTGACGGAAGTCCGCGACATCCCGCGCATTCTCGGGCGCCTGCAAAACCGCCTGCGCAATCCCCGCGAACTCGGCGGCGTAAAGGATACCCTCGCGCAACTCCCCGCCCTGCGCGCCGAACTCGCCGCCTTCGCCTCCGGCTCCCAGCTCGCGGCGCTCAGCGCACAGCTCCAGGAACTGCCGCCATTGCGCGACCTGTTGACCCGGGCGCTGGCCGACGAACTGCCCGCCGACCTCACCGACGGCAATTTCATCCGCGCCGGCCACGACGCCGAACTCGACCGCTTGCGCAGCCTCACGACGGGCAACAAGACCTGGCTGTCCGACCTGGAGCGCGCCGAGCAGGAGCGCACCGGCGTCAAGAGCCTGAAAGTGCGGTTCAATTCCGTCTTCGGCTATTACATCGAGGTCACCAAGGCCAACCTGCACCTCGTCCCGGCGGATTACATCCGCAAGCAGACCACGGTGAATGGCGAACGCTACGTCACCGAGGGTCTCAAGCAAAAGGAAAAGGAGATCTTCCACGCGGAGGAAAACGCCCTCGGGCGCGAGAAGGAGCTTTTTGCCCTGCTCGTCGCGGCCGTGCTCGACGAATCGCTCGCGCTCACCCAAACCGCCGCCGCGCTGGCCGAGCTCGACGTGCTCGCCGGCTGGGCCGTGCTGGCCCGCGAATGGGACTATTGCCGCCCCGAGCTCGACGAAAGCGATATCCTCGAGATTGCCGAGGGCCGCCATCCGGTGGTCGAGCAGATGCTGAAGTCCGAGCGCAACGGCCTCGCCGGCATGCCGTCCTTCGTACCCAATGACGCGCTCCTGGCCAGCGAG
Source organism: Opitutaceae bacterium (assembly GCA_035506315.1). Taxonomy (GTDB): domain Bacteria; phylum Verrucomicrobiota; class Verrucomicrobiia; order Opitutales; family Opitutaceae; genus MWDT01. The sequence continues at coordinate 15,951 of DATJPQ010000056.1, forward strand.
GACGCGCAGATACTCCTCGTCACCGGCCCCAACATGGCCGGCAAATCGACCTACATCCGGCAGGTGGCGCTGATCGCGCTGCTCGCGCAGATCGGCTGTTGGGTACCGGCCAAACGCTGCCGCGTGGGCCTCGTCGACCGCATCTTTTCGCGCGTCGGCGCCAGCGACGACCTCGCCCGCGGTAATTCCACGTTCATGGTGGAGATGAACGAGACCGCCAACATCCTCAACAACACGACCGATCGCTCGCTCATCATCCTGGACGAAATCGGTCGCGGCACCTCCACCTATGACGGGCTGAGCATCGCCTGGGCCGTGGTCGAGCACCTGCATCGCGGCGAGACGCGCGGTCCGCGCACGCTGTTCGCCACGCATTACCAGGAACTCACCCAGCTCGAACAACACCTGCCGCGCCTGCGTAATTTCTCCGTCGCCGTGAAGGAGTGGAACGACGACATCGTCTTCGTGCGCCGCGTGGTGCCCGGCGCCGCGGACCGCAGCTACGGCATCCAGGTGGCGCGGCTCGCCGGTCTGCCGGTCGGCGTCATCGACCGGGCGAAAACGATTTTGGCCAGGCTGGAAAGCGACGACACGACCGTCGAGCTGCCCGCCCCCCAGGCCAAGCCGAAGAAGAAGCTCACGGTCAAACCCGCCGACGACTCCCAGCTGAACCTGCTGTAGGTTTGCCGCTTGGTTGCAGGCAGCGAGCTTGCTCGCGCGGTTTGACAATGCGCGAGCAAGCTCGCTGACCTACGAAATCCCAGCTTGACGGGAGCGGTCCATGAACGCGCGCCCTGTCGGTGACGGTGCGATGCTCCCCGCTTACGTGACGCAGCGGCCGGACTCGATGAAGTCTTCGAGCTGGTCGGCCTTCCGGCTGTTCGTTTCCGCGAGCCAGCGCAGAATGTCCCGTACCGAAATCATTCCGATCACCCGGCCATTCTCCACGACCGGCAGGTGCCGGAAATGTTTGCCGCTATGCAGGTCCATCACCTCTTCGATGGTCATGGAGGAAGGGATGGTGACCGGGCTGCGGGTCATGACATGCGCCACCGGCGTGGTCTTCGGATCGCGGTCGGCGGCGACGACCCGCATGAGCACGTCGCGCTCGGTGAATATGCCCACCAACACACCGCCTTCCATGACCAGGACCGAACCGATTTTCCGGCGGTTCATTTCCTGAACCGCTTCGGCCACGGTCACCGTGACGGGGACGGAATATACCGTGGTGGTTTTGCTTTCAAGCAAGGTAGAGACGGGGGCATTCATTTTAGGGTGGGGATTATTTTTATCGGCAGCTTAATGACGCGGCCCGAGCAGACAATCCCATAAGCAGAAAATTTGCGTGCGGGGAATCGTCGGCTGCTCGCAAACGCCGGGCGTCAAGGCCGGCTTCCTCCGACGGCAGAGGCACAGGAAAGTCAGAGTTCCCCGACAGACTGTCTTTTATCGCGCGGTAGATATTCTTCTGATTTCGCGGGCGGCACATCCCCGAAGCAAATCAGGTCGTGCGAACCAAGCTGCGGATTCGTCCGCGACGCGGATCCTGGGTAGGGCGGCTTATCCTTAAGCCGCCGTGTTTCGCACCTTGGAGCATCCTGACATCGTACACCCGGCGCGTTAGGGATAACGCGCCCTACCGTCGATCCCGTCCTTCTCGGTATGCACCAGAAACCTTACCTGCCCCAGCCGGGAGCCCGCATGGCCCAGAGCCGTTTGGTCTGCGCGATGATCCCCGCGAGCACATCGGGCGTGACGGCCTGCTTGGGATCGTCGCCGACACCGTGGCTGGGACTCACATGGGCTTCGATGCAAAGGCCGTCAGCGCCGTAGGCCACTGCGGCAAGCGCACACGCGGGCACATAGCTCGCCTTGCCGACCGAGTGAGAAGGATCGATCACGACCGGCGCCCAGGTCTTTTCCTTCAAGAGCGGGGTGATGCTTTCATCGGGATGGTTGCGGTAGCCGTCGAGTGCGGGAGCCGTGCCGCGCGGACACAGGATCACATTGGGATTGCCGAACGATACGATGTATTCGGCCGCCGAAATGAATTCACTGATCGGTCCCATGTGGAGGCTGCGCTTGAGCAATACCGCGACTTTGCGCTCGGCCACAGCCCGGCCGATGGCGCGCAGCAACGAGTAGTTGAGCGCGTTGCGCGCGCCGACCTGCAAAATTTCCACGCCGGCGTCGAGCGCCAGCTTCAACTGCTCCTCGTCCATCACTTCGGCATCGACCGGCAGGCCGGTGCGGCGCGAAGCCTCCATCAGGATGTCGAGCGACTTGGTGTCACCCTGGAACGAGTATGGATTGGAGCGTGGCTTCCAAACCCCGCCGCGCAAGGCATGGGCTCCCGCCTCCTTCACCGCCGCCGCGGTTTCATAGAAATAATTCGGATGCTTGGGATCGATCGTGCACTGACCGGCGATCACGAACAGCTCCTGGCCGAGCGTCACGCCGCCCACCTTGATGCGGTGGCTGGCGAGGTCCGACCGGCGGTCCATGAGCTTGAAGGGCGATTGGATGCGGTCGATCCGGTCGATGTAGCCGAGACCCTCCAGCCGGTTGATCATCAGCTCGTCGCGTTCGTCGCCGAGGATGGCGTAGATCGTCCGCACCGTGCCGACGATGGGCTGAATATTGCAGCCGAATTCGGTCACGATGGCGGTGACTTCGGCGAGTTGCTCGGGCGTAAGGCGGTTGGCTTGCGGTAGGATCATGAAGGGAACGTCGATCGCATCATGGAACATCGCGGCGTCACGCCGCAACGGTATATCCGTTTCTTGGGCAGGACCGGAGCCCGCCAAGCGTGTTGCAGACAACCGCCCGTCACTGTTCGACTTTCGCATTTTTTCGTTTTCCTTTATCGATTAACTTCGAATCAAATTATTCCATGATTACCCGAACTGTCTTCCGCCTCGCCTTGTTTCTGACCGCCCTCCTCCCCGCGTTGCCGGCCGCGGATTCCTCCGCCCTCCCCGCGGCGGCTCCCACCACCGACCCGAGCACCACCTGGGATTTGACGCCGCTTTATGCCGATGCCGCCGCGTGGCGCGCCGCCAAGGAACAGGTCACCGCGAACCTGCCGAAGGTCAGCGCGCTCGCCGGTCACCTGGGTGACAACGCGGCCAGCCTGCGCGCCGCGCTGGATCTGATCTACGACCTCCGCAAGCAGATCACCCGACTCGACGTATATGCCTCGCTCAGTTCCGACGAAAATACACGCGACTCGACCGCCCTCGAACGCGTGCAGGAGATCAACCTGGTCGAGACCGATTTCTCCCGTGTCGCAAGCTTCCTGAATCCGGAAGTTCTCGCCATCGGCGACGCCAAGATCCGCGCGTTCCTCGACGCCGATCCGGGACTGGCGCAATACCGTTTTCCGCTGCTGGAGATTCTACGCGCCGCTCCGCACACCCTGGGCGCCGAAGCCGAGGGCGTGATCTCCGCCTCGAGCCTCGTCACGGGGGCGCCGAACTCGATCTACAACATCCTGGCCAACGCCGATCTACCCTGGCCCACCATCAAGTTGTCCGACGGCACCGCCGCGCGCCTCGACCAGTCCGGCTACACGAAATTCCGCGCCGCACCCAACCGCGCCGACCGCCAGGCGGTGTTCGAGGCGTTCTGGAAAACGATGCGCGACTACGAGCGCACGTTCGGCGTCTCGTTGTTCTCGCAAGTGGAGGCCGACTGGTTTCGCGCCAGCGTGCGCAAGTATCCCAGCTCCCTGGCCGCCGCGCTCGACAACGACAATGTGCCCGAGGCCGTCTACCGCACGCTGGTGGCCGAGACCAACGCCAACCTGCCCACCCTGCACCGCTATTTCAAACTCCGCGGCCGGATGCTCGGCGTGTCCGAGATGCACTACTGGGACATCTATCCGCCGATCGTTAAGCTCGACAAAACCTTCCCGTTCGCGACCGGCAAGGCGCTGGCGATCGCCGCCGTGCAGCCGCTCGGCGCCGAGTACGCCAAGGACTTCGCCGCCAATCTGAATGGACGTTACACCAGCGTCTATCCGCAACCCGGCAAACGCGCGGGCGCTTACATGAACGGCGCCGCCTACGACGTGCATCCCTTTGTGCTGATGAATTACAACGACGACTACGAGTCGGTGTCCACCATGGCGCACGAATGGGGCCATGGCATGCACTCATACCTCGCCAATCACGCCCAACCCTACCCGACGTCCGACTACAGCATCTTTATCGCCGAGATCGCATCCACCCTCAACGAAGCCCTGCTGCTCGAAAACATGCTCAAGGTCGCCCAGACCGACGAGGAACGGCTTTACTATCTTGGCAATGCCCTCGAAGGCTTGCGGGGCACATTCTTCCGCCAGGCGATGTTCGCCGAATTCGAACTCGCGATCCATGAAGTGGTCGAAAAAGGCGGCTCGTTGTCCGGCCCGCGCCTCAGCCAGATGTACGGCGATATCCTTCGACGCTACCATGGCGATGCGCAGGGCGTGCTGAAGATCGACGATATGGTAACGGTCGAGTGGGCCTATATCCCGCACTTCTATCGCGATTTCTATGTCTACCAGTACGCCACCTCGATCGCTGCCTCGCAGGCCTTCGCCGAGCGTATCCTTCACGGCCCGGCCGG
>DATJPQ010000057.1:0-7850 GCA_035506315.1 Opitutaceae bacterium
TCTTCTGCGCGCTTTCGATGGAGCGGTTGAGCAACGAGTGCTCGAGCTCCTCGCCTTCCTTCATCGAACCTTCCATCAACTTCGAAGCGAGGTTGCCCTGGAGGAAGAGGCGCATGAGATCGTCCTCGAGCGAGAGGAAGAACTTGCTCATGCCGGGATCGCCCTGGCGCGCGCAACGGCCGCGGAGCTGGCGGTCGATGCGTCGCGATTCGTGGCGTTCGGTGCCGATGACGTAGAGGCCGCCGCAAATCTTCGAGCTCGGTCGCAACTGCAGCAGGCGCACGGCATCGCTGTCCTCGTCGAGGTACTGGATTTCGGCGGTCTGCGGTTCGGTCAACTTGAAGCGCGGCTGATTGTCGGTGCCGCCACTGGACTCGTAGGCGACCTGGTACATCACGCCATCGCCGAGTTTGATGTCGGTGCCGCGGCCGGCCATGTTGGTGGCGATGGTCACGGAGCCGCGCTGCCCGGCGCGGGTCACGATCTCGGCCTCCTGCTGGTGGAATTTGGCGTTGAGCACCGCGTGGATGACACCGGCGCGCTTGAGCATGCGGCTGAGCACCTCGGACGCCTCGACGGAAACGGTGCCCACCAGCACGGGCTGCCCGCGTTTGTTGGCCGTTTCGATCTCCTTGACGACCGCGTTGTATTTGTCGCGGCGGGTCTTGAAAATGGAATCGTTCTTGTCGGCCCGGATGCAGGGCCGGTTGGTCGGGATGACGACGACGGCGAGCTTGTAGATCTCGAAGAACTCGGTCGCCTCGGTTTCCGCCGTGCCGGTCATGCCCGCCAGCTTTTCGTACATGCGGAAATAGTTCTGGATCGTGATCGTCGCGTAGGTGCGGGTCTCGCGCTCGATGGTGACGTTTTCCTTGGCCTCGACGGCCTGGTGCAGGCCATCGGACCAGCGGCGGCCGGGCATGACGCGGCCGGTGTTCTCGTCGACGATCATCACCTTGCCCTCCTGCACGACGTACTCGACGTCGCGTTCGTAGAGCGAATAGGCCCGCAGCAATTGCGAGATGGAGTGGATGTCCTCGGAGATCACGGCATAGCGCTGCTGCGCGGCGAGTTTCTTCTCCTCGCGCTGCTCCGGCGTCAGGGCGGTGGCGTGATCGATGTCGGAATACTCGGTGGCGAGGTCAGGCAGAACGAAGGCATCGGGGTTGTCGGGGCGCAGCTTGGTGCGGCCGATTTCGGAGAGGTCGGCCTGGTGCTGCTTCTCGTCGATGGAGTAGTACAGCTCCTCCTTGAGCTTGTAGAGCTCGTCCTTCCGGAGATCGGAGCTCAGCTCGGTCTCGACCTTGTCGAGCAGCTTGCGCCACTCGGGGTTTTCCATCAGGCGGAGGAGGAATTTGTTCTTCGGGTTGCCGATCTTCACCTGCAGGAGCTTGTAGGCCCCGGTCTGCTTGTCGTCGTCGGTGATGCCGGGTTTCTCGAAAATTTCCTTCGCCTCGGCGGCCAGACGGTTGCTGAGGCGGATCTGATCGTTGACGAGCTTTTCGATGTCGGGCTTGAGCCGGGTGAACGGTTGCTCGCGCTCGATGGGAGCGGGGCCGGAGATGATGAGCGGCGTGCGGGCCTCGTCGACGAGGATGGAGTCGATTTCGTCGACGATGCAGTAGTAGTGGTCGCGCTGCACCTGGTCCTCCTTGCGCGTGGCCATGCCGTTGTCGCGCAGGTAGTCGAAGCCGAACTCCGAGGCGGTGCCGTAGGTGATGTCGCGATTGTACATTTCGCGCCGCAGGTCGTTGGGCATCTGCTGCTGGATGCAGCCGACGGAGAGGCCGAGGAAATTGTAGACATAGCCCATCCATTCGGCGTCGCGGCGGGCGAGGTAGTCGTTGGCGGTGACGAGCTGGGCGTTGCGGCCGGAAAGGGCGTTCAGGTAGAGCGGCAGCGTGGCGACCAGCGTCTTGCCCTCGCCGGTGGCCATCTCGGCGATCTTGCCCTGGTGGAGCGCAATGCCGCCGATGAGCTGCACATCGTAGTGCACCATGTTCCAGACGAGCTCGTGCTCGCAGACGATGATGGTGCGGCCACACAGGCGGCGGGCGGCGACCTTGACCGTCGCAAAGGCCTCGGGGAGGAGCTGGTCAAGGGTCTCGCCGTTTTTCAGGCGGGCGCGAAATTCGTCCGTCTTGGCACGGAGCTGTTCGTCGGTCAGCGACTGAAACTGCCGATCGAATTCGTTGATCCGGGCAACGACGGGGCGGCACGACTCGAGGAACTTGCGGTAGTGCCGGCCGGAAAATTTCTTAAGCAACCAGGAGAACATGAAGGGGCGAGACCATAGCCCGCCGGCGGGGCTTGGCAAACGACAAATGGCGGGACTAACGGTGCAGCGGTTAAGGCCGCGCTCGACCAGGAGTGCCGCCGGCCGCGCAATAATCCGCGCATCTGCTTTGCCTCGGCGCACGAGTTCTGTATGTGGAACTATTCGACCGCATGAATGAAACCAACACCTCCTCTGCGCCGCCCCACGATCCTTATGCCGCGCTGCGCCAGCCTGGGTACCGGCTGTACCTGATGGGATGGATCGTGGCCTTGTTGGGAACGCAAATCGAGAGCATCGCGGTCGGATGGCAGTTATTCGACCGCACCGGCGATGCCCTGGTGCTGGGCTGGGTCGGACTGGTGCAGGCGTTACCCGTGATCCTGCTGGCGATCCCCGCCGGGCAACTTTCCGACAAGCGGTCCCGGCGCTCCATTCTCATGGTCACCATGGCGGCCGCCTCGTTATGTTCGGTCGGGTTGGCCCTCCTGTCGTGGCGCACCGGACCGGTTTGGTCATATTACGTGATACTGGGGGCGGGTGCGACCGCCAACGCCATCGGCTGGCCGGCCCGGGCCGCGCTTGTGCCCCAACTCGTCCCCACCGAGCAGCTGGCCAACGCGATCACCTGGAACAGCACGACCTTCCAGCTCGCGTCGATCGTCGGGCCCGGCCTCGGCGGGATCATCGTCGCCTACCACCCCACGGCGGGCTACGCGCTGGCGGCCCTGTGTTTCGGGACTTTCGCCGGATTGCTCGGCCTGGTGGCGTTGCGACCGGCGACGCGGTCGCGCGAGCCCGTGTCGCGGGAATCCCTGATCGCGGGGGTCCGTTTCGTTCACCGGCAGAAAGCGATCCTCGCGACCATCACGCTCGATTTGGTGGCGGTATTGCTCGGCGGCGCGACTTACCTGCTGCCGGTTTTCGCGAAGGACATTCTGCACGCCGGGCCCACGGAGTTCGGCTGGCTGCGCGCCGCGCCCTCGGTGGGCGCGCTGGTGATGGCCATGGCGATGGCGCATCTGCCGCCGGCCCGCTATGCCGGCCGGGCAATGCTGTGGGCCGTGGCGGGCTTCGGCGTAGCGACGGTGTTTTTCGGCCTCTCGCGCAACCTGTGGCTGTCGCTGGCGATGCTTTTTCTCACCGGCCTGTTCGACAATATCTCCGTCGTCGTGCGCCACACCCTGGTGCAGGTGCTAACGCCGGACGAGATGCGCGGCCGGGTCTCGGCGGTAAACACAATCTTCATCGGCGCCTCGAACGAACTCGGGGGGTTCGAATCGGGGCTGACGGCGCGATTGTTCGGTCCGGTCTGGTCGGTGGTCGGCGGCGGCCTTGGTGCCGTGCTGGCGACCGTCTGGACGGCCTGGCAATGGCCGCAGATCCGCGCCATCGGAGCCCTGCACGAGGTGAAGCCGGCCGAGGAATCCGCCGGGCTTCGCCCACCGGATTCCTAAATAAATGGCTGCCGCCATTTTTGTTTGGAGCAGTTTTCCGAAAACTGCAGTCGCGCGTTTATTTCTGCGTCCGGAATAGTTGTTGGTACGCCTTAGCCCTTCATCAACCGGCACCTGTGCTCTCCCAGGAGCACCTGGCGCGTGAGTACGAGGTGCGGCTGGCGCGGTTGGGCAAACGCAAGTCTGCAGCACTTTCTGGCGGAAAATCGCCAGGAAAAGCGCTATTTCCAGAAGCTCGCACGCGATCTGCTTATCATGGGGAAAATCCATGCCATCCATCGCAGATCCACCCACCCTCCCGGCCAACGGGTCCGGAAGTATTTTCCGTCCCTACGACACGCGGGGATATTTCGACGAAGTGTTGGGAACCGAGGACCAGGCCAGGCCACACTATGCGCGCTTCATGAATCGGCTGACCGGGCTGAGCCCGACCGAATTCGAAGCGAAGCGCCGGGCCGTCGACCTCTCCTTTATGCGCCAGGGAATCACATTCAACGTCTATGGCGACTCCCAGGGTGCCGAGCGCATCTTTCCCTTCGATCTGATCCCGCGAATCATCCCCGCCGACGAGTGGGAGCGGCTGGAGGCCGGACTCATCCAGCGCATCACTGCGCTGAATCTCTTCCTGCACGACATCTACCACGCACAACATATCCTGAAGGACGGCACCATCCCCTCCGACTACGTCTTTTCCGCGCGGCATTTCCGGCGCGAGTTCGTAAACTTTCAGGTGCCCCGGGATATCTACATCCACGTCTGCGGCACCGATATCATCCGTGATGCCGACGGCGGCTACCTCGTGCTCGAGGACAACGGCCGATGCCCCTCCGGTGTGAGCTACGTGCTGGAGAACCGCCGGGCCATCAAACGCACTTTCCCCGAAAGTTTCGAGGAGAGCGGGGTGCGTCCGGTCGAACATTATCCCGCCGAATTGCTGAAGGTCCTGCAGCACATCGCACCGGCTGGCGTGGCCGCGCCGACGGTCGTGCTGCTCACGCCCGGCGCGTATAATTCCGCTTATTTCGAACACACCTACCTGGCCCGGCAAATGGGCATCGAGATCGTCGAGGGCCGCGATCTCCTCGTGCGCGACCAGCACGTCTACATGCGCACGACCAAGGGCCTGCAGCCGGTCCATGTCATCTACCGGCGCATCGACGACGACTTCCTCGATCCCCTGGTCTTCCGCCGCGACTCCGCACTCGGCGTGCCCGGGCTCATCAACGCATACCGCGCCGGAAACGTGTCGCTGGCCAACTCGATCGGCACCGGCGTGGCCGACGACAAGGTCATGTACTGCTTCGTGCCGCGGATGATCAAATATTACCTCGATCAGGAGCCGCTCCTGCCCAACGTGCCGACTTACCTCGCCCAGGAGGAGAACGACCGGCGCTACATCGTCGAGCACCTCGACCAGCTCGTCGTGAAGGCCGCCAACGAGGCCGGCGGTTACGGCATGCTGATCGGGCCGCACGCCACCGCCGCCGAGCGCGAGGATTTCCGGCGACGTGTCGAGGCCGAGCCGCGCAATTACATCGCCCAGCCCGTCATCGCGCTCTCGCGCCATCCGACCTTCCACGAGGACGGCTTTGCCGGCCGCCACGTCGATCTGCGGCCGTTCGTCCTCTACGGCGAAAAGACCGTGGTCATCCCCGGCGGGCTCACCCGCGTCGCCCTCCGCCCGGGCTCCCTCGTCGTCAACTCCTCCCAGGGCGGCGGCAGCAAGGACACCTGGGTGCTCTACGGCAACGAATGATCCTCCCATGCTCAGCCGCGTCGCCCACAACCTCTATTGGATGAGCCGCCACATCGAGCGCGCCGAAAACACCGCGCGTCTCGTGGACGTCAACCTCCAGCTGTTGCTCGACGTCCGCAACCTCAACGATCGCACGCTCGCCGAATACTGGCAGCCGGTCGTCCAGAGCACCGGCGACGAGGCGCGCTTTCTCGAACTTCATCCGCGGGCCACGGGACAGACGGTCACCGAGTTTCTCGTCTTTCAGCCCGAAAACGCGAACTCGATCGTCTCTTGTGTCGCCCAGGCGCGCGAGAATGCCCGCACCGTGCGCGACCAGCTCACGGTCGAGGTGTGGGAGGAACTCAACCGCCTCTATCTCCTCCTGCATTCGCCGCGCGCCCGCGAGCTCTGGCGCGACAGCCCCCAGGATTTCTTCCACGAGATCAAGTCGAGCTCGCTCCACCTCCAGGGATTGACCGACGCCACCGTCGTGCGCAACGAGGGGTGGTACTTCGTCCAGGCTGCGCGCTTTCTCGAACGCGCCGACAAGACCTCGCGACTGCTCGACGTGCGCCATGCCTCCGTGCCGACGCGCGGCGCCCCGGCGGCCTCGGCCACCAGCCAGGCCGATGTCCTCGGCTGGTCCGCCGTGCTGCGCTCCTGCAGCGCGTGGGACGCCTACAAGGTCCTCCACGGTGCCGAGGTCCAGCCCGCGCTGGTCGCGGAGTTCCTGCTGCTCTCGGAGGGCTTCCCGCGCTCGACGCGCTTCTGCGTGCAACAGGTCAACCTCGCCCTGCGGGGCATCTCCGGCGGAGCCGAAAACCGCTTCTGCAACGACGCCGAAAAGCTCTGCGGCCGGCTGCTCGCCGAACTGCAGTTCAGCACCGCCGCGGACATCTTCGACTGCGGATTGCACCCCTACATCGATCAGCTCCAGGTCAAACTCAACGCCATCGGCGAGGCGCTGTTCCAAACCTACATTCTCCAGGCCTTCCGGCTGCAATCCGACGACGAGCTGCGCCAGCAGGAGGAACAACAACAACAGCAGCGGCGGCCGGTGCCGCCCCCACCCTCCCGGAACGCCCGTCCGCTGCCCGCGCGGTGATGAAGCTGCAAATCTACCACCGCACGCACCACGCCTACGCGTCGCCGGTACGCGACAGTTTCAACGAGGCGCGTCTCGAGCCGGTCGACTCCGCGCAGCAAAAGCGGCAGAGCTTCCTCCTCCGGGTGCTGCCGTCCACCCGCCTCTCGCATTATTACGATTTTTACCACAATTGCGTCCACGTCATCGATCTCACGGCACCCCACCAGGAACTCACCGTCGAGGCCACCTCCGTCGTCGACACCCACGAGCTGCCGCGCCTGCCCGAAGACGTCACCCCGGCGCCGCTCTCGGAGTTGCCCGCCTGCGCACGGCTGGGCGAGTGTTACGATTTTCTCCAGCCCAGCACATATGTGAGCATCACTCCCGAGGCCACGCAGCTGGCGCTCGATGTCGGGGCCGGCCACACCGACGCCTGGCAGGTCGCCCTTGCGGTGATGCGGCACATCCACACCGAGTTCACCTATCTGCCGGCAGTGACCCATGTCCACACGACGATGCCGGAGGCACTCCGTCTCCGCCGCGGGGTCTGCCAGGATTTTGCCCACGTCATGATCGGACTCTGCCGGATTCTGGGCATCCCTACGCGTTACGTCAGCGGCTATCTCTACAACGGCCCTTCCGACCCGCTCAAGGGCGCCCAGGCGACGCATGCCTGGGTCGAGGTGTTCATCCCGGGGATCGGCTGGCGCGGCCTCGATCCGACGAACGACCAGCAGACCAACCCCCGGTATGTCAAAATCGCCTCGGGTCGCGACTACGCCGATGTCTCGCCGCTGCGCGGCACCTACCGCGGCACGGCGCAACGCAAACTCAGCGTCGACGTCCGCGTCACCCGTCTCGACCTGGAGGAGGCCTGCCCGCCCCTCCCGGCCAACGTCACGCCGGTTTCTTGAAATAGGCGATGGTGCGCTTCAGGCCTTCTTCCAGCGGCACCTGCGGCTCCCACTTGATGATTTTCCGCGCGAGGGAAATATCGGGCCGGCGTTGCCGGGGATCGTCAGAAGGCAGCGGCTTGAAAACGATCTTCGATTTGCCGCCGACCAGCTTCACCGTGAGCTCCGCGAGCTGCAGCATGGTGAACTCGCCGGGGTTGCCGAGGTTCATCGGGCCGACCGTCCCGGTCTGCGCCATGAAGCGCACAAAGCCTTCGATCAAGTCATCCACGTAGCAGAACGAGCGCGTCTGCAGGCCGTCGCCGTACACCGTCAGGTCTTCGCCCTTGAGGGCCTGGACAATGAAGTTGGAAACGACCCGCCCATCGTTGGCCAGCAT
>DATJPQ010000058.1:0-30898 GCA_035506315.1 Opitutaceae bacterium
CGCAGGCCGCGGGCGAGTTGACGGTGTGGCTGTGGTCGCCCGACAGCCCGGCGATGGACCTGCGGACCTACGACACCGGCCCGCACGGGTTGTCGATCAATTACGAGGACTGGAAGCCGGGTTGGGGCACGGCCGAGGGCATCGCGCACACGGCCGACCTTACGCTGTGGGCGTTCGCGGCGATCCCGTCCGACGCCGACCTTGTCGCCCTGGCGAAGACCGCCAGTGCCCCGGCGATGCTGGTGTGCACGCCGGAGTATTATCACGCGCGGCAGGAGTTCGGCCGGTGGAGCCTGCCGGACCGTTCCACCCCGACGCTTGCGTGGGTCGAGGACCAGGTGCAGGGCCTGGTCAATTTCTACGAGGGGCAGGTCGACGAACGCTCGTGGTACGGCTTCTGGGATTTCGGCGACATCATGCACAACTACGATTTCGGGCGCCATGACTGGCGCTACGACATCGGCGGCTGGGCGTGGGTGAACACCGAGCTGATGCCCGACATGCTGCTCTGGTATTCGTTTTTGCGCACGGGACGGGCGGATATTTTCCGCATGGCCGAGGCGATGACGCGCCACACCAGCGAGGTCGACGTGTACCACAGCGGGCCGTTTGCGCCGCTCGGTTCGCGCCACAACGTCAACCACTGGGGCGACGGCGCCAAGCAGCCGCGCATCGGCCACGATGGGCTCAAGCAGTTCTACTATTTTCTCACGACCGACGAGCGGGTGGGCGACCTGATGCGCGAGCAGCTGGGCGCCGAGGCGACCTACCAGCGGCTGCAGCAATTCAACGGTTCCCACTACGTGCCGACCGCCGATGGCGGCTACAAGCTCGACGACCGGGCCACCGGACCGGCGCCCCGACCCGAGCAGTTCGGCACCGTAACCGCTCCGGCGGCGGCTCCGAGCCGCCTCGGACTGGAGTGGATGTGTTATGCCATGAACTGGACGATGGAGTACCAGCGCACCGGCGACCCGAAATGGCGCGGCCGCGTCGAGACGGACATGAAGGCGATGACGGCGGGGCTCGGTCCGAACGACCCGCTGCCGGGCCGGTATTTCGACATGATCTTTGGCGGGGCGGAGAACATGTATGCGATGGAGCCGATGTTCGACGTGCCGGAGTTCTGGCGGGCCTGGGCGAACACCTCCGAGGCGGTCGGACGCGAAGTGGGCGGCAGTCAGATGACCGGACCACGGATGCTCGCCTACGCGGCGAACGCGAAAAAGAGCCCCGAGCTCGGCCGCATGGCGTGGGAGAAACTCATCGGCGCGACGCTGCCGCCGCCCACCCGGCCCACGAAGGTAAACAGTCCTGCCGTGGTGAAGCCCGTCACCGATCCGGCCTTTCTCGGCGATCCGGTTGGCTGGCAGTTGCACGGCGTGGCGAGCATCCAGTGGGCGCTCAACGCCATCGAAACGCTGGAGCTGGCCAAGCCCTACCTGCCGGCCTGGGAGGCCGCGCGGCCAGCGGCGCCGGCGGTTCCCGCGGCCGCCGCCAGGTGACGTGACCGACATCGCCCGGTAATTTTTCCTTCGAAAGGCCCCGATATCCAATATTACGTATTACGTATGATTTCCTCTTGGAATCGGTGGAATGAATGCGTGTCGCTTTCCATCCTGGGGACCAAGGCGCCGGTTTCAGTTCCGTAATCGACCATTCTCTGGCGCCAGAATAAACCGGACCGGTCAGGGCGCGGGGCCGGCACCGGCGCCAGCTGCAAATGAGCAACGCCGCTCGCATCATCGCGCTGGCCAACACGGCGGTATTTCCTACCGTCGTGTTCATGCAGTTCCCCATCAAAACCCGAGGAGAGAGATGGAGCGCGTTGTCCCTGCCACGACGGGCAAGCCCGATATGCTATCTGAAGCGTCTTGGGGACAAGCCGCTCCACCGCACTGCTCATCGGGCAGTGCGAGCCGGCATTATGACGGCCTTGCTCTGCGCCCTCACCGGCTGCGAGTCCGCGTCGGGGCCCGAACCCCTGAACCTCGATACGGCCAAAGCCGCGGTCACACATTACTACGAATCGGGCGATTACGAGCGGGCCGTGGCCGGGGTCGCGGCGGAGGCGCGGGCATGGATCGAGCAGTATGCCGCCCATCGGCGAACGGATGAACGGCTGGCGGTCGTCTTCGACATCGACGAAACGCTGCTCTCGAATTACCCGCGCATTCACGCCATCGGCTTCGGTTACATTCCCTACGACTGGGAAGCCTGGATTGCGCGCGGCGAGGCGCCGGCGATCAGGCCCATGCGTGAACTCTTCCTGACGGCGCGCCGGCTGGGGTTCGACGTCTTCCTGATCTCCAGCCGTGAGGAGCCGCGCGAACGCATCGCCACCGAGGCGAATCTTCGCCGCGAGGGCATGGGCGATTACACGCGGTTGATCATGCAGCCGACCTCCGGTCCCAGGCAGACCGTGAGCGATTTCAAGACCGCGGCGCGGCGGGCGCTGTACCGGGAAGGTTACACGATCATCGCCAACCTCGGGGATCAGGAGAGCGACCTGCGCGGCGGCTATGCCGAACGCACCTTCAAGTTGCCCGATCCGCTTTACCTGATTGAGTGATCTCACGGCAGTACATGCTTCCGGCCCGCGTGCCCGCAGCACTCCGCGATCCTTGAAACGTTCGCCGGATCTCCGGCGTCAATCCCGTCATTGGCTCATCAACCCAACCCATTTATGGAACTCCCCCCTCTGTCCCGCCGCGACTTTGTGAAAAGCGCCACCCTTGCCGCCGCCGCGATGCAACTGACCTCGGCGTTGCGGGCGGCGGGTGAAGCGCCGGGCGGCGCCGCGACCCCGGCGGCTCCGTCCGCACCCACCCCGGTGGGCGACGGCGTGGTACTGCATTGGCTCGAAGGAAAAACGCCGGCCACGACGGCGGGTGCAACGTGGGGCGTGCCCTGGCCGCGCGGTCGTTTCGCCCAGGACGCCACGTTTGCGCTGCGCACCACGGGCGGCGAGGCTGTGCCGGTGCAGAGCTGGCCGACCGCCTGCTGGCCCGACGGTTCGCTCAAATGGACAGCGCACACCATCGGCGCCAATGCCGGTCGCGCCGACACACTGGTCCTGGCGCCCGGGACGCCGGCAGCGCCGGCGCAGGGCGTGATCGTGCGGGAGACGGCCGATGCCGTCGAGGTCGACACGGGCGTGATCCGTTGTCTCGTGGCCAAACAAGGCGCCGCGCTCATCCCCTCGATCGTCCGCGACGGCAAAGTCATTGCCCGGGACGGCCGGCTCGTTGCCCTGCGTCAGGACCAGCCGGAGTTGCCCGCCGACGGCGCGTTGCGACAGGAGACATTTACCAGCGCCATCGAACGGGTGTCCGTTGAGCAAAGCGGGCCGGTGCGCGCCGTGGTGAAGATCGAAGGCAAACATGCCGGCGCGGCCGACCGGGCCTGGCTGCCTTTCGTCGTACGGCTGTATTTCCACGGTGGCGCCGACAGCGTGCGGATGATGCATTCGTTCGTCTTCGATGGCGACGAGACCAAGGACTTCATCCGCGGGCTCGGGGTGCGCTTTGCCGTGCCGATGAGCGATCTGCCGCACAACCGCCACGTACGGTTCGTCGGCGACGGCGCTGGCCTGTGGGCCGAGGCGGTCCGCGGACTCACCGGCCTGCGGCGCGATCCCGGCGCGGCGGCCCGGGCGGCCCAGATCGAGGGCAAGGCCACGCCGGCGATCGGCCATTTCGCCAACACGCCGCGCGATCCGCTCGACTACATCCCGGAGTGGGGCGATTACACGCTGTATCAACCGGCGGCGAATGCGTTCACCATCCGCAAACGCACCAAGGCCGGCTGCGGCTGGATCGATGCCGACCAGGGCCACCGGGCCGCGGGTGTCGGCTACGTCGGCGGCGCCCAGGGGGGCGGCGTGGCGTTCGGCCTGCGCGATTTCTGGCAGCGCCACCCGACGCAACTCGATATCCGCGGTGCCAATACTGCCACCGCCGAGGTCACGCTCTGGCTGTGGTCGCCCGAGGCGCCGGCGATGGACCTGCGTTATTATCACGATACGATGGGCATGGACAGTCATCCCGAGGAACTGGCGGGCATGGAGGTCACCTACGAAGATTACGAGAAAGGGTGGGGCACGCCGCACGGCGTCGCGCGTTCGAGCGAGATTTTCCTCTGGGCGCTGGCCGCCACGCCGGCGCGCGAACGGATCGTCGAACTGGCGGAGGCGGTGCGCACGCCGCCGCAGCTGGTCTGCGCGCCCGAGCAGTACCTCGGGGCGAAGGTCTTTGGCGCGCTCTGGTGTTTGCCGGACCGGTCGACCCCGGCCAAGGCCGCGATCGAGGACCGCCTCGACTGGCAGTTCGCCTATTACCGGACGCAAGTCGAGCAACGCCACTGGTACGGATTTTGGAATTACGGCGACGTGATGCACACCTACGATCGCGACCGGCACGTGTGGCGGTACGACGTGGGCGGCTTCGCCTGGGACAACTCCGAGCTCTCGCCCGATCTCTGGCTCTGGTATTCGTTCCTGCGCACGGGCCGGTCCGACATCTTCCGCCTGGCCGAGGCGATGACCCGCCACGTGCAGGAGGTCGACGTCTATCATCTCGGACGTTTTGCCGGGCTGGGCTCGCGCCACAACGTCCAGCATTGGGGCTGCAGCGCGAAACAGGTGCGCATCAGCACGCCGATTTACCGCCGCTTCTATTATTTTCTCACGGCCGACGAACGCGTGGGCGACCTGATGCGCGAGTTTCTCGATGCCGACACGAAGCTCGAGATGGTCGATCCCGTGCGGAAACTGCCGCATCAGGCGCCGAAGGGAAAATACCCGGCGCGCATCAGCGTGGGCACCGACTGGTGCTCGCTCGCCAGTGGCTGGCTCACCGAGTGGGAGCGCGGCGGCGACCCAAAATATCGCGACAAGCTGCTTACGAGCATGAAGGACATCGGCGCGGCGACGCACGGGTTTTTCTCGGGCGACCGCTTCGGTTACGATCCCGCCACCGGGCATCTCTACAACATTCTCGGCGAGGAAGTCTCCGCCTCGCACCTCTCGGCGGTGTTCGGCGCCGTGGAGGTCTGCGCGGAGCTCATCTACCTGACGGAGGGCCAGCCGGAATATGCGTCTTTCGCCAAGGCCTGGCTGCAATACTGCGAACTTTACAATGCGACCCCCCAGGAGCAACAGGCCGCCCTCGGCGCCAGCCTGCGCGGCCTCAGCCTCGTGCAGGCCCACTCCCGCCTCACCGCCTACGCCGCCTGGAAAACGCGAAATGCCGCGCTCGCCGGGCGGGCATGGAATGAATTCACTCGCGAAGGGCCGCGACCGGATTTCAAGCTCGCCAAGCTGGAAGGTCCCGCCGTGCTCAACCCCGTGACCGAAGCCGCCTGGGTCTCGACCAACGACTCGGCGCAATGGGGCCTCGCCGCCATCCAGAACCTGGCGCTGATCGGCGATGCCCTGCCGGCCCGGCGCTGAGGACATGCCAAGAAGTGGACCGATCCGGCGGATGGTGGCCGCAGCCAATCCTTGCCAAAGGTGCCTGAGCCCAAGTAGAAATCAGGTGGGTCAAGGCCGCGAGGGTTAAACTCGCCGCGGCGACTCCCAACGGAATAACCCGGATCCAAGTTCCCCCGCCTCCTCCTTCGACCCAGCCCAAAACGTATGGCAGGAAAACAATCATGAACGAGCAACGCGAGTTGCATGGCCGGGCGATTCTCGCCGCGATCCGAAAAGTGCTCTATCGCGAGTGGGACCCCTTGGACGTTTGCGATGTGGGACCGGAAGACACGTACGACAATCAAATCGGCCGCGTCTACCGCTTGCTCGTCACAGCGCCGACGCGGGAGGAGATCGCGCAGGAGTTGAAGAAGATCCAGCTGGAGCTGATCGGTCCCGATTTCAGCAAGGAGAAGAAACTGTACTCCATCGCGGACATGCTGATGGCCATCAATATCAAGTTGAACGATGAAACGTGACGGTCCGATCCGGGCCTCCGGGCTTTCCGCCGAAATTTCCCCCAACGACTGAGCGAAGAAAAACCATGATATCCAAAGCTACGATGGATGCGTTTGAGGAAGGCCAAAGGAGCGAGGCGCTGCCGCTGGTCTTAAGCGATATAGTCAGGGTGATCGCCGGCGAAAGGACCGGTGCGCTGGCGTGGGTGGTATCGCCCGAGGAGGCGGGGGAGAGCCTGGCGTACCGGGTGGAATACGGCGACGGCAGCGAAGGCGTGCACCCGGTGAAAAATTTGCAGAAAGTGGACCAGGTCGTGGAAAGCTGATTTTCGGCCGGCGTCGGTATGGGCACGGACTTGGTTCCGGCCCCGCCGGAGCCGGAAAGCGATGTTACGGTCAAGTGCCGGGCGGCTTGCTCCCGGCCTGCGGCGGGCTCCGATGGCCGGACCGGTTTCAGCACCGGACTCAACCTGAAGTCGACGTTGCCAATTCTGGCGGTACTAAAACGCTCCCTCGCTGTTAACTCCTCCCATGAAGATCCCGATCCCCCTCCCTCCCTCCAGCGCCGCGTGGGCCGCGCTGACCCTGCTGCTTGCTCCGCTTGCCCTGTCCGCCGCCGAGACGACCGCTCCGGCGCCGGCGGGCGCCACGCTCGTGATCAACGCCGATAAACCCGGCCCCGTCATCAACCGCAACCTTTACGGCCAGTTCACCGAGCACCTCGGCCGCTGCATCTATGAAGGCATCTGGGTGGGCGAAGATTCGCCGATCCCCAACACGCGGGGCATCCGCAACGACGTGGTTGCGGCGCTGAAGCAGCTCCACGTTCCACAGGTGCGCTGGCCGGGCGGTTGCTTCGCCGACGAGTACCATTGGAAGGACGGCATCGGCCCGCGCGAGAAACGCCCGTCGATGATCAACACCCATTGGGGTGGGGTCGTGGAAAACAACCATTTCGGCACGCACGAGTTTCTCGATTTTTGCGAGCAAGTCGGCTGTGAGCCCTACATCTGCCTCAATGTCGGCAGCGGCACCGTACAGGAGGCAATGGAATGGGTCGAATACATGACCTCCGATGCCAGTTCGCCGATGGCCAACCTCCGCCGCCAGAACGGGCGGGACCAGCCCTGGAAAGTGAAATATCTTGCCATCGGCAACGAGAGCTGGGGTTGCGGCGGCAATATGACCCCGCAATTCTACGCCGACAATTACCGGCGGTATAACACCTTCGTCAAAGACTACGACCATGACAATCGCATCGCCCGTATCGCCTGCGGTCCGGATGGGGGCAACTACGAGTGGACTGAGACGCTGATGAAGAGCGGCGCCCGCATGAACGGGCTCGCGTTGCATAATTACACGCTCCCGAGCGGCTCCTGGCGCGGCAGCAAAGGCAGCGCCACGCAGTTTGGCGAGGAGCAGTACTTCGTGACCCTGCGCAACACGCTGCACATGGAGGAACTCGTCACGAAACATTCTGCGATCATGGACAAATACGATCCCGAAAAAAAGGTCGGTCTGGTGGTCGACGAGTGGGGCGTCTGGACCGACGTCGAGCCCGGCACCAATGGCGGATTCCTCTACCAGCAGAACTCCCTGCGCGACGCGATCCTCGCCGCCTTGAACCTGCATATTTTCCAGGCGCACGCCGACCGCGTGACGATGGCCAACATCGCGCAGATGATCAACGTCCTCCAGTCGATGATCCTGACCGACAAGGAAAAGATGATCCTGACGCCGACCTACCATGTCTTCGAGATGCTCAAGGTCCACCAGGGGGCCACGGCGCTGCCAATCGGGTTGCAGACGCCCAATTATGCGCGCGGCGACCAGAAGATTCCCGCCGTCAGCGCCTCCGCCTCGCGCGACAACGCCGGCCAGGTGAATCTCTCGCTGGTCAACACCGATCCGAATCAATCGCTGCCGGTCACCTGCAAGCTCGTGGGCTTCGCGGCCAAGAAGGTCGCCGGACGGGTGCTGACCGCGCCAGCGGTCAATTCGATCAACACCTTCGCGGCGCCGACGACGGTGCAACCCCAGCCGTTCACCGGGGCCTCGCTCACCGCGGACGGCCTGACGGTGACGTTGCCCGCCAAATCGGTGGTCGTGCTGACACTGGAGTAGCCGCCGACGGCAGACCGGATCGGATTATTCCACGCGGCGGGCGTGAACTCCCCGCCGCGCGGGCTAATGCCCATCGCCCTTCGCCTTTGGACAGTAGGGCCAGCCCTCGTGGCCGGGCCGCGGCCCGCCGACCAGCGGCGGCCCTACAAAATCCAAATACGGAGCGACATTGGTATAAAACTCCGCACCTCTGCCGGTCAGACCGTGCGAGCTACGGATTCAACACCGCCTGGATTTTCGGATCGCGGTAATTCTCCTTGGTGAGGACGAGAAAACTGGGATGGACCACCGCGGGTACGCTTTTGCCTTGCAGCAGAGCCACGGCCGTTTCCACGCCTTTGTAACCCAGATCCTTCGGCTGTTGTGCCACCCACCCGGCGAGAATGCCGTCGGTGATCGCGGCGGACGCTTCCGCCGGAAGATAGAGACCGAACCCGACAACCTGTACCTTGCCGACCAGACCTTTTTCGCGAATAGCTTTGATCATCGCCAGGGTGCCGCGCGTGGCGGAGACGAAGACGGCCTTGGTATTCGGGTATTTGGCAAGCAACAGCCGGGCCTGATCTTCCTCGGTGTCTTTTTCGCTGCTGGCGTAAATGTCGGCATGCAGCACGACCTTCACGCTCTTGAGCGCGTCGAAGGCTTTCTTCTCCCGCTCCAATACCGTGCGATCGATGCCGTTGTTGCGGAGCACGGCGACTTCGTCGCCATCCTTGAGCAGCGCCACGAAAATTTTGGCCGCGGCTTCGCCCATGGCATCCTGATCGGCGCCGACGAAAGCCTGAGCGAGGCCTTCCTTCAATTGGGTGTCGAGTGTCACCACCTTCACGCCCTTGGCCACAAACTCGGCCACCGATTGCTCGACGTTGTCGGGATTGGTGGGGGCGATGACGAGTGCGTTGATGTTTTCATGGGACAGCGACGCCAGCAGCCGGACCTGCGCACCGACATCCATCACCGTCGGCGGGGCGCGCACGACGACTTCCACGCCCAGAGTCTGGGCCGCCTCGTTGACGCCCTTCTCGGCGTAGACCCAGAAGCCGGGAGTTTTGTCCTTGAGGAGCACGCCGATTTTAAGGGGAGCACCGAAACAAAGCCCGCTCGTAAGCAGGAGGATCAACGCACCGATGCTAAAGTTCGAATGGGGGTGAAGCATAATGGATGGAGATCGAGTCTTCAACTACAGCATAATCTGGGAGAAGTAAACCTCCGTGGCAACGCGGAACGCTGGGATCGTCTCCACCCGTCCATCGACAAAAAAAGCGCGGCGTTAAGCCGCGCTTTGCTAAAAACAAGTAAAACAGACCGGAGCGGACGTTTCAGGCGCCGATGTCGACGTACTGGGCCAACAGATTCTCGAGGCCCTCCTGTTTTGCGCTCCGCGGCTTGGGTTCGCCCAGCTTCGTGAGGACCAGTTTCTCCAGTTCCGGGAAACCGACTTTGCCTTTCTCGATGTCCTTGCCGAATCCGGCGTCGTAGCTCGCGTAACGGTTGGCGACGAACTGCTCGAACTTGCCCTCGGCGAGGATGCGGCGCGCGAGCTTGAACGCCAGGGCGTAGGTGTCGAAGCCGCCGACGTGCGCGAGGAAGAGATCCTCGAGATCGATCGAGGTGCGGCGCAACTTGGCGTCGAAGTTGAAGCCGCCCGTGCCGAGGCCGCCGGCCCGGAGGATCGAGATCATCGCGAGCGTCAGTTCCCGGGCGTCGGTGTTAAACTGGTCGGTGTCCCAGCCGAGGAGGAGGTCGCCGGTGTTGGCGTCGATCGAGCCGAGTAATCCATGCGCCGCGGCCGTCTCGATTTCGTGCTGGAAGGTGTGCCCGGCGAGCGTGGCGTGGTTGGTCTCGATGTTGAATTTGAAATGCTTGGTGAGGCCGTAGGTCTTCAGGAAGGCCACGCCGCTGGCGACGTCGAAGTCGTACTGGTGCTTGGTGGGCTCCTTGGGCTTGGGCTCGATGAGGAACTGGCCGCCGAAGCCGATCTTCTTGGCGTAGTCGACCGCCATGTGCAGGAACGCGCCGAGGTGGTCGAGTTCGCGCTTCATGTCGGTGTTGAGCAGTGTCTCGTAGCCTTCACGGCCGCCCCAGAAGACGTAATTCTCGCCGCCGAGCTCCTGCGTGATCTCGAGGGCCTTCTTCACCTGCGCGGCCGCGTAGGCGAAGACATGGGCGTCGGGATTGGTCGAGGCGCCGCACATATAGCGCGGATTGGAGAAGAGGTTCGCCGTGCCCCAGAGGAGTTTCACGCCGGTGGCCTTCTGCAGCTGCTTCGCATGGGCGACGATCTTGTCGAGGTTGCGGTTCGTCTCGGCGAGCGAGCGGCCCTCGGGGGCGATGTCGCGATCGTGGAAGCACCAGAACGGCGCGCGAATCTTGACGAAGAATTCGAACGCCGCGTCCAGCCGCGTCAGGGCGACGGAGACGGGATCCTTGCCGCTCTCCCACGGACGGACGATGGTGCCGGGGCCGAACGGATCACCGCCGACGCCGCGGAACGAATGCCAGTAGGCGATGGAGAAACGCAGGTGATCGGCCATCGAACGGCCGTCGATCATCTCGTCGGGATTATAGTGTTTAAACGCGAGCGGATTGACCGACCGCGGTCCTTCGTAGGCAACTTGACCGATCTTCGGGAAGTGCGAGGTGGATTTTTTCATGGGTGGAAAAGTGGAACAAGCGGAGGTTACGGCCGGCGCGGCGGCGCACCCGTGGTCACGCCGGGCACGAAGGCGGTTTCCACGAGAATCTTCCGGCGCGGCGAAGTGGGGTGGAGCAGGCGGCTGACGAGCCGCGCGACGGCGGAGGCTCCGATGTCCTCATTGGTCACGCGCAAGGTGGTGAGCGCGGGCAGGCCGGGGGGCGGCACGTTGCCGTCGAACCCGGTGACGGAGCAGTCGTCCGGCACGCGCAAGCCGCGGGCCCGCAGGTCGGCGATGAGCTGGTAGGCCTGGTGATCGGCGGCGCAGACCCAGGCGGTGACGCGGTCGCGCCGGATGGCGGTGGCCACGGCATCGGCCAGGGCTCCGGGCGTGGTCAGGCGCGGCTCGGTCCCGTTGATGTTGAACACCCAGGCCGGGTTCAACTCGAGGCCCAGGCGGTAGAGCTCCTCGGCGTAGGCGGCGAAACGGCGCGGCGCCCACAAGCCGCCCACCGGGTAGTGCCACGAGGCGAAGCCGATCCGCTGGTGGCCGAGCCCCGCGAGATGCGCCACGAGCCAGCCGACGTTGCCGTGGTCGGTGTCGATCACGTCGATGACGACCTCGTGATATTCGGTCAGCACCGACACGGTGGAAATCTTGCGTGCCATCATCTCCACCGTGGCGGCCGGGAACGGATAGATGAGCACGGCGCCGCGCCAATGGGCCTGCCGGATATGGCGGAAAATCTGGCGGCGCCCCGCTTCGGGCGTGAGTTCGGACGGATCGATCGAGACGACGTCGACCGCCACATGGTCGATGGCGGCGCGGCTGCGAATGCCTTGAAGGATGATGGGAAACGTGACGCCGTCGGTCGGCACCAACGGAGCGCCGATCAACACCCCGATCACGATCGGCTTGGCCTGGGGCGGACGGCGGATGGCGCGAGTGGGCGCGCTCCGATAACCCAACCGGGCGGCGAGCGACTGCACCTGCTTCCGCGTCTCGGCGCTGATGGCCGGGTGATTGGAGAGACTGCGGGAAACCGTGGTGCGCGACAGCTTGAGCCGCTTGGCCAACTGTTGCTGGTTGACGGTGTGCATCGGTTTTTTTGGGGGGCGCTCTTTCTGGCCAGCGCCCGGGTGGGGGCGCAAGCGAAAAGTGTGCACATAATGGTGATATTTCACCCTTAGTCCGGGGCATGCGACCAAGGTCAGGCTGCGTAAAACAAGAAAACTCAGAGTGAAAACACCTTCCTGTCCAGCAGGGCCGGCGTGGCCATACTTGTGTGCACCGTATCGTGCACATAAATCGGAATTCTCCCGCCGGACCGTCCAGTCTTCCAGTTTGATGACATAACTGTAGGCAGCCAGCTTGCTGGCGCGGTTTGGACGCGTGCAAGCACGCTGGCCTACAAAGCGGAAGATGGAGCGGCAGATCGGAAAGCCGTGCGCGGACTGCCCGGGACAGGAACGAGGGTTGACCCTGCCCGGCGCCTCGGGCTTGATGACGGTTTATGGCCGATGTCATGACGGTAAACCTTAGCGACCGCAGCTATCCGATTTTGCTCGGAAGCGATCTGGCGGCTGAAGTGCGGTCCAAAATCGCCAAACTGGCGGCCGCGGGGCGGAAGATCGCGGTGCTGACCGACCAGCATCTGGTGGCGCGCCAGGGGGCGGCTTTGCGGGCGATGTTCGGCGACGCCCCCATGCTGGTCGTGCCGCCCGGCGAGGAGACCAAGTCGCTCGCCAGCCTGGGCCACGTGCTCGACTTCCTGGCGGCGCATCATCTCGAAAGGACAAGCGCCCTGTTTGTCGTGGGCGGCGGCGTGATCGGCGATCTTGGCGGCTTCGCCGCGGCGTCCTACCTGCGCGGGATCGATTATTTCCAGGTGCCGACCACCTTGCTCGCGATGGTCGACAGCTCGGTGGGCGGCAAGACGGGCATCAATCTCAAGGCGGGCAAGAATCTGGTCGGCGCCTTCCACCAGCCGCGGGGCGTTTATATCGCAACCGGATTGCTGGGCACGCTGCCGAAGCGCGAGTTCGCGGCGGGCATGGCCGAGGTGATCAAATACGGCCTGCTCGGCGACGCCGCCCTTTTCGCCCAGCTCGAAAGCGCTCCACTCACCATCGGGAGCCCGGAGCTGGCCACCGTGGTCCGTCGCTGTTGCGCGATCAAGGCCCGCTTCGTCGAAGCCGACGAGCGCGAGCTCGCCAAGGAGGGCGGGCGCGCCCTGCTCAACCTCGGGCATACTTTCGGCCACGCCATCGAACAGGTAACCGGCTATGGCGTTTATCTGCACGGCGAGGCCGTCGCAATCGGCCTGTGCGCGGTGGCGCGCCTCTCGCAAAAACTCGATCACCTCGAAGCCGACGATGTCGCCCGGGTCGACGCGGTCGTCACGGCCCACGGCCTGCCGAAGCACCTGCGCCAGAAGCTGGCGCTGGCCGACCTGCTCGACGCCATGGCACGGGACAAAAAGATCCGCGCCGGGGTGCAGCGTTTCGTGGTCTTGCACGCGCCCGGCGTGGCGGTCACGCAAAGCGACATCGATCCGGCGCTCGTGGCCGCCGCTTTTCGCGGGATTGGCGCCAAGTAATTTCGGATTGCGGATTTCAGCTGGCGGATCGAAAAACATCTTTCCCGCGCCCAGCAACCCGCGGCCCGCATTCTCCCATCCGCAATTGAGATATGTCCGCCATCGACGAAGGCATCGTTCGCGAATACTTCGAGCAAAACGGCTTTTTTGTCCGCCAGGCGCGCAAGTACCAGGTGCAGGCGCGCAAAAAGACCGGCGAAGAAGAAATCGACCTGCTCGTGTACAACCCGACCTGGCAACGCGGCAGCCGCCGGCCCGAGTTCCTGTTGTTTGCGAGCGAGCTGCCGTGCATCCGCCGCGCCATCGTGGCCGTGAAACCCTGGCATACCGAGGTGTTTTCGCCCGGCATGCTCAAGAGTTCCCACGAGATTTTCGGCTTCCTCGAGAAAAACGTGATCAAGCAGGTGGCGCGGATGTTTCCCACCGAGGGCCTTGGGGAGACGGAGGACGAGGGCGACATCACCAAGATCCTGGTGCTGCCGGCCCTGCCGACGGCCGAACCGTCCCGTTCGCAGAGCGTGCAGTTGCTCAAGGAACGGGGCGTCGACGCCATCATCTCGTTCCGGGCGATGCTGCTCGATCTGATCGAGCAGGTGGAAACCAACCGCAGCTACGGCAAGAGCGACACGCTGCAGGTGATCCGCCTGCTGAAGAACTACGATCTGCTGAAGGAGCCGCAGATGGACCTGCTGACGGAACGGACGGGAGCGGCGCCCCGGCGCCCGAAGGCCTGACATCATGGCGGGTTCCATTCATCCGACCGCCATCATCGAGCCCGGCGCGCAGCTCGGGGCGGATTGCGAAATCCATGCTTATGCCGTCATCACCCGGCATGCCGTGCTGGGCGACCGCGTGGTCGTCCATCCCTTCGCCGTGGTGGGCGGCGATCCGCAATACCTGAAGTTTGACAGGGCCACGCCGAGCGCCGCGCGGGTGGGTGCGGGCACCGTGCTCCGTGAATACGTGACCATCAACCGCTCGATCCATGCCGGGCAGGCGACGATGGTGGGGGAGAACGGTTTCCTCATGTCGGGCGCCCACGTGGCCCACGATTGCGCAGTGGGGAACAACGTGGTGCTCGCCAACAATGCGCTGCTGGCCGGCCACGTGAACGTGGGGGATTTCAGTTTCATCGGCGGCGGGGCCGCGGTCCACCAGTTCACGCGCATCGGCGAGGGCGTGATGGTGGGCGGGCTCGCCCGCATCACCCGGGATCTGGCACCGTTCATCATCGTGGCCGAGCGCGACGAGGTGTCGGGCCTCAATCTCGTGGGACTCAAGCGGCGCGGTTTTTCGCGCGAGGTCATCCGCGAGCTGAAGGACGCCTTTCGAGCGGTGTACGCGCAGCCGGGCAACATCCGCGACCTGGCCGCCCGGGCGCTGGCGAGCGTAGAATTCGGCACCGCGGAAGCCCGGCGGTTTCTGGAATTCTTCGCCGCGGGCAAACGCAGCTTCGCCCGGCCCAGCCGCCACGGTGGGGCGGAAGAATCCGGCGAGTGAGGAAGCGCGCAATGCCCAGGCCTCTCGCATTCACCTGCGGCGATCCCGCCGGCGTCGGGCCGGAGATCGTCGCCGCGTGGCTCCAGGCCCATCCGGCCGAGACGGGCGAAGTGGCCGTGATCGGTCCGGCGCGCTGGCTGGCCTCGTTGCCGGTCAAGGGTGCGAAGATTGCCGTGGGGCTCGATGAGTTTGTCGCGACGCCCGGTCAGCCGACGGGCGAGGGGGCGTTGGTGGCGTGGGCGGCGATGGAGCGCGCGGCGGCCGGGTGCGCCGCCGGCGAGTTTGGCGGCGTCGTCACCGGCCCGGTGAGCAAGGACCAGCTGGCGCGGATCGGCTACGCGTTTCCCGGCCAGACGGAATTTTTCGCGGCGCGCTGGGGCGGCGAGCCGACGATGGCGTTTTGCGGCGGCCAGCTGCGCGTGGTGCTGCTCACCTGGCATATTCCGCTGCGCGCCGTGCCGGCGCAGCTCACGGTGGCGAATTTCACGCGCGCCGTGCGGGCGGCGGAGGCGCTTTGTCGGGCGGAGCTGCCGACTCTGCCATCTCATCCGCGCATCGGCGTATGCGGGCTCAATCCGCATGCCGGCGAGGCCGGTCTGCTTGGTGCCGAGGAGCGCGACATCATCGATCCGATCCTCGGAGAACTGCGCCGCACGCATCCCGGGCTCTCGCGTTGCGAACCGGGTGACACGCTGTTTGGGCGCCAGCTGCGCGGCGAATTCGACGTCGTGATCGCGCTTTACCACGACCAGGGGCTCGCGCCACTCAAGGTGATCGATTTCGACGAGGCGGTGAACGTCACGCTGGGCCTGCCGCATGTGCGCACCAGCCCCGATCACGGCACGGCCTACGGCATCGCCGGCCAGGGCGTGGCCAGCCCGCGCAGCTTCACCAATGCCGTCGCCGTCGCCCGCCGGCTGATCGCTACGGCCGCGGCCAAGGCCAAGGCTTAGCCCAACGGTAAATTACAGACAGTACCTCCTCCGACCGATAACCAGGCTGACCAGACCAGCCGGCGGCGGCGAATTCCTGCGAATTCGTTGTTGTCAACCCGACGGCTTCGCATGAGATACCTTCCCGACCTAATCACCTGAATCATAATCATTGATGGCTAACTCGTTTCCCTCCGCTGGCGGTTCCAGCCGCCCCGGTCAGTATCAACGGCGTTATAATAATAACGACCCGTTCGCGAACATCCGCCGCAACCTCCGCATCCGCGCACCCGAAATTCGGGTGATTTCCCCCGAGGGGACCCAGTTGGGCGTGATGCCTACCTCCAAGGCGATGGGCCTGGCGCAGCAGTTCAATCTCGACCTCGTCGAAGTCGCTCCGAACGCGCAGCCGCCCGTCTGCCGGATCATGGACTTCCACAAATACGTTTACGAGGAGCAGAAGAAAACGAGCCATGTGAAGTCGACCGCCAGCAAGATCAAGGAGGTCGAGTTTACCGCCCGCATCGAGCAGCACGATTTTATCACCAAGCTGCGGCACGCCGAGAGCTTCCTCGACAATGGCGCCAAGGTGAAACTCCGCCTGAAGTTCCGCGGTCGCGAGATGGCGCACACCGAGATCGGTTTCGCCGTGATCAATCGTGCCATCGAGGAACTCGACGGCATGGGGCATCCCGACAACGAGCCCAAGCTCCTGGGCAAGCAGATCAACGTGATGATCTCGCCGCATCCGGCCAACAAGCGGAAGCTGCGGTTTCATGCACGGGAAGGCACCACACTTGTGGCGATCCCCGTGCAACTGGGCCCGATGACCGTGGTGGCCGCCCCGCTGGTGGTCAAACCCGCGCCCGGCGTCTGACCGCCCGGAAGCGCGAACCATGCGCTGGCTCGTGCGCCGCACCGTTTTTGCCGCCCTGGCCGGCCTTTTCCCCGCCGCCGCGGGCAGTCTGCTCGCGACGACGCCGACGGACAGCCCGCCGACCCGGCCGGGCGCCATTGCGACCGCCGGCGTAGTGGTCCCTCCGCTCACCCCCGCGCTGAGCATATTGCGTTTCGGTCGCGTGGAGTATGTGGATGCGACCGAATTCGGCGCACGCTTCGGCCTGAAGTTTACCTGGCTCGAAGACGAGAAACGCTTCCTGTTGAAAAGCGCCACGACGACGTGGGAGATCAAAGTCGACTCGCGGGAGAGCATGCTCGACGGCCAGCGAGTCTTCCTCGGCGATCCAGTGCGCCTGAGCAAAGGCCGCCCGTATTTCAGCCGCATCGATGCCGAACGGCTGCTCACGCCGATCCTCCAGCCCGGCTGGGGCGAAACCCGCGTGCCGGCGCTCCATACCATCGTGCTCGATCCGGGGCACGGCGGCAAAGACACCGGGAAGGTCAACGAACGGTTAAGGGTGCAGGAAAAGGATCTGGCCCTCGACACCGCGTTGCGGCTGAAGCAACGGCTGGAACAGGACGGCTATCGCGTGGCGCTCACCCGCGATACCGACCGGGCGGTCGAGCTGACCGAGCGCGCGACGGTCGCCCGGCAGGAGAAGGCGGACCTGTTTCTGAGCATCCATTACAACTCGGTCGAAAATGACGTGGAGCGCGTGTCGGGTGTGGAGGTGTACACGATGACGCCCCAGCATCAGCTTTCCGCCGATCAGCGGCCCGACGATCAGGTGGATGTTTTCAACGAAGGGAACCGGTACGACCACTGGAACGCGGTGCTCGGCGATGTCCTGCACCGGCAGTTGCTGCGCGAACTCAAGGTTTCGGACCGCGGCTACAAGCGCGGCCGCCTGGCGGTGTTGCGCCTGGCGCCGTGCCCGGCAATCCTGATCGAAAGCGGCTATCTCTCGCAGGACGCCGAAGCACGCAAGATCGCCACGCCCGCGTACCGCCAGAAAATCGCCGACGCCATTGCCGATGGGGTGCAGGCCTACGCCGCCATCCTCGACCGGTTGCAGAAAAAACCGGCGGCGGATTTGCCGCGCTGACGCCGGGCGGTAAGCTCATTTCAACCATGAAAATCATTGCTGTATGGGGGTTCGCGGCGGTCGCGTTTGTGGCGCCCGCGCTACATGCCTGGGACTACGAAGGGCACCGCCTGGTCAACAAACTGGCGGTGGCCGGACTGCCGGCGGAGTTTCCGTCGTTTGTGCGCGCGCCGGCCAACGTCGAGCGCATCGCCTTTCTCGCCGGCGAGCCGGACCGGTGGAAAAACACCTCCGACCTGCCGTTGCGGCACGAGAATCCCCCCGACCATTATCTGGACCTCGAGCAGCTCGGCTGGGCGGGTCTGGACCTGGCGACCATCAGCCCGCTGCGTTACGAATTTGCGCTGCAATTCGCGGCCGGCCGCGCCGCCCACTCCGGGCGTTTCCCGGCGATCAATCCTGAAAAAAACGCGGACCATGTGCGCGAATGGCCCGGCTTCCTGCCGTGGACCATCGCCGAAAGCTTCGACAAGCTCCAGTCGGCCTTTTCCTATCTCAACGCTTACCAGAAGTTCGGCGGCACGCCCGAGGAAATTACCAACGCGCAGGCCAACATCGTCTATGTGATGGGCGTGATGGGCCATTATGTGGGCGACGGCGCGCAACCGCTGCACGACACCGTGCACCATAACGGCTGGGTGGGCGACAACCCCCGCGGCTTCACCACGAACCCGCAATTCCATGCCTGGATCGACGGCGGCTTCATCGCCAAGGTGGGGATCAACTATCCGGAACTGGCGCCGCGGGCCCGCCTGGCCCGCCTGCTCGACACGACGCCCAAGCCCGGCGAACGCGACGCGCTGTTCGCCATCGTGTGCGGCTATCTGCAAACCCAGAATGGCCGCGTGGCGCCGCTCTACGAGCTTGAGAAGGCGGGGCAGCTCAAGGCCGACGGCACGCCCGGCAGCACCGATGGGCGCGCGTTCATCGAGGAGCAGCTGCTGCGCGGTGGGGAGATGCTCGCGAGTCTGTGGCTCACCGCCTGGCGCACCGCGCCGGAGGACACTTTCCTGATCAAGCAACTGCAATTGCGCAACGGCCTCGCCATACCGGGCGCGAAGTAGCCGGGAAGTGCGCTGGCGCCGCGGAGCCTGCAACCGCGTCGGTGCGTTCCCCTCCCTCCCGCGCCCCCATTTGTCACGTAATACGTGACAAACTTTGCCGTTCCCGCTCGCGTAGGTTTGTCACATAATACGTTACAAGTTATCGGGCCCCAATTTCAGAGGGGCTTGTCACGTAATACGTGACAAAAATCCCAGCCCGAAATCGCGAGGGAATGTAACGTAATACGTGACAAGTTCTGGAGCTCCGCCCCAACGGAGTTTGGCGCTCAGAGGGTGGCAAGACCTCGGACGCTTTGCCAGGAGTTTGACACTTATTAAGTGTCAGGCGCTGGAGCGGCGGGCCGCGCTGGATCTGCCAATATTCCTCCGCATTCGGATTTTGTAGGGCCGCCGCTGGTCGGGCGGGCCGCGGCCCGGCCCGGGGGCCAGCTCTGCAGTCCAATAGCAAAGGGCAAGGGGTATGGGAATGCAGCGGTTGAGATGCGGCCGAAATGGCGGCGCGGATAAGGGCGCTCCTATTTGCCGTAGGCAGCGAGCTTGCTCGCGCGGCAGGTCAGAGGGCGAGCAGGCTCGCTGCCCTACGAAATACAAGGTTATCAGGAGTGCCCACAAAGCGATACCGGCGCAAAAAAGCCGGCGCCCAGGCGGGCGCCGGCGGTATAGTCAACGTGACTGGCTCGCCGCTCAGACGTCGTAGTAGAGGTGGAACTCGTAGGGATGCGGCCGCAGGCGCACGGCATCGTACTCGCCCATCTTCAGCTCGATGAAGTTGTCGAGGAAGTCCTGGGTGAAGACATTGCCCTTGAGCAGGAAGTCGTGGTCGGCCTCGAGCGCTTCCATGGCGCCCTTGAGGCTGTCGGGCACATGCGGCACCTTGGCGAGTTCCTCTGGCGGGAGGTCGTAGAGATTCTTGTCGAGTGGCTCGCCGGGGTTGATCTTCTTGAGCACACCGTCGAGGCCGGCCATGAGCATGGCGGCGTTGGCGAGGTACGGATTGGCCGCCGGATCGGGCGTGCGATACTCGACGCGCTTGGCCTTGGGGCTCGGGCTGTAGGTCGGGATGCGGATCGAGGCCGAGCGGTTGCGCGCGGAGTAGGCGAGGTTGACGGGCGCTTCGAAGCCGGGCACCAGGCGCTTGTAGGAATTGTTGGTCGGGTTGCAGATCGCGCACAGCGCCGGGGCGTGCTTGAGGATGCCGCCGATATAATAGAGCGCCATCTGGCTCAGACCCGCGTAGCCATTGCCCGCGAAGAGCGGCTTGCCACCCTTCCACAACGACTGGTGCGTGTGCATGCCGGAGCCGTTGTCGGCGAAGAGCGGCTTGGGCATGAACGTGACGGTCTTGCCGTACTTGTAGGCGACGTTTTTGCAGACGTACTTGTAGAGGCTCATCTTGTCCGACGTGCGCAGGAGCGTGTCGAACACGATGTCGATCTCGGCCTGGCCGGCGGTGGCCACTTCGTGGTGCTCGCGCTCGATGTCGATCCCGAGCGAAATCATCGTCAGGATCATCTCGTTGCGGATGTCGATCAGCTTGTCGGTCGGCGCGACGGGGAAATACCCCTCCTTGTGGCGGATCTTGTAGCCGGTATTGGCGGCGCCGTTGTCCTCCTGGGCCTTGCCGCGGTTCCAGATGCCCTCGATGGAATCGAGGTAGTAGAAGGACGTGTTGGACGTGGTGTCGTAGCGGACGCTGTCGAAGATGAAGAACTCCGCCTCGGGCCCGAAATACGCGGTATCCGCCAATCCGGTGCTCTTCAGGTAGGCCTCGGCCTTCTTGGCGATGCCGCGGGGATCGCGATCGTACACCTCGCGGGTGAGCGGGTCGATGACGTCGCACGTGAGGCTGAGAGTGGCGTTGGCCGCAAACGGATCGATGAAGGCGGTCGCGGCGTCCGGGACCACGAGCATGTCGGAGGCGTTGATGACGCGCCAGCCGCGGATGGAGGAGCCGTCGAAGCCGAGACCGTCCTCGAAGACCTTCTCGGTGAGCTCGCTCACCGGCACGGCGAAGTGCTGCCAGGTCCCGTGAATGTCGCAAAGTTTGAAGTCGACGATCTTGATCTCTTTATCTTTGGCCAGTTGGATAACGTCCTTGGGTATCATGGGTGTGATGATTTGTGGTTGGCGAGGATTGCAGTGACGAAGCTTGTGCCGGTGACACGCCCACTGATGACGCGGGCGGTACCGCGACAGGATGGTAGCAAGCAAGCGTAATGCCAAGCGTGGGGTAGCGATCAAAGAATCTTTTTCATTGCCGCGCTCCGGCCTTATGGTCGTGCTTTGGCCTTTCGTGCTTTTGAATAACTTATCCTTCTTTAGCCCGCGCATTGGCGCAAATCCTGCTTATGTTGACCCCGGCACCGAGCTCTGCCTTGCGGAGCCCGGCGCATTTTTTTGTCACTGATAAAATCCTCACGACCAACCCATAATCCCATCAACCCATAGTCATCGCACATGAGTGTCAGTCCCGCCCGCCTCAACGCCATCTCGGCCGCGAATAACTTTCGCGTCACCAACACGTTCGCCTTCAAGGAAAGCCACTCCGCCGCCCTTTTCGGCAAGAATGTCTTTAACGACAAGGTCATGCAGACCCGCCTGCCCAAGGCGGTCTACAAGTCCCTGAAGAAGACAATCGATACCGGTGCGCCGCTCGATCCGAGCACGGCCGACATCGTGGCCTCGGCGATCAAGGACTGGGCGCTCGAGCACAGTGCCACGCACTATGCGCATGTGTTCCAGCCGCTTACCGGCCTAACTGCCGAGAAACACGACAGCTTCCTCGAGCCCGACGGCAAGGGCGGCGCCATCGCCGAATTCTCCGGCAAACAGCTCGCGCAGGGCGAACCCGACGCCTCGTCGTTCCCCTCGGGCGGTATTCGCGCCACCTTCGAAGCGCGCGGTTACACGGCCTGGGATGTCACCAGCCCCTGTTATCTCATCGAAAACGCCAATGGCGTCACCCTCTGTATCCCGACGGCCTTCGTGTCATGGACGGGCGAGGCGCTCGATCTGAAGACCCCGGTGCTGCGCTCCATGCGCGCCCTCGACCAGCAGGCCCGCCGCATCCTGAAACTTTTCGGCCACCAGAACATCGCGATGGTCACGGCCACCGCCGGCCCCGAGCAGGAATATTTCCTGATCGACCGCAATTTCTACCTGGCGCGCCCCGATCTCATGACCGCGGGCCGCACCTTGTTCGGCGCCAAGCCGCCCAAGGGCCAGGAATTTGAAGACCAGTACTTCGGCGTGATCCCCGAGCGCGTGCTGGCGTTCATGCACGAATCCGAGGCCGAGATGTACAAACTCGGCATCCCGGTGAAGACCCGCCACAACGAGGTCGCCCCCTCCCAGTACGAGATCGCGCCGATCTACGAGAACGCCAACGTCGCCGCCGATCACCAGCAGCTCATCATGATCACGATGAAGCGGGTGGCGCGGAAGTACGGCCTGGAGTGCCTGCTGCACGAGAAACCCTTCGCCGGCGTCAACGGCTCGGGCAAGCACCTCAACTGGTCGCTCGGCAACGCCACGCAGGGCAATCTCCTCGAACCCGGCCACACGCCCCACGAGAACATGCAGTTCCTCGTGTTCTGCGCCGCCGTCGTCCGCGCCGTGCACAAGCATGCCGGCCTGCTCCGCGCGGTGGTGGCCTCGGCCTCCAACGACCACCGCCTCGGCGCCAACGAAGCGCCGCCCGCCATCATCTCGATCTTCCTCGGCGAGCAGCTGGCCGACGTCTTCGAGCAGCTCAAGAAGGGCAAGGCCAAGTCTTCGAAGAAGGGCGGCACGATGCATCTCGGCGTCGACACGCTGCCGGTGCTGTTGAAGGACGCCGGCGACCGCAACCGCACGTCGCCGTTCGCCTTTACCGGCAACAAATTCGAATACCGGGCCGTCGCCTCCAACCAGTCGATCGCCGCGCCCCTGACTGCGCTCAACACCATCATGGCCGAGTCGCTCGACTACATCGCGACCAAGCTCGAGAAGGCCAAGGGGCAGAAATTCGAGGCCGCCGTGGCCGGGGTGCTCACGGAAATCGCCCGGGAGGACAGTGCCATTATTTTCAACGGCAATAATTACGCCGAGGAGTGGCACCAGGAGGCCAAGAAACGCGGTCTGCCCAATCTGGTGACGACGGTGGATGCCGTGCCCGTGATCTCCGCCAAATCCACGGTGGCCGCCTACTCGAAGTTCGGCGTGCTCAGCAAGCGCGAGCTCGAGTCCCGCCACGACATCATGCTCGAGCAGTACGTCAAAGCCGTGAACGTCGAGGCCAACATCGTGGTCGAAATGGTGCACACCAAGTATCTGCCGGCCGCGATCCGTTATCAGACCGAACTCGCGACCAATGCGGCGGCGCTCAAGGCCGCCGGGACCAAGGCGGACACGGCGTTGCTGGAAAAGGTCAGCGGGCTCATCGCCGCGTTGCAGGCGGAACTGAGCAAGCTCGAAGCACTCCGCGGCCATCATGTGTCCGGTCTCGCCGCCGAGGCTGCGCATTTCTGCCATCACGTGCTCCCGCAGCTCCTCGCCACCCGCAAGGTCGTCGATGCGCTGGAAGCCGTCGTGGCCGACGACAACTGGCCGGTGCCGACTTACGAAGAGATTCTCTTCATCAAGTAACGACGGCGGGCTCAGCCCCGCTTGACCGCGATCCTTCCGCCGCCCGGCCTGTGCGCCGGGCGGCTTTTTTTTAGCGCCAAATTCCGGCGGGTCCTTGAGACTGCGCCAGTCCGATGCCCGCGTTGCCGCCACAATCTCCTCGCTCCGCCTGGGAATGGGTCCAAACCGCCCTGCTTGCAGCCAATCTCGCCTGGACCACGCTTTGCCTTGGCGGCTATCTCCCCGAGACGGTGGTCGTCACCGATGTTCTCGTCGGCCTCCTCCTGGCGGTGCATTTGCTGGAACGGGCTTGTGTCCGCGGCGAAGATTCACCGCTTCATCCCGCCGGCTGGCTGCTGCTGCCTTTCGTCGTCTATGGCGCGGCCAATGTCCTGTTCGTTACGCCGTTGCCCTGGCTGGGTTGGATCGACTGGCTCGGCTGGGCGCGGATGATCGCCGTTTTTTGGGTGATGCTCAACGGAGTGCGTTCGCCCGCGCCGCGCACCGCACTTTTCGCCACGCTGCTCGCACTGGCCGCCGTGGGCGTGGCGTTGGGTTGCTACCAGAGTTTTGTCGACCACGGATGGATCATGCTCGGGCGGCGACAAGCCGCGCAATTCATCGGCCGGGCGAGCGGTTGCTTTGGCATACCCAACAGTTTGGCGGCGCTGCTGGAATTGCTCCTGCCGGCGATGGGTGCCCTGGCGGTCAGGCCCGGGGCGCGGGTGGGAGCGCGCGTTTTCTTCGGCGGACTCGCGGTGTTTTTCGCGCTCGGTTTATATCTTACCATCAGTCGGGGTGGCTGGCTGGCTTTCGGGCTGGCCCTGGCGGCGTGGCCGCTGTGCGCCGGGCGTTCTCCCCTGGCTCGCCGTCTCGGCCGCGCGGCCGGCGTGGGTGTGCTCGGGCTGGCCGCGGTCGGGGCGCTTTACTGGGCGGCACCGCCGGTGCGGGCGCGGCTCGATGCCCTGGTCCATGACGCCGGCGAGCGCACACGGCCCATCCTCTGGCGCGGGTCCCTGGAGATTTTCCGCGATCATCCCATGTGGGGTGGCGGCGCGGGTAGTTTCAACGTGCTCTTCGAACGGCACCGCCCAGAGCGTTATCAGGACGAGCCGCAGTGGTCACACAACGATTACCTCAACACCCTGGCCGATTATGGCACGGTGGGTTTCGCGCTCTTTTTCGGGGCGTGTGGAGCGATGGTCTGGCGGTGCGGACGGAATCGATCGCCCGCAGATTCCGGTAGGGGCGCAATCTTGTTGCGCCCTCTTCCGGGGGAAGGGCGCAGCGAGACTGCGCCCCTACAAAATTCAAGCCGCCCGGAAGCGCGTTGGGGTCAACGCGCTCCACCCACGGAAGGCGAAACTCCCGCTATTGCTTCCCTCATGCACCCTTGGGCCCAGCAGGGGTTCGCGGTCGGGCTCCTCGCGTTCGCGCTGCATCTTTTCGTCGACTTCCATTTCAAGCTGCCCGCCCTCGCGATGGCGTTTGCCGTCTGCGCAGCGTTACTGGTGTCGTGTCGTTGGTCCGCCCTCGATGCCAGCTCATCTATACCAACTGACGGGTGGGTGCGACTCGCGCAGGGCATCGCCGCTCTTGGTGTGCTCGCGGCCCTGTTTTCTTATGTATTGCCGCACGATCGCGCCGAGGCGCTGCGGTACAACGCACGGGAGGCGATTGACCGGCTGGCGCGAGCGGAAGCGCCGGCGGCCACCGTACGGAGTGCCACCCACAACCGGGGCCGCGACGCGTTTGCCCGCGCCGTCGAGCTCGATCCGAAAAATGCCCAGGCCTGGGCCGACCTCTCCTATGCATTGTCGCTGCTGATGCACGATGAGCCGGCGCGGACAAAAGAGCTCGGCCACGAGGCCGAGACTGCGGCCCGCCGGGCGCTCGCATTGACCGCGGTATTACCCGAGGCTTGGGTGCGCCTCGGTGTGGCGCTCGACACGCAGGATCGCTGGGTGGAAGCCGGCGAGTACTTTGCCCGCGCGGTCGAACTCGCCCCGGCTGCGGTCAACTACCGTTATTACCTCGCCTATCATTTTTCCTTGCGGCCGGTCACTCAGGCGCTTGCGCGATCGATGGTCGACGCCTGCTTGCTTCTTGACCCCTCCCATCGCGCGGCTCAGGCTTTACGCCAACAATTGGCAACTAGCCCAAATGCTCGTTAACTCGCGCCGCCCATGCTAAGGAAATTCGCCTTCTGGATCTTTGCCTTCGGCCTCTTCACCAGTTTTGTCGCCGATCTAGTCGCCCAAACTCCGCCTCCGGCTCCCGCTCCGGCCCCTGCGGCCGCACCCGCCAAGATCGCGGGCATCATCACCGCCAAACTTGTGAAAGGCACGGTGACGGTGCAGGACAACATCGCCAAAATACCACGCCCGCTCCAGGATAACGATCAGGTAAAGGCGGGCGAAACCGTCATCACCGGCAAGAATCATGACAGCAGCGTGGTGCTCGTGTTTTCCAACGGCGCCACCGTCACGCTCAAGACCGACTCCGAATTAAATATCGAGGAGTTCCTGCAGGATGCGTGGGACACCAGTCTCAATATCTCCGAGATGACCGCCGAGCCCACCTCGTCCACCACCAACCTGCATCTGGCGCGCGGCGAACTCATTGGCAAGGTTGCCAAGCTCAACAAGGAAAAAGGTTCGTCCTTCAACGTCCAGACGCCGGTTGGCGCCGCCGGCATCCGCGGCACTACATTCCGCGTCGTCTTCCGACCCGATCCGCAGAACCCCGGCCACTATACTTTCACCGTCAGCAAACCGGAGGGAGACGTCCATGTGACGATGCAGAACGCGACAGGCACGGCCACGGCGCCAGTCGCGGTCGCCGACAACCGGGAAATCGTCGTGGAAGTTCAAGCCACGGTCAATCCCACCACCGGCCAGATCACGGTGACCGCGCCGGCGCAGGTGGTGACGCAATCCATCCCGCCGGTCACCGCCGCCGCCATTTCCACGGCGGCCGTGCAAGCGGTCCAAGCGGCGAAGGAGGTGGTGATCCCACCGGCGCCCACGCAGTCCAACACGACGACGAACAGTAACACGACGACGAACAACAGCACCACGTCGACAACGGACAACTCGTCGACGAACAACAACACGTCGAATACCAGCGATAACTCATCGACAACGAATAATAATACGTCGAATTCGACCAACAACACTTCGAATACGAACAATAACAACACAACGACCTCGCCGCCCGCGGTACAGGCTCCGCCGCGCACGACGACGGGTGCCGGGGGCTGAAAATTGCTGCCAACGCCCGGCTCCACCCGAGCCGGGCTTTTTTTGGCCGGCTGGATAAAACGGTTTTGCTTCGCGCCGGACTCCACCTAGCTTCGTCGCATCGTGGCCGCCCCCAAAAAAACCGCGTTGCCGTTTCTCCGCTGGTTGTTGTTGCTCCCGCTGCCCCTGCTGTGGTGTGTGGCGGATCATTACGGCAAACTGGATTTCCTCGAAAACAAGACCGTCGACTGGCGTTTTCGCTATCGGGGCGAGATCGCGGCGCCGGTGAAGGTCGTTTACGTCGACATCGATTCTGAATCGCTCCAGGTGATCGGCAACTGGCCTTGGAGCCGCGCCCTGCTCTCGCGGGTGTGTTCAGCCTTGGTCACCCAGGCGGGGGTCAAGGCGATCGGCATCGACATCGTGACGTCCGACATCGGCCAGTCCCAGCTCGCCGATCACGCTAGACTCGTCGCCGGCAATCTCGAGTTTGCGTCCTTCCTCAAGAAGTCGCCGCCCGTGGTGCTGGCGGCGTCGTTTTCCGCTTCGACCTTTTACGACGACAGTGGCGCGCTGCGCCATCGGGAGATGCCGCTGGTGGATCGGGAGCAGCGTCCGCTCGCGCAGATCGAGGCGCCGGAGATGCCCCAGTATGAAGTGCGCAACAACCTGAAATGGAGCCCGCCGCTGGTGGGCCTGATCGACACGCTCGACGGGGATACGCGCTGGGTGCCGCTCTTCGCCCCCACCAACGTGCGCCCCTACAACCACCTGGCGGTCGAACTGACGCGATTGTATTACGGCCTCCCGCCCGAGGGGGTGAAGATCGATGACGAGGCCCTTTCTTTTGTGCGCGCCGACGGCGCGGTGCTGCGCCGCGTCCCGCTCACGCGCCGGCAGATTCTCGAGATCAACTGGTTTTCGGCGTGGCTGTCCGACTACAACCCGCGGTGCAGTTTCTTCAAGGTCTTCGCCAACGCCGAGGCGCTCAAATCGACCGACGAGGCGGAGCGCGCTGCGGCGCGGACGTTCTTTGCTCAGGCGCAGTGGAAGAACGCCGTCGTGCTCATCGGTCCGGTGGACAAACTGATGCAGGACCTCGGGGCGGCGCCGTTCGACGGCGAACCGGTGCCGAAGGTCGGTGTGCACGGCAATCTGGTGAAGACCCTCGTGTCCGGGCAGTTTCTACGCCGGCTGCCGGTGCACTGGAATTATCTGCTCGGGTTCGTTCTTTCCTTTGCGGTGGCCGGTCTCGCCATCACCAGCGGGGCACGGAGTGCTTTCGCCAAGGTGCTCGCCGTGCTCGCGGTGGCGGCCTACGTGATGATCGCGCTCCAGCTCTTCGGGGAATTTCACGTGGTCCTGCCGCTCACCGCCCCGCTGGGCGCGATGTTTACCACCAGCTTCACCGCGCTCGTCTGGCAGGTCTGGGAGGAGCAGAAGCAAAAGGGCCGCATCAAGGGCATGTTCGGCACCTACCTCTCGCCCACGGTCGTCAACAATCTCATCGAATCCGGCAAGGATCCGGAACTTGGCGGCCACGACGCCGAGATCACCGCCTACTTCAGCGACATTCAGGAATTCTCCTCCTTCTCCGAGGTGCTGCCGGCATCGAAGCTCGGCGAGCTGCTCAACGAATACCTCAGCGCCTGCACCGACATCGTGCAGGCGGAGGGGGGCACGCTCGACAAATTCATCGGCGACGCCGTGGTGGCGATGTATGGCGCGCCGGTGGAGTGCGCCGACCATGCCTACCGCGCCTGTGTGGCCTCGCAGCTCGTGCAGCGCCGGATCGGGGAACTGCGCGAGAAGTGGCGGAACGAGGGCGACAAATGGCCGCAACGCGTGCACCACCTGCAGACGCGCATCGGCCTCAACACCGGCGTGTGCATGATCGGCAACATGGGCAGCCGGACGCGTTTCAACTACACCATGATGGGCGACAACGTGAACCTCGCCGCCCGCATGGAGAGCGGTGCGAAAAGCTGGGGCGCCTATTCGATGGTGGCCGAGGCGACCAGGCTCGCCTGCGAGCAGCACGGCGGCGACCGCGTGGTCTTCCGGCCGCTCGGCCGCATCGTGGTCAAGGGCCGTTCGCAGGCCGTGCCGATTTTCGAGATCGTGGGCCTGAAGGAATTCGTTACGGCGGAAGCGCGCGAGTGCACCGGCCTCTTTGCGCAAGGCCTCGCGAGCTACTATGCCCGTGACTGGGACGCCGCGATCGCGAGTTTCCAGCAAAGCGTGAAGCTCGAGCCGAACCAGCCCGGCAAGACGCCCGGTGTGAAGAGCAACCCCTCGCTCGTGTACCTCGACATCACCGCCCACTACCGCGCCGAGCCCCCGCCCGAAAACTGGGACGGCGTGTACGTGATGAAGGAGAAGTGAGGCCCGGTCCGGCTGGGCCTGGTTGGGGTCTGCGAAAGTGGCGGCAACGCCCCGCCCAAATCTGCGGAATTTCAACCGATCACGGATTCAGCAGATGTTGAGTCAACGATGCGCACTAATTTACGCTATGCAATGGAATGGACCGGATGTATTCCTTTCCTTGCCGCCTCACCTCTCGGTTGAACGGATTTTCGAGATCACAATTGCGGCGCTTTTAATGGGAGAGGATTGATGGGGACCAGTGGTTATGACAGTTGAGTCTTTAAGGATAAAATGACGCTCAAGTCCGCGCATACCGTCTTGCAGTGGTGTAGGTCCCGGCCATGGCGCATCGACATGGGCGGGCCAGTTTGGGTGGTGCTGGCGGTCGCACATTTGCTCGGCAGCGCCGGCGCGGCCGAGCTCAAGGTCGATTTGAACCGCAACGGGCAGGACAGCTCCACCACCGAAACCAACTACGTTCC
Source organism: Opitutaceae bacterium (assembly GCA_035506315.1). GTDB lineage: Bacteria > Verrucomicrobiota > Verrucomicrobiia > Opitutales > Opitutaceae > MWDT01. Next base: position 29,489 of record DATJPQ010000058.1, read on the forward strand.
CTGGAGCATACCCGACCCCCCGGGCAGCACGCCCGCCGTCAAAATCTTTCCCACCGCCGACGGCCCGGTCACCGTCACTTTCGCGATGCCCGCCACCTCGCCCGCCGGCACCGGGCTCGTGACCAACTGGTACAAGCAGTACGCCCAAACCAGCCCCGATGTGGACGGCAGCAGGCTGGTCAGCGATGGTGTCACCGTGGCCAACGGCAACGCCGGCGGGCAGATCCAGATGACCATCACCGGCCTCCTCGCCGGCCACCACAGCCTGCTGACGTACCACAACGCCTGGGACAGTCCCGATGCGATCGTCACGCAGGGTCCGATCGACATTTTTCTCAACGGCACCCGGGTGGTCGACAACCTTCAGCCGGGCATCCGCGCCATCACCTTCAACGCCACTCCCACCGCCTTTCTGGAGTTTGACGTCACCGGGCCCACCGATGTCGTCACCGTGCTCTTTGCCGCCGATCTCGCCAGCACGGCGAACGTGAAGAATCCCGTGATCAATGGTTTTGAAATCGATACGCCCAACTCCACCCGGCAGGCGCACTCGCCCAGCCCCCTCGACAGCGACGAACACGTCGACGCCGACAATGGCCGGCAAACATTGAGTTGGACCGCCGCGGTGACGGCGATTTCCCACAATCTTTATTTCGGCGCCAGCCTGTCTGCCGTCACTACTGCCACTCCCGCTGCTCCCGAATTCAAGGGCAATCAGACCGCCACCACTTTTGCCGTCTCCAGTCTCAACAGTGCTCCCACCTACTATTGGCGCGTCGACGAAGTAGACTCCCTGGGCAATGTCACGCGCGGCACCGTCTGGTACTTCCGCACACGCCACCTGGCCTTTCCCGGTGCGGAGGGTTACGGTCGCTTCGCCCGCGGCGGACGTGGTGGCAGGGTCGTCGAGGTCACGTCGCTCGCCGATTACGCGCCCGGCGACACTCCCGTCCCCGGCACGCTCCGCTATGCCATCGAACAGGAGACGGGGCCGCGCACCATCGTCTTCACCGTCTCCGGGCTGATCACGCTGGAATCACGCCTGACGATCAACTCGCCCTATCTCACGATCGCCGGCCAGACCGCGCCCGGCAAAGGCATCTGTCTGCGCAAATGGACCATGGGTTTGAGTGGCGCCACCGATGTGATCGTACGCGATGTGCGTTCCCGGCCCGGCAACATCAGCGGCACCACCATCGACGGCATGGGCATGTCGGGCAGCAATCACTGCATTCTGGACCACTGCTCGGTCAGTTGGTCGATCGACGAGGCCTTCAGCTCGCGTACCGCGCAAAATATCACGCTCCAGCGCACGCTCATCTCCGAGGCGCTCAATATCGCCGGCCACCAGAACTACCCCCCCGGCACGATGCACGGTTATGCCGCCAGCATCGGCGGCGACATCGGCAG
>DATJPQ010000059.1:0-11375 GCA_035506315.1 Opitutaceae bacterium
CTCCTGGAGCTTGCCAAAGGCCATCAACGAGCCCGTGACGGTGAGCGCACCGAACATCACCTCGAAGCCGAGCGCGGTGATGCGCAACCGGCCCAGGTCGGCCGCCGGATATTCGATGTATTTGTAGATGCCCACGAGCACCGCGGCCAGCGCGCCGAAGGCGTGCGAGAGCGCGATCCGTTGCGGCATCGCCGTCATCGGCATGAACACCGCCATCAACGTGCCGATGGTCGAGCCCACTCCGACGCCGATGAGGATCCACGTCCACGTGACGATCTCGAAGTAGAGCAGCGTGCCCACCACGGCCAGCAACATGCCGATTTCAGCCAGGAACATGCCGCGCCGCGCGCTTTCGGGATGGCTGAGCGCCTTCAGGCCGAGGACAAAGAGGATGGCTGCCGCCAGGTAGGAGGTTTCCGCAAAAATCCGGCTGAGCTCGAGGTTCATGGCTTCGCCCCCCGGTCTTTCTTTTTAAACATCCTCAGCATCCGGTCGGTGATCAGAAAGCCGCCGACGACGTTGATGCTGGCGGCGGTCACGGCCACCATGCCGAGGATGTGGCTGGTCTGGGAGTACGGTCCGCCGGCCGCCACCAGCGAGCCGACGAGCGAGATGCCCGAGATGGCGTTGGTCGCGGCCATCAGCGGCGTATGCAGGGTGGGGGAGACGCGGCCGATCACCTCGTAACCGAGAAAGCCGGCGAGCACCAAAATGAAAAGCAGGGGGAAAATCTCCCCGGCCGTCAGTGGCACGAGCCGGTGCGCGTGCTCCGCGGCGGCGGCGAAAATGAGCGGTGAAGTCATGGTGAAGCGGGTTGGGTTTTGAGTGCCTGCAGCACAGGGTGGACGATCTCGCCGGCGCGTACGGCGCAGGCGCCCCGGGCGATTTCATCGTCGGCTCCGGGGGCGGGCCCCGTCTTGGGGAAAAGATGCTTGATGAGATTATAGAGATTTTTCGCGTACAGCAGGCTCGCGTCCTGCGCCACCGTGGCAGGCAGGTTCACGGGTCCGATGAGGGCAACGCCGCCGGGCGTCTCGACGGTCCGGCCGGCCTGCGTCAGTTCACAATTGCCGCCCTGCTCGGCGGCGAGATCGACGAGGACGGCGCCGGGTTTCATCAACTTCACCATGTCGGCGGTGACGAGGATCGGCGCGCGTTTGCCGAAGACCTGCGCGGTGGCGATGACCACGTCCATCTTCGGCAGGCGTGCGGCGATGGCTTCCTGCTCCTTCAGGAGAAACTCCGGCGACATTTCCTTGGCGTAGCCGCCGGCGGTCTCGGCGTCCTTGGGCAGCTCCATCTCGACGAAGGCGGCGCCGAGGCTTTTCACCTGCTCGCGCACCGCCGGCCGCGGATCGAACGCCTCGACCTTGGCTCCGAGCCGCCGCGCGGTCGCGATGGCCTGCAATCCGGCGACACCGGCGCCGAGGACCAGCACCTGTGCCGGCGTGATGGTGCCCGCGGCCGTCATGAGCAGCGGAAACATCTTCGGCAGGCGCGCGGCGGCCAGCAGCACGCATTTGTAGCCGGCTACGGTTGCCATCGAGCTGAGCGCGTCCATGCTCTGCGCCCGGGTGATGCGGGGCACGAACTCCAGCGCATAAACGGTGGCCTTGCGGCCGGCGAGGCGTTGGAGCGCCTCGGGCTGCGTGAAGGCGTTGAGAAATCCCAGGTAAGTCGCACCCTCCGGCAGGGCGTCGGCCTCGTGGCCGAGCTCCGGGCTGGGCGCGGGCGGGTGGATTTTTAAGACGAGTTCGGCGGAGCGGTAAAGCTCGGCGGCGGTGGGCACGAGCGTGGCGCCTGCCTGCGCGTAGGCTTCGTCGGTGAAGCCGGCGGCGAAGCCGGCTCCCGCCTGGACGGTGACGTTGTGACCCTCGCGTTTGAGCAGGGCCACGACCGCCGGGGTAAGCGCCACGCGCGTCTCGCTCGGGATTATCTCTCGGGGGACGGCAATGTTCATCGGCGGTCAACATGCTGGAGATGGGTAATCGTGCAAATATATATGACGTTTTGGGCGCCGATTCCATCGAGTAGCTTCCGCTTTCGCAGAAGCGACGGAAAGGCGCACGGCGGTTCGGTCTTAGGTAGGGCGGCTTATCCTTAAGCCGCCGTTTGCGTCAAGAAGCGCCCCGGCATCGTCAAACCGGCGCGTTAGGGACAACGCGCCCCACCTGAGATCCGGCGCGGGCTGAAGCTCCCCCGCCTTGCGAAACGTCGAGCCAGTGCGGGGCGAACCTCCCGGACTCGTCGTAAAGCTGCCCGCGGCTCAGGACGCGGCCGTGGCCAGTTTTTTGCCCTCGACCTCGGCGATGTATTTCTTGGTGGCGGCGGGCAGTTCGCCCCAGAAGCGCATGGCGATGAGGCCGCCAATCAGGGCAAACGGTATCAGGAAAACCGGCCACCACTGCCAGCTTAGGCCGGTCAGAAAGCCGATGCTGACGGATTGCACACCGCTGCCCAGGTAAACGCACCCGTCGACGATGCCCGAGCACGTCGCGGTGGCTTTTCGGCCGCCGAAATCGGCGGCGGCCGTGCCCGACATCAGCGAATGCACGCCCGTCACGGCCATGACGATCAACAACGCCGCCACCCCGACCACGATCGGCGACGAGAACAGGCAGGCGGCCATGACGATCGCCAGGACGAACATGAACCCGCACAGCAGCACCGCGGGCGGACCGCGGCGCGATTGGAAGAGTTTGTCGGAGATCAATCCGCCGCCGAACCCGCCGACGATGCCGAAAAGGCAGAGCAACAAGCCCCAATGCGCGACGATCTGCTCCGCCCCGGTTTGTTTCACTTCCGCGGCAAAAATCGAGTACCATTGCATGATGCCGTTGCGCATCACGCCGGCCGTCAGTTCCACCGCGGCAAACATGAGCATCAGCGGGTTGGCGAAGACTTTCTTGAGCAGATCGGCGGTCGAAAGCTCCACGTGCATCTGTCCCGAGGAGGCATCATGGGTGTCGAAAGGCGGGAAATGGGCCTCCTCGGGCGTATCCTTGATCAGCCACCAGTCGAGCAAGGCCCAGAAGACGAGGATGGCGGCGGGGATGAAGAACACGGCCCAGGTCGCGTCGACACTGCCGGTTTTCAGGGCGAAGACCTGCTGGACCAGGCGGTGGAGCCAGCCGATCTCACCCTCCGGATTCGCCTTCGTCATGTCGGCGATGGCCTGGCCCCAGTCGAAGGCGAAATACACGCCGAAGGAAATGAGCGTGCCGAAGATCGCGCCGAAGACGCCGCGTTCCCGCACATGGAACCAGTAGGCCTTGACCTTGATGATCGAAACCGCCCCGTAGCTCTGAAAATACATGTTGAGCGCGTACAGCGCCGAGAAAGCGTACACCATGCGGACCTTCAATTGCCCGGTCAGCATCGCGTAGGTCAGCCCGCCGAGCGCGATATTCGCCAGCGCCGCGCCGACGGCGGCGATCATGATCCCCTTCTTGCCGCCGATTTTGTCCACCAGCGGACCGTTGATGAGGAACGACAGTGCGTACGTCACGGTGCCGGCGGCGAAGATCAGGCCGAAATCCTCCTTCGACATCAGCGCGCCGAGCGCGTTTTTGGACACGGCCAGGTTGTACCGGCCCATGTACAGAAACGAGTAGGTCATCCCCAGGGGAAACCAGTTGATGAACCGGCGGACCATGAACCAGCCCCCATGCTTGAGGGGATTGTTCCAGAAGTAGAGACCGATGACGGCGGCGAGAAAGAAACCGACGAGACTGAGGGACATCAAACGGAAGGATTGAAAAGGACGGGGGCGTGACCGGCTGGCGGGCGGCCCGGTGACTGGTACGGTGGCGTAATCGACGCGCAACATACGAGGGCGCCGGAGTGGGTCAAAATCAATCCCCGGGTTTCACCGTATTGTCACATGGGAGAGGCGTGGAATGCCTTTGACCCCTCGTTCACCCCACTCAAACGTCCCGCGACAATAACCCGCCAAAGATCGCCCTGATCGCCCGCCACCCATGCCCGTATCCAACGTAGTTGCCAGTCGCCCCCGCTATCCGTCCGGCTTTCGTGCGCGTCGCGGCCTCAATTGGGCGGTGGTCGGGCTGATGTACACGAGCTACTACCTCTGCCGCTACAATCTTTCCTACGCGAACAAGGCGATCAGCGACGAATTCCTCTTTTCGAAATCGGACATCAGCACGATCCTCTCGTGCCAGTTCATCGCTTATGGCTGCGGTCAGATCATCAACGGCCTGCTGACCGACCGCATCGGCGGCAAGCGGGCGATGCTCATCGGCGCGGTCGGCACAGTGACCATGAGCCTGGCGTTCGGCGCGGCATCGTTCTGGGGCATGCTGTGGCTGTTTGCCCTGTTGTGGGGCATCAACGGCTATTTCCAATCCTTCGGCGCGCCGGGTTTCATCAAGATCAACAGCTCGTGGTTCAGCGAGAAGGAGCGGGGCACTTTTGCCGGCATTTTCGGCTGCATGATCAATCTCGGCCGCACCGTGGCGAACTGGTTGCTGCCCGCCTTGCTCGCGGGTTTCGTCTTCATCGGCATGTGGCAGGTGCCGCCGCAGCACTGGCGCTGGCTGTTCTGGATTCCGGCGGGCATCGCGACGGGCGTTGCTATCATGCTGGCGATCGTGGTCAGGGACACGCCGGAAGAGTGCGGCTATAGCAACCTGTTTCCCGGTGAGGCGGACCACGCCGACCAGGATGTGCATGCGAAAATCGGGACGGTTTTCTGGCAGATCATCAGCAATCCCGTCGTGTGGATCATGGCGGTCGCCTACGCGACGACCGGGGCGGTGCGGCAGGGCATCGACCAGTGGTTTCCCCGGCTGTTTCAGGACGTGCACCATCTGGATCCGCGAGGGTGGAAGTTCCAGTTGCTCGGGCTGGCGATTCCGGTCGCCGCCTCGGGGGGATCGCTGCTCTCCGGCTGGATTTCGGATCGTTTCTTCCAGGCGCGGCGGGCGCCGGTCGCAGCGATCATCTATTTTCTTCAAGTTGTCATCACGTTCATCGCCGCCCAGGTCACGTCGACCAACTGGACGCTCATTATGGTGGTGCTGATCGCGTTCACGGTCAATTCGACGCACTCGCTGCTCGGGCCGGCCGCGGCGATGGACATCGGCGGACGCAAGATGGCCGCGTTTGCGTCGGGGGTGATCGACGCGTTCCAATATTTCGGCGCGGCTCTGGCGATCAAGGGTCTAGGCTGGGTGCTCGATACCTATGGATGGAGCCTCTATTTTTATTACCAGGTGCCCTTCGGCATCCTCGGCGGCATCCTGATGTACAGCATCTCCCACCGGATGAGCCTGAAGAAAGGCGCAACGCAGCCCGCGTCCGCCAAAAGCTGACCGGAGCGGAAGTTTTGCAGGAGTTCGCAGAGAACGATCCGGGGAAGATTTTACGGAGTCCGGTAACAAGGCTCGTGGAGCGGCTTGACCTCAAGACGCTCAGCGCGTTGGGGTCAACGCGCTCCACCTGAAAACACCAGCATTTAACCGCGGATTTCTCAGGTGGTCGCGGATCGAGCGGCAGAATTTTTTGGCCACAAAGAGGCACAAAATTCGTGCGTAGGGGCTGTACCCTGCGTTGCGCCCAAAGGCGCGCGAGAGTCTATGACCGGAGCCACAAAACAGCCTTGCGCATTTTTGCGGCCAAACTCTCTGCGGCTCTCTTGGATGATCGCCGATTGTGTGGTATCCAATCCGCGTCGATCCGCGCAATCCGCGGGAAAATCATCCCTCCGCTTCCTCTGCGGCCTCCTGTAAGAATGTATCTGGATTGCCCGATCTGGTGTCTGGTGCGGCTCCCCGATGCCGGCTCTGGCGCTGCGTGGTCCGGTTTTTCCCGCGACGCCCGACTGGCGTTGCCACATCCACCGTCGCCAGATGCGGGCGCAGAAATCGCGGCAACTCGGCGCGCTCGCCGCGTTGGAAATCGCGCCACAACGTTTCGGCCACGTCGCGCGGCGGCCGGCCGCGCCCGGTCGTGAGATAGGTGAAAACCAGCTCCATCAGCCGTGTCAGCAGGATGCCGTGCTGCTTTCCTTCGCGCGCATGGAGCCACTCGCTCAGCCGCAGAAACTCGGCAAAGGGCGAACCGCCGCCGGCCCAGACGAACGGGGTCGTCTCCACAAAGTTGCCGCTGTTGCCGATCAGGTCCCAGTACCGCGCGAATCGTCGCAGCCGCTGCATCGTGGCGAAATCGATCAGCTTGTTCTGGAGAATCTCGTACGGCGGCAGCGGCGAATACACCATGCCCCATTCACCGTCGTGCCGGAAAATCGGCGTGCCGCGCAGGCGCTTCAGCATGCCGACCTGGATTTCCTGCGGCCGCAGCCCGACCAGCCGGTCGAAGCCGGCCGCGAAGCTCTCCACCGTCTCGCCCGGCAGGCCGACGATCAGGTCGGCGTGCAGGTGGACGCCGGTCTCCGCCCGCAGGAAACGGAAGTTGTCTTCCAATCGCGAGTAGTCCTGTCGCCGGCTGATTGCCGCCGCGACGGTCGGATTGAAGGTCTGCACCCCCACCTCCAACTGCAGCGAGCCCGGCGGAAACCGCCCGATCAGTTCGCGCAACTCCGCCGGCAGCCGGTCGGGAATCATCTCGAAATGCAGGAACAGCCCGGGCCGCCACCGCGCGAGGAAGAACTCCAGGATGCGCCGGCTCACTGCGAGGTTCAGATTGAAGGTGCGGTCCACGAATTTGAAGTGCAGCACGCCGCGCTCGAGCAGCCGGTCCAGCGCCGCCAGGAACGGCTCCAGCGGGAACTGCCGCACCGGGATGTCGAGCGACGACAGGCAGAATTCGCATTCGAACGGACAGCCCCGCGATGCCTCCACGTAGATCAACCGGTGCGCGATGTCGTCGGCTGTGTACTCGTCATACGGCAACGCGATCCGTGCGAGGTCGGGCAATGGCGCCGGGACGACTTTCTGCGCCGGCGGCTGGCCGGCGAGGATGCCATGGCAGGCTTCCGCAAACGCGAGATCGCCCTCGCCGGCGATCGTGTAGTCGGCCAGCCGCACGATCTCCTGCTGCTCGGTTTCGTGGCTCACCTCGGGGCCGCCGAGAATGACTACAAGCCCGGGCCGGATCTTCTTTAGGAGGGCCACCAGCTCGGTCGTCGGCGTGACGTTCCAGATATAAACGCCGAGGCCGACGATGCGCGGCTCCAGTGCCAGGATGCGCCCGGCAATTTCCAGCGGGCGCTGGCTGACGACGAACTCCGCCAGGGCGGCCCGCGGCCGGAGCTCGCCCAGGTTGGCCAGCAGGTAACGCAGGCCAAATCCAGCGTGAATGTACTTCGCGTTGAGCGTCGCGAGAACGATGTCCGGCATGGGGCCAAGGGTAATCCGCCCCCGTGCAAAGCAAAGGCGCAAAGCGGTTGTTTAGTTTTTACAGGAGGGAACGGAGAGAACGGAGGCGGAGTGTTCACCACGAAACACACGAAATACACGAAAACCGGAAGGGACTTTTGACCGCGAAGGAACGCGAAGAACCGCGAATATATTCAGCGTTTCTGAAAACCCGGAGCGCGAAACCCGGAACCTGCGGGTGCTTCGCACCCGTTCAGTTAGTAGCGCCCGTCGGCTGCTCCCACGGGATGGTAGAGTGGCCGGTCGACAGCTGGCGGCGCAGAACTCCGAGCAATTGCGCAGCGCGAAGGGGCTTCATGAGCACGTCGCTGACGCCCAGCGTCGCCAGCTCGGCGCGTTTGGCCTCATCATCCAGCCCGCTGACCGCGACCACCTTGAGGTCCGGCTTTAACGCGCGCAAGGCGCGCACCAGCGCCACACCCCCCATGACCGGCATCGCCAGATCGGTGAGCACGAGCTGCACATTGTTTAACTCCTTGAGATACAGGTTCAGAGCATCGCGGCCGTCGGTGGCCGTGAGCACGCGGTACTGGTGTTGCTCGAGGATTTCGCGGGTGGCTTCGCGAATCCCCAATTCGTCGTCGACCACGAGCACGAGCTCGCCACGGCCCGGCGGGGCCGGCGGCGGGGTGGGCGCCATCGCCGACAACGCAGTCTCGCTCGCGGCCGGCAGATAATTGCGGAAAATCGTCCCTTTGCCCGGCTCGCTCTGGACCGTGATGAATCCGCCGTGGCTGCGCACGATGCCGAGCCCGGTCGAAAGGCCGAGACCGCTGCCCTTGCCGGGTCCCTTGGTCGTGAAAAACGGATCGAACACCCGGTTGATGATGTCGGGCGGGATGCCGTGCCCGGTGTCGGCCACCGTCAACACGGTGTAGCGGCCGGGGCGGGCGTCGGCATGGATGTGCAGATCGTCCGACCCCAGATGCACGTTGGCGGCGCCGATTGTGAGGGTGCCGCCGTGCGGCATCGCATCGCGGGCGTTGACGCACAGGTTCATGAGCACCTGGTGCAGCTGGCTCGCGTCGGCGACGACCGGCCAGGGGTCGGGCTCGGGATTCTCCACGATGGTGATTTCGCGCGGGAACGTCTCGCGCATGATGCCGGCCATTTCCTTCAGCAGGTGGCGCAACTGCACGAGTCCGCGCCGGCCCTCGGCGCCGCGGCTGAACATGAGCAGCTGCCGTACGGTGTCGGTGGCGCGCTGCGCGCCCCGGGCCATCATCTGCAACAGCTCGCGGTCCCGCGCCGAGGCGGCGCGTTCGGCCAGGACCTCCGCCGTCATCAGCACGGGCGTCAGGATGTTGTTCAGATCGTGGGCCACGCCGCTGGCCAGCGTGCCGACCGCCTCCAGCCGTTGGGCGCGCAGGAACTGCTCCTCGAGTTTCTTTTGCTCGGTCGTGTCCTCCGCGACGGCGATGAGCCGTCGCACGCGGTCGGTGGCATCGCGGACGGCGAAGGTGCGGTGGCGGATCCAGCGCACGGCGCCGTCGGGCCGCACGATCCGGTAGGTCTCGCCCTGGCCGGTGCCGTGTTGCATCGCCGGGAGCGCCTGTTGCATGCGCTCGCGGTCGTCGCGGACGATGCTCTCGAGCCAGGCATCCGGCGAGGCGCGCAGCGTGGCATTGGGCTGGCCCCAGATTTCCGCATAACGCGGGCTGGCCCACACGACCCGCTGCGTTTCCACGTCGAACATCCAGAGGGCCTCGGGGATGTTTTCCACCACCTGATGGAAACGGGCGTCGCTCTCGTGCAGCGTTTCCTGCGTGCGGGCGCGCTCAAGGCCGTAACGGATTGCCCGGGCCAGGCCGTTTTCCTCGCCGTGGCCCTTCATCAGGTAATCCTGCGCCCCGGCCTGCACGGCGGCGACGGCCAGCAGCTCGTCGTTCCGGCCGGAAAGAATGATGATCGGCAGCCCGGGGACGGCCTGGTGGAGGCGCTCGAAGGTCTGCATTCCGTCGCTATCCGGCAGGCCGAGATCCGACAGCACGACGTCGAACGAGCCGTGCTGCAATCGTTGCAACGCCTCACTCAGCCGCACGACGTGCGTGACAACGAACCTCACGCCGGACGCCTCGGCCAGTTCTTCGCGTACGATCAATGCGTCCGTGGGACTGTCTTCAACCAGGAGGACGTTGATCGTGGGGGCGGCCATGGCAGGCGGGGTGGGGTTTAAGTCACTTAGTCGGCAAATCCCGCGCTAAAATGCGCAAGATTACTTAAATCCGAAATCCGAAACTCAGGCCGTCGGCAGCCGCACGACGCTGAACCAGAATTGCTCGATCGACCGGACCACCTCGGCGAACACCTCGAAGTCGACGGGCTTGACCACATAGCAGTTGGCATGGAGCCCGTAGGCCTTGAGCACGTCCTCCTCGGCCTTTGAGGTGGTCAGGATGACGACCGGGATGAACTTCAACTTGTCGTCCGCCTTGATCTCGGCGAGCACCTCCTGACCGTTTTTGCGCGGCATGTTGAGGTCGAGCAGGATCAGGTCGGGGCGGGGCGCCTTCGGGTATTTGCCGCGGTGGTACAGGAAGTCCATCGCTTCGATGCCGTCGCTCACGACGTAAAGCGTGTTCAGCAGCTTGGCATGCGTGAGCGCCTCCTTGGTGATCATCACGTCAGTCGCGTTGTCCTCGGCCATCAGGATGGTGATGGGTTTGTTTTTATTCATGGGCGGGGGGGGGCGGTTTCCGTTCCGGAAGGGTAAAGTAGAAGGTCGAGCCCTGGCCGAACTGCGATTCGATCCAGATCCGGCCGCCATGGCGTTCGACGATTTTTTTGCAGATCGCCAGGCCGATGCCGGTGCCGGGATAGCTCGTGCGCGTGTGCAGGCGCTGGAAAACCCGGAAGATCCGCTCGAAATACTGCGGCTCGATGCCGATGCCGTTGTCGCTGACGCCCAAGGTCCATTCCCCCGCCGCATTTTTCGCGGTGAGGTGAATCCGGGGCGGCCGGTTCTCGGCGCGGAACTTGAGCGCGTTGCCGATCAGGTTCTGGAACACCTGGGTGAGGTGCGTGGGATCCGCCATCACCGTGGGCAATGGATCGCGGGTCACCGTCGCTCCGCTTTCCTGGATGGCGACCGTCAGATTGGCCAGGGACTCGTCGACCACCGCATTGCAATCGACCGGCTCAAAGGGCTGCTGGTGCGTGCCGACGCGCGAATACGCGAGCAGGTCGGTGATCAACGCCTGCATGCGCTTGGTGCCCTCGACGGCGTGCCGGATGAACTCGTCGGCGCGCGCATCGAGTTTGCCCTCGTAGCGTTTTTTCAGGAGCTGCACGCAACTGGCCACGGCGCGCAGCGGCTCCTGGAGATCGTGCGACGCGACGTAGGCGAACTGCTCCAGCTCGGCGTTGGAGCGGGTCAGCTCCTCGTGTTCCTGGAGCAGCCGGGCCTCGGCCTCCTTGGTGGCGGTGACGTCGCGGGTGAGACCGAAGGTGCCGATGATCCGTCCGTCGTGATCGCGCCAGGGCATCTTGGTGGTCGAACCCCATACGACCGTGCCATCCCGTCGGACGATGCGTTGAACCTGATTGATGAGGGGAATGCCGGAGCGGATGATTTCCTGCTCCTCGGCGAAGGTGCGCTCGGCGTATTCGCGGGAGAAGAAATCGAAGTCGGTCTTGCCCACACATGCGCCCGGGGTGATGCCGAAGGCGCCGGCATGGGCGGCGTTGTTCCGCACGATCCGGCATTGCAGATCCTTGAAGAAGATACGGTCCGGGATCGTATTCATCAACAGCCGCAAGATCGCGGAATCGAGGGACGAGTTCACATCCGCGGAGTCGCGCGAGGGATCGGGGGTATCGCTCATAGGGTACGAAGCGCGCGTTAAATGGCGGTTTCCGCCCGGGCATGCAACCCCGGATATCTCGGGCCAATCGGTATTGGCCCACGGAAGGCACGGAAAGGCACGGAGGAGGAGTAATTACCACGAAACAACCGGAAACCGGGCAGATTTTTTTAACCACTAATTAACACTAATGGGCACTAATCCGGCGATGTAG
>DATJPQ010000060.1:0-6784 GCA_035506315.1 Opitutaceae bacterium
GACCGTATTCGGCGGTGCCCATCACCGTGCAGACGTGGCCGGCGGCGAGAAAACCCTGCACGCGGTTGTCGGGCGCGGAGAGGATGGCGGCGATGGCCGGTGGCACGAGCACGTGCGAGACGAGCAGCGAGAAATTTTTCAACCCGAGGCGGCGCGCGTGGAGCACGGCCATGGCGTTGGCGGGCGCGGTGGTCTCGAAGCCCACGGCAAAAAACACCACTTCGCGGTCGGGGTGCTGGGCGGCGAATGTCACGGCGTCGAGCGGCGAGTACACCATGCGCACATCGCCGCCCCGGGCCCGGGCGGTGAGCAGATCGGTGCCAGTGCCGGGCACGCGCAGCATGTCGCCGAACGAGCAGAGCGTGACGCCGGGCCGGGCGGCGAGCGTCACGGCGGCATCGATCAGCTCGACAGGCGTTACACACACCGGGCAGCCGGGCCCATGCACGAGGGTGATCGACGGCGGCAGCAGTTCGTCGAGGCCGAATTTGACGATGCTGTGCGTCTGCCCGCCGCAGATTTCCATGATCGTCCACGGCCGGGTGACGATGCGGGCGATGGCGTCGGCCAGCGCGTGCGTGGCCGCGGCGCCGCGATACTCATCGACAAACTTCATCGCGGTGGCGCGGGTACCGCAGTCTCGGGCGGGTCGAGTTCCGCGAGTTCGCCCATCTGCTGCAGATAGGAGAACACCTCCGCGGCCTCCTTTTCGTCGACGACGCTCAGGGCCATGCCGACATGCACCAACACGTAATCGTCGACCTTGGCCTCGGGCACGCAGGCCAGGCTGACTTGCTTGACGATGCCGCCGAAGCTCACGCGCCCCGCACGAAAAAGCGGGTCGTCGCCTTGGATTTCGAGAATCTTACCGGGGACGGCGAGGCACATGGAGTGGGAGAGTGCGGAGAAGCTAGCCACCGATACCCGCTCCGCAACCTGGAACTCATCTTGGTGTCTCCGCGTTGGGCTGACGGTGAGGCCGGAAGGAATTGTTTGTGCGGTTTTCGGACCGGCGGCTATTTAGAGGGTGAATCGCCATGACGAACGACGCCCAGCTCCTCCATCGCTACGCCGAAGAACGGGCGGAAGGTGCTTTTGCCGAACTGGTTCGGCGGCATCTCAACCTCGTCTACTTCGCGGCTCTGCGACGGGTCGGCGGTGACACGCATCTGGCGGAGGATGTCGCCCAAGGTGTCTTTACCGCGCTGGCCCGTCGCGCGGCGTCACTCACGGACCACCCATCGCTGGAGGGCTGGCTCTACACCACCACGCGCAATGTCGCCGTGCAGGCGCAGCGGGCCGCGCGCCGGCGGCAGGTGCGGGAATTGGAGGCTCACGCCATGCAAGATATCCCCCTGGAATCGCATCCTGAAGCCGATTGGGAACGGTTGCGCCCGGTGATCGACGAGGCGATGGACGAGTTGAGCGAACCGGATCGCGAGGCCATCCTGCTGCGGTTTTTCGCCGCCCGGTCGTTTGCAGAAGTCGGCGAGAAGCTGGCCATCTCGGAAAACGCCGCGCGGATGCGTGCGGAACGAGCCCTGGACAAGTTGCGCGCCCTGCTGGCCCGACGCGGCATTACCTCCACCTCTGTTGCCCTGGGCCTGGTCTTATCCAATCAAGCCGGGGCGGTCGCGCCGGCGGGGCTGGCCGCCAGCGTGACAGGCACCGCCCTCGCCGGTGCCGGCACGGCGGCCATCGGCAGCACGGTGGCCCTGAAAACGTTGAGTTTTATGAGCACGGCCAAATTAACCCTCGGTATCGTTGGCGTCGTGGCGGTGGCCGCGACGGCCATCGCCATCCGGCAATACCAGACCACCGCGCAGCTGCGCACCGAAGTCGCGGCGCTGCGCGAACAGACCTCAGCACTTGCCGCGTCGCGTGCTGAAACCAGGCGAATCACGGAAGAAATGACCGGCGAGCACGCCGAACTGGTGCGGCTGCGGGCCGAAAAAGAGGCGTTTATCAAGGCGGCCGCCGCCAAAAAAGCCTCGACGGTCCGCGCGAGCAGCGAGACGACACCGGTCCGCGCCGCCGGGGCCGGGGGAGCACTTGCGCCAGGCATGATATCGGTCGACTTGATGGCGAATGCCGGCCGGGCGACCCCCGCGGCGGCCGCGCAGACCATGGTGTGGGCGATGCAACGCGGCGACACCAAGACAGTCGCGAGCGTAATCGACTTTGAACCTCCGGAGCGGGCCAAACTCGAAGCGTTCATTGCGACGCTGCCGGAAAAGGTGCGCACGGATTACGGTACCCCCGAGGAGCTGATCGCCATGGTGATGTCGGGCAGCCCCAGACCGATCGTGGGGGTGCAGTTGCTCAGCCAGACCCAGCCCGATGCGGACACGGAGATTCACAGCGTGCAGCTGCAATACCAGAGTGGGGAGGTGCGGCAGGATGAGATCAAGTTCCGCCGCGATGCGGATGGCTGGAAACAGGTGGTTTCGCCCGCGTTGGTCGATCGGGTGATCGGATATCTCTCGGCGAAAAGGTGACGGCAGCGGTCGCAGGGCACGGTGCACAAAAAAGGCGGCGTGCCGGTCGGCGCGCCGCCTGGAAAAACGGAGTACGACTGCCTACTTCTTCGGTTGCTGGGCCTCGAGGTCGTTGAGCTTCTTGTCGAGCGTGCCCATCTTGGCGACGAGGTCTTCCTCGATCTTTTTGCGCTCGCTGCTGTTGATGATGCTCAGCTTCGACACGTCGCGCACGACGTTGGCGGGCAGCGTGAGGAGACGAGTGACCAGCCCCTGGTCCTTGAACGAACTGAGATAGAGGGCCGTAACTTCATGCGACAGGGCAAGCGATTCATGCGCGACAGCCTGCGTGGCGATGAGATTGTTGTTGAGCTGCTGATTCTTCGCCATCTCGGACGTGAGCACGTTGCCGATCTGGTCGGAAATGCGTTGCGAGTAGCGGTCGATCGACTCGCGCGTGAGGTTCTGGTCCTTTGACATCTCGGCGAGGATGGGCTGGATTTTTACCGCCAGGCGGGACGAGACCTTGTCGACCTGTTCGTTTTGCAGCTTCTCCGCCTCCTCGGGCGTCTTCGGCAGCGGGTTGTAGGGCTGAACTTTCTTCGCGATGGCCTCGGCCAGCTGGTTGACCTTCTCCGCGTTAAGCTTGGCCACCTCTTCATCGGTCATGAAGACATCGGCGCTACGCTTCTGGATGGCGTCCTTCAGCACCTTGTCGACGGCTTCGATCTGGCGGCGGGTAACTTCGTTCGAGGCCTTGATCTGCGCATCGAACTGCTGGCGCTGCTCGGCCAGCTTGGCCTGCTGCAGCTCGTCCATTTCTTTGACGGTTTTCAGGTTTAACCAGTAAGCGGCACCGATAACAATGGCGGCCGTGAGGATGATGATGGGAAGCTGGTCTTTAAGTTTTTGCCACATGGGGAGGTTGATTCGAGAGAACGGTTAGCAGAGACGCTGCCAAATGCAATGCTGCGCTAGAGGAGGATTATGGGTTGTTTTTCAGCCCGAGCCACGCACGGTGACGGCATGAGCCTCAACCGCTGCGAGCAAATGATCTTCGATTACGTGCTGGGCCATCCGGAGGAGAGACACTTCTGGGAGGATAAAGTTCGCGCCCTCGCCGCCGGCAAGTCTGACGGACATGCCGCCGCAACCGAATTGGAGGGAGAATTGTGGCGTTATTTGGAGGAGCGCAGCCGGGTGGCCGAACCATTCCGTAGCATGGCGGCGCGGGAAAATTTAAGACGCACCAGTTTGCGCAATCTCGCCGAGCACCTTTTGCGGATGTGGGCGCCCCCGCGTCCGAAGCGGCCCCGGCCGTCCAGTGCGGATGATTTGCCAGGCTCCGGGCGTGCTTAACCCCGGCCCCAGCCATCTTCTGGCCATTTTCTGAGTATTTTTACCTAAAAGTGAATTGTCTGTTTGACGAAAAGAAAAATGAAACTTCTTTTAGTCCGTAACGTCTTTCTCTGTGGTTCAATTCTTCCGCTTAGCGGAAGATTTGGGGTAACAAAGAAAGCCAGTGGCGGGCCGCTTAGGGGTAGGCGGTCCGCCACCTTTTTTTTGCCCTGAAATGCGGGGGCGGCGGGTGATTTTCCCTCTGTAACAATGAGGTTAATGCCAAAGCTTTTCATCGACAGATGACACAACCTGTGCATAGTTATTCACACGTTATCCACAACCGATGGAACTCACGAGCGGGACAACCGCCTGTCATCCGCAGCTGAAGGTTTCGAGTAAGGTTAAGACGTACGTTCTCGACACGAACGTTCTGCTGCACGACCCCCAATCGATCTTCAAGTTCGAGGAAAACAACCTCGCCATTCCCGTGGAGGTGCTGGAGGAGCTGGACGCGATCAAAAGCGAACAGTCCACCGAGCGCGGGCGCAACGCCCGGCGGGTCCACCGCCTCCTGCAGGGGCTCCTGCCCGATACGCACGCGATGCTCGAGGGCGTGCGCCTCGCCACCGGCGGCACGCTCTCGGTCATCATCAACCGCTATCTGGTGGAAAATAATTTTTCCTCGCCGGCGATGCAGCGCCTGCGGGCGGTGCTGCCCGATCTGACCAAGAAGGACAACCGCATCATCGCCTGCGCGCTTTTCGTGCAGGAACAATTTCCACCCCCGACCATCCTGGTGACAAAGGACGTCAACGTGCAGCTCAAGGCCCGCGCGGTGGGGCTCGAGTCGGAGGATTATCTCAGCGACAAGGTGCCCGAAACCATCGAGGAGGCGAGTTACCACGAAGTGCCGCTCTCGATCTACGAACTGCAGCGCTTCGCCTCGGAAGGCGTGTTCGAACTGGGCCGCGACGCGGCGCGCGGGCTTTCCCTCAACGAATATCTGCTGTTGCGCTCCGACGAGGGGAAGACGATGCCCGCGCGTTTTTACGGCCACGGGCTGGTCCGGCGACTGAAGATTCCGGAATTCGTCCGCGCCCCCGGGGGCATTCCCATCCGCGCCCGCAACCTCGAACAGCAGTTCCTCATGGATGCGCTGCTCGACGAGTCGATTTCGCTCATCACCTGTTTCGGCAAGGCCGGCACCGGCAAGACCCTGCTCTCCACGGCGTGCGCCCTGCAGCAGATCTGCGACGAAACGGGCCGGTATGACGGGCTGTCGATTTCCCGCCCGGTCATCGCGCTCGGCAAGGACATCGGCTTCCTCCCCGGCTCGCTCGAGGAAAAGATGCGGCCCTGGCTCCAGCCGTATTACGATGCGCTGGAAGTATTGATCCCCTCCAAGGCGCCGAAGGAGCCGCAATTCGCGGCGAAAAAAGTCTCGAAGAAGAAAAAGAAAAAGCAGGATGAGCTGGTGGCGACGATGACGGCCAGCGGCTCGTATGCCTCCGGCCATAACGGCAATGGCAACGGGCACGCCAACGGCCTGCCGCCGATCCGGCCCTACGAACGGCTCATCCGGAGCGGGGTGGTGGAGATTGAGGCGCTCTGCTTCATTCGCGGCCGTTCGATCGCGCGGCGATTTTTCATTCTCGACGAGGCGCAGCAGCTCACGCCGCACGAGGTAAAAACGGTGATCACGCGCATCTCGGAAGGATCGAAGATCGTGCTCATCGGCGATCCGGCGCAGATCGACAATCCCTACGTCGATTCGCGGAGCAACGGCCTCGTTTATGCGTACAACCGCATGAAGGGCCAGGCGCCCGCCGCGCACGTGACCCTGACCAAGGGCGAGCGTTCAAAGCTCGCCGAACTCGCCGCCGATCTGCTCTGAGTTAGCGCGTCTTGTGCTGATGTAGGGCGGGGTCGCCGAACCCCGCCGTGCGTTCAAAGGCCGATCCGATTGGCCACAAGGATCGCAAAAAGGGACCACGCGTTCGCCGGCCTGGTATGGGCGCAATCTTGTTGCGTCCTGATTGCGTCTGAGGGCGTAGCAAGACTGCGCCCCTACGGCCACAACCGTCCGCGCGCTATAGGTGCTACGCAGGGTACAGTATTTACCCAGATCTTTTCGCGTTTTTTTGTGGCCAACAATTCTCCGCGGACTCAGGCCGACCGCGCTACGCGAAAACCCGCCGCATATGGGCGACGCTCTCGTCGATTGTCGCCGGGGTGGTCTCCTCGAGCAGGACGTCGATGTAGGACTTGCGCGCCTTGAGCAGGCGCGCGAGCAGCGCGAAGTCGAACCGGCCGCGGCCGATCACCTCGGGCTTTGGTACTCCGGCATCGACCTTAAAATCCTTGGCGTGCACGATCACGATGCGGTCGCCGAACAGGTCGAACGATTCCCGGATCACGCGGTCCTGCTCCTGCCAGTTGTCCTTCGACAGCAGGTTCACCGGGTCGAAGAGCACCTGCAGGTTGGGCGAGGGGAGCGTATCGAGCATCCGCCGCATCCGCTGCGGCGTGGACATGACGTGATGCGCCACGCCCTCGATTCCGACGAAGACGCCGAACCTTTCCGCCACCGCCACCAGCTCGCCGATGCTTTCGACCGCGGTGCGGAAGGCGGCCTCGCCCCCATTGTCCGGATGCGGCGACCAGTCGGCATTTAGCGAAGCGGTTTCGGTGGCGACCACGCTGCAGCCGAAATCGCGGGCAAACCGGAGGTGCTCCTTGAATCGCGCAAGCAGCTGGCGCCGCTCGGCGAGTTCGGGATGCACGAGGTTCACATAGCAACCGAGGACGGCAATGCGCACGCCGTGCCGCTGGAAGGCGTCGCGCACATGGGTGGCGAGACCCGGGCTCAGGCCGCCGGTGTCGCTGTTGATGCCGTCGATCGCTTTGGCCAGGGCGAGCTGGACACTCGTCAGACCTTTCGCGGCGATCTTTTCCGCCAGTTGGTC
>DATJPQ010000061.1:0-11998 GCA_035506315.1 Opitutaceae bacterium
TCCACCGACTTCATCACCAAGACCGCCGCCCAGACCATCACCGCGACCTTGAGCGGCGCGCCCGCCGGCACCGATATCGTCTATGGCTCGCTGGACAATGGCGCCACCTGGACCGACATCACGAGCAAGGTCAGCGGCACCACGCTCACCTGGAATGGTGTCACCCTGACGGCGAGCAGCACCCTCAAGCTCAAGGTCACCGACAACGCCGGCAACGACGGTACCGTCCTCAGCCAGGCCTACGTCCTCGACACCACCGCGCCGACGATCACCAGTGCTATCACCGCGAGCGGTTCCTATGGCACGCCACTCGCCACCTACAACATCACCGCCAACGAAAGCGTGGCCAGCTACTCGGCCACCGGCCTGCCCGGCGGCGTCACGGTCAATACCGGCACCGGCGCGATCTCCGGCACGCCCACCGCGATCGGCAGCTTCACGGTTACGCTCGGTGCAACCGACCCCGCCGGCAATGCCGGCAGCAATACCCTCACGCTCACCATCGCCAAGGCCAGCCAGACGGTTTCTTTCGCGACCATCGGTTCCGTGACAATCGGCACGCCGGTCACACTCTCCGCCTCCGCTTCCTCCGGCCTGGCGGTCACCTTCAGCGTGGTGAGCGGCAACGCCACCATCAGCGGCAGCGCGCTGACCGTCAACGACAGCAGCTCTGTGGTGGTGCGTGCCTCCCAGGCGGGTGACAGCAACTACAATTCTGCCAGCGCCGACCAGACGATCGCTGCGTCCGCCAAGCTTGATCAGACCATCACGTTTGCCGCCCTGCCCGACCGGCGTGTCGGCGACGCCCCCTTCACGCTCACCGCCACCGCAAGTTCCGGTCTGCCGGTCGCCTTTGCCATCGTCTCCGGTCCGGCCCTGCTGAGCGGCGCCACGCTTACCCTCGGCGGCACGCCGGGCACCGTCACTGTACGCGCTTCGCAGCCGGGCAACGCCGCCTATAACGCCGCGCCCGACGTCGTCCGCGCGTTCACGGTCGCGCCAGCCGGTCCGTCAATCTTCTTCGGCTCGCTCGGCAGCTCCACCATCGCCGCGGAAATTACGCCCAACGGACAGTCGGGCACCATCATCGGCACCATCCCCGGCACCGGCGATGGCTTCGTGGTGAACTTCACCCTCGATGCTACGGGCCACTTCGTCACGCCAGCCACCGTCTTTCTCAATCCGCAATCCACCGCCACGGCCGTGGCCGCCGATGCTGCGACCGGCACGGAGCACGCCTTGACCGTGGCAGCCACGGCCAGCACCCGCACCTTCCGCGGCCTGTGGTCCGGCGGCGTGTTGAGCGGCTCACTCGACGAGCTCAGTCTCACCTTCTCCGCCGCCCAACAACCTCCCACCGGCCCGACCGCCGCCATCGCCGGTTATTACACCGCTGCGTCCACCAACACCGCCACCGGGTCCACCTACTCCGTCGTCGGCACCCAGGGCCAGGTATACGTGCTCGCCGTCACCCCCACCCTCGTGACCGCCGGCTCCGGCACCGTCGCCGCCAACAGCACCCAGTTTACCGTGCAAACACCCGCGGCCGCCACGATCGCCGCGGCCATCGACACGCCCACCACCACCGTCACCGGCACCATCACGCTGCCCAACCAGACCACGCAGACCTTCTCCGGCCTCAACGCCACCACCGTGCGTACCGACCGCCTCATCAGCCTCTCTTCGCGCGCGTGGGTCAACGACCCCGCTGGCGATGCCGGTGCGCTCATCGCCGGTTTTGTCATCACCGGCGCCGTGCCCAAGCCGGTGCTGCTGCGCGCCATCGGACCCAGCCTCGCCGCCTACGGCGTCCACAACCCCCTCGCCGATCCGCGCCTCATCCTCTACGATGCCACCGGCCATGTGATCCAGACCAACGACAACTGGGGCGGCACCTCTGCGCTCGTGACTACACAAGCCCGCCTCGGTGCGTTCGCGCTCGATCCGGCCAGCAAGGACGCCGTGCTCCTCGTCACCCTTGCACCAGGTCTCTACACCATGCAAGTCGCCGACAACGGCGGACAGGGCGTCGCCCTGGCCGAGGTCTATGACGCCAGCGACAATCCCCAGGCCGAGTACCAGCGGTTGATTGACATCTCCACCCGCGGTCCCGTCACCGCCGGCGAAGGCGCGCTGATCGGCGGCTTCTCGGTCACCGGCAACTCACCCAAGAAAGTCCTCGTCCGCGGCATCGGCCCCGGGCTCACCGCCTACGGCGTGCCCGGTGCGCTGGCCGACCCCCTCCTCACCGTCTACAACGCCGCCGGTGTCGCCCTCGCGCAAAACGACCAGTGGGAAACCAGCGACCCGTTGACCGCCGCCCAGACCAGCGCGTCCCCGGCGGACCTCTCCGCCGCCTTCACCAGCACCAGCGCATTTGCGCTGGCCCATGGGAGCAAGGACGCCGCGCTCATCGTCGTGCTCGCCCCCGGGGCGTACACCGCGGTCGTCTCCGGCGTCGGCGGCCAGACCGGCGTCGCCCTGGTGGAAATCTACGAAATCCCCGTCGGCAATTAAGTGGTTGCCCGGTCACTAGCGCGGTTGCCCAAAAACTGTAGCGGCAAGCGTGAGCGAGTGGAACGACCATCCACTCGCTCACGCTCGCGGCCACCATATCTTTGCAAACGCTTTTCCCCCCGCCCCGCGACGAACAGGTTGACACCCCGCCCGGCCCGGCCAGACAGTCGCGCCTGTGACCACTTCCGCGGCCCGCGAAAAATTCAAGGAATTCCTCGTGAAACGAGGCCTGCGCGTGACCAACCAACGGCTCGCGATCTTTGACGCCGCCTTCGCGCAAAAGGAGCATTTCACCGCCGAGCAGCTGCTCGAGCATGCCCGGGCCATCGACGATTCGGTGTCGCGCGCCACGGTCTACCGCACGCTGCCGATCATGACGGAGAGCGCCCTCCTGCGCGAGGTCGACATCGGCACGGGCGAAAAATTCTACCTCCCCAACTCCGAAAACAACGCCCAGGTGGCGCAGGTGGTGTGCCTCGATTGCGACAAAATTTTCGAGATCAGCGCGCCCTTCATGGAGTGGTACGGTGCCACCGTGTCGTCGAAACTGGGCCTCACCCCGGTGTCGCAACGCCTCCAGGTCAGCGCCCGTTGCAACGCCTTCCGCCAGACGGGCGCCTGCCCGTGGCACAGTTGACCGGGAGGCCGGCTGCCGATGCACCAGGAGCACAAGCGCGACCTCGCATTCGAGACCCGTTTCTACGAGTCGGTGCTGCGGCGCAATCGCAGCTATGTCGACGTGATCGAACTCCTCGGCGGCCTCTACACCAAGCAGGGGCGCGTCGCCGAGGGGCTCAAAATGGACCGTCGGCTCGTGCGTCTGCAGCCGCGCAACGCCACCGCCCACTACAATCTCGCCTGCAGTCTGGTCCTCTCAAAGCGCAAGGCCGACGCGCTGCGCTCGCTCCACCGGGCCATCGAGCTCGGCTACACCGATCTCGAATGGATGCAGCAGGACACCGACCTCGAAGGCCTGAAGGGCAACCCGGAGTTCGAGCGCCTGCTGCAGCGATTGAAGTCGCAGAGCTGACCCGGCCGGCTTTTCGTCCCCGAGGACGCTGAAGGATTTTTCCGGTAACGCAGGCGTCTTGCCTGCCAACAACTCCGTTGCAGGCGGGACGCCTGCGCCACTTCGATCGATGGTCAGCGCCCAACCCCGAAATCTGCAGGAGAAATTTGGCACCGCGCATCCTGCCGCTGTGTCGTTGTCATCTATTAGATGACAATTTAACTGGTATACGTTTTTTATTAAGTCTTTACGAATAGTCTCATTGTCATCTAATAGATGACAATCAGTCCGGGTTTGCTCAGCGAGGAAATGGGCACCGACAACGTTCTCCAAGTGGACCAGATCGATACGGGTGTGCCCCCGGCGCCGACGATTCCGCCCGACGGAATTCGGCGGGGCGGTTTCCCAGTCGCCGGGATGCCCGCGCCAGGCCGGTACAATCCGCCCGTCACCTCAGGCCGAAAACCTGCTGGAGCATTTCCTGGAGGTCCCTTCCCGGGACCCGCCGGCCGTGCCGGGAGTCGATCAAATGCTTGCAGTGCTGCCGGCGCAATTGGGCGTCGTCGACCGCGAGGATTTCCACTTCGTTCGGCCGCATGCCCGCCATCTGGTTCGCGTCGAGCGGCGTCCACCGGAAGGGCAGACCGGTCCAGTCGCAGGTGATCTCCCATCCGCTCGCCAGACCCATGGGCAGCGGTTTCGTCAGCAGCGCCGGATAGCGTTGCACGAAATCAGGCATCCGCGACGTG
Source organism: Opitutaceae bacterium (assembly GCA_035506315.1). GTDB lineage: Bacteria > Verrucomicrobiota > Verrucomicrobiia > Opitutales > Opitutaceae > MWDT01. The sequence goes on from DATJPQ010000061.1 coordinate 4,276, forward strand.
GCGATGCGCAACCGCACGGCCGGCTCCATCTGCGCGAAATAGTCGCCCATCGTGTTGATCTGCCGGTCGCGCCACCGCTGCAGGAAATCGAGCGGATCGAGGCCCATCAGGTTCATGCCATTCCAGAGTCCGTGTTCGTTGGGACTGCCGAATTTCTTCCAGGCGTACCAAGCCTGAAAATCGCGCGTCATCATGAGGCCAATCTCGAAATGCAGGTGCGCCCGGTCGCGCGGGATCGCCCCGCCTCCTTCAGTGCGACCCATGAGGGCGATCGTTTGCCCGCGCCGGACCGGCGCCCCCGGCGCGATGCCCGGGGCGATGCGCGCGAGGTGGGCATAAAGGGTGTAGACCGACGGCGCCGTGCCCGGGTGCTCGAGCACGATGTACCGGCCATAGTTGCTCTCGCCGGCCCGGTTGTTGACGTAGCGCACCACGCCGTCCATGGCCGCATAAACGTCGTCGGCCGGCTCGCCCCGTGCGTCGCGGCGCACGGGTTTCAGATCGATGCCTTCATGGAACTGCGTGCCGGCGCTACGCACGCAACCGTAACCGCCCGACTCCGGTTCGCCCGATCCCGTGGGCTGGAGAAATGCGCCGATCCCTTTGCCTTCGGCAAAGGCTGGATTCGGCGTGGGCCAGGCGATTTCAAGGCGCTCGGCGCGCAGGAGCGAAGAGGTGGCCGCGAGAGCGAGCAGCGGCAGGCAGCGGAGAATGGTCATCGTTTACGGGCGGTTTTGGCGGCCTGCTTGCTTGAGGCTTTCCCGGCCGACGGCAAGGCTGCATCGAACGGCTCGATAAAATTGGCCCATCGTCCTCGTTCAGACGCGCAACGGTCCCGTCGGGCTGGCGAACTCATCGACTGCTTCCGGCGCAGTGGCAAACGCCGCCATGATCTCGGCTCCCACAGCATCGGCCACCAGGCGTCCGCGGTCGGTCAGGCTCACCCGATCTCCGCCCCAGACGGCCAGTCCTTCGTCGGCCAGTCGCGCCAGCAACGCCTCGACCACCGGCCACGGCGCGGCCGGGACCCGAGCGCGCCACGCCGCCACGTCGACTCCTTCGTTCATGCGCAGTCCAAAAATCAGCGCGTCCTCGGCCAGCAATGCCGGGGTCAAACGCACGCGGTCCTCCGTGGCGCGCTCGCTCCGCGCGAGCCTGGCGAGCCAGCGGTCGAGATCGGACGGATTGGCGCCGCGCCACCCGGCATATTGCGAGGCCGCCGACGGACCGAGGCCGATCCATTCGTGCATGCGCCAGGTGTGAAGGTTGTGGAGGCAGGCGTGCCCCGGCCGCGCGAAGTTGGACACCTCGTATTGCGCATATCCGGCGGCGGCGAGCTGCGCCCACGTCGCGAGGTAAAGCCGGGCCTCCGTCTCGACCTCGCGCCGCACCTGGCCCTGGGCGAGCTTCACCCACAACCGGGTGTCCTCCTCGAAGGTCAGGCAATAGGTTGAGAGATGATCGGGGCCGAGCGCCACCGCCTCGCTCACATCGGCCGCCCAGGCCTCATCCCGCTGGCCCGGCACGGCAAATATCAGATCGAGATTCACGCTGGCAAAGCCCGCCTTTCGTATCCGCTCATAGGCGCGGTAAACCTGTTCGCGGGTGTGCGGCCGGCCGAGCGCTGCGAGCAGGGCCGGCTGAAAACTCTGCACGCCCATCGAAATGCGCGTGACGCCCAGCTCGCGCAACGCCTCCAGCCGCGCCTCCGTGACCGCGCCCGGCGTCATTTCGACCGTCCATTCGCGCGGCGGTCCGCCGCCCCGGGCCCGCACGCATTCGCCCAGCCGCCGCAAATCCCGTGCGGCCAGGAGCCCCGGCGTGCCGCCGCCCCAAAACACCGTCGCGACCGGCCGCGTCCACTCCACGCCCGCCGCCTCCGCCGCGATCCCCGCGAGGAACCGTTGTATGCTTTCCCCGGTCGGCGATATCTGGTAAAAGGCACAGTAATCACAGGTCCTTGCGCAAAACGGCACATGCACGTAGAGCCCCAGCGGCACTGGCGGTATAGCTTTGTCTTGCGCTACTTCAAAGTCGCTCATTACTAACACATCTTAAAACCGTCCCGGTTTCCCTTCGAAATTCAATGCACACCAAGCCTCTCTCCCTCGCGAGAAAATTCCTCCTCGGCCTCGCCGCTCTGCTCGGCCTCGTGCTGTTGACGGGTTGTGACATGACGCTGACTCGTATCACCCCGGACTCGCTGCCCGAAAATCCGTCGCAGCTTTATACGATCACGCTGCGCGCCACCCCCAAGGCGGGCTCCATCATCAAGGACAGCATCACCCCCTTCCTCGTGATCGATGGCCAGAGTCTCAAGATGAACAAGAGCCCGATGGGCGAAGACCTGTACGAATACGACTACCAGCTGCCGAACGGCCGCGACGAGATGGCCTACTACTTCCTCGTCCAGTACCAATTCGAGACCAGCGCCCGTCCCCGCAGCCAGGAAATGTACACGGAGATCTTTCACACCAAGATCGCCCGGCGCTACGTGCTCTCGCTCGAGGTCAACCGCGGTCCCGTGGGCGCCCGGGTGAACGTGCTCGGTCGTGGATTCGCGGCGCAAGACACGGTGTACCTCGACAACCAGCCGACCCGGACCGTTTACGAGTCTCCGAACTCGATCAGCTTTTTCATCCCCGCCGTCCCGGCCAACCGCAACTACAAGGTCATGCTCGGCGGCGCCTCCGGCAATTCGTTCGTCGGCACGCTGCGGGTCGACCCCTCCAACGTGCAGGTTTTCCCGACTGCGCTCACCCTGCACAGCGGTGAGGTGCAGAATCTCACCTTTACCCTGCCCTACGCCGCGACCGCGGGCGGGCTGTTGCTCGACGTGACCACCGACGTGCCCGAGAGCGTGATCATGCCCGAGGTGGTCGTGCCCGCCGGGCAGAGCAGCGTGTCGGTACCCGTGCAGGGCGGCAAGAAAGGCTCCGGCAACCTGTCGCTCAAAGGCTACGGCCCGAGCGGCGAAATCCTCGTCCCGATCACGGTGCAGTAACCGCCAGACTTGATTTTCGGATTTCCCGGCCGCGCCTGACCCGCGCGGCCTTTTTATTGCCGCCAACGGCTGGACAATCGCATCGACGGCTGGCGGGAGCTGCGTTTTCCTCCCGTCATGGCCGTGCCGAAACTCCGTCTCGACGAATTGCTCGTGGCCCGCGGGCTGGCGGAATCGCGCGCCCAGGCCAAGGCGATCGTCATGAGCGGGCGCGTGCTGCACGGCACCGAGCGCCTCGACAAGCCGGGCAAGGACTACCCCGCCGATCTCGAACTCACCGTCGAGCAGCCGCCGCGCTTCGTGAGCCGCGGCGGCGAGAAACTGGCGGCCTTCCTGGAAAAATTCGCCGTCGATCTGCATGGCGCGCACGTGCTGGACGTGGGCGCCTCGACCGGCGGTTTTACCGATTGCGCACTGCAGGCCGGCGCCGCCGACGCCGTGTGCGTCGACGTCGGCCGGGCGCAGTTGCACGCCAGGCTCCGTGCCGACCCGCGCGTCACCAATCTCGAAAAGGTCAATGCCCGCTTTCTCCAGCCCGGTGATCTGCCGCGCCCGGAATTCGACGCCGCGGTGCTGGATCTCTCCTTCATTTCGCTCAAGCCGGTGTTGCCGGCGGTGTGGCCCTGCGTACGACCGGGCGGCGTGCTCATCGCGCTCGTGAAACCGCAGTTCGAGGCGGGCAAGACCGAGGCCGACAAGGGCCGCGGCGTGATCCGCGATCCTGCCGTGCAGGAGGCCGTGCTCGCCGACGTCACCGCGTTCGCGCTCGCCCGGCTGCCGGGCGCCGCGCTGCTCGGCTCGATGGAGTCACCCATCACCGGGGCCGACGGCAACCGCGAGTTCCTGCTGGGGCTGGGAAAAACGGCGGCGCCGGACCGCGCCGAACCCCGTTAATTGGATTGGAATTCGTGCCAATTCGCAGAAATTAGCGGACACGACGCCATGAAACCCATCACCCGACTCGCGTTCGTGATCAACGCCGGCAAGGACGGCGCCCCGGAGATCGCACGCGTGCTCATCGCCCTGGCGCGCCAGGCGGGCATCGCCGTGCAGGAGACGGCACAATTTCCCCTGCCGGCCGGTTATTTGCACGGATGGGACGCCTGTTGCGTCATCGGCGGCGACGGAACCCTGCTGGGCGTGGCCCGCGAAGCCGTGCGCGACCAGATACCGCTCATCGGCGTCAACCGCGGCAGCCTGGGTTTCCTCACGACCTTTTCCGCCGAAGAGGCGCGGGCGCATTTCGCCGGGCTGGTCGGCGGCAACTACTGCCTCGCCTTCCGTTCGTTGCTCGATTGCTCGACCGGCCCGGGCCAGCACGACCTCGCCCTCAACGACGTGCTCATCAAGGACGAGGTCAACTCGCGCCTGGTGCGCCTCGAGGTCCTGGCTGACGGGGAACTCGTGACCGAGTACGTTTGCGACGGGCTCATTTTTTCCACTCCGACCGGTTCCACGGCCTACAACCTTTCCGCCGGCGGGCCGCTCATCCACCCCAGCGCCGAGGTGATCGCGATGACGCCGATCTGCCCGCACACGTTGAGCAACCGCTCGATCATTTTCCGCCAGGATGTACGCCTGCGGGTGGTCAACCGTTCCGATCAGGCCAAGCTTCTCGTGGCCATGGACGGTCAGCGCAACCTGGTGACGTGCGCCAGTTCGCCGGTGGAGATTTCGATTTCCCCGCTCAAGCTGCCGCTGATCCAGCGGACCGACTATTCGCATTTCGCCGTGGTGCGGACCAAGCTCAACTGGAGCGGTGGATTTGCGCGGTGAGTCGCGTAGCCCGAGCGTCCGGTGCGGGCTTAAGATTATGGCGGAAAGCGCCTAAAGTCCGACCGGCGGGTGCCGATATTTTAGCACAAGTTTCACTTTTGCGACCTACCCCAACCAGCATTGCCGGTTGGCCGGAGAAGATTTTGCCACCGATCTCATGAAGACCAGCCATACCTTCGCCCTCCAATCCCGCATGTTGCTTTGGATCGGGGCCGCCGTGTCAATCGGCCTGGCCGCCATCATTATCGTCACCGTCTATCTGGTGACCAGGATCGCCCGCGAGGGCGCGATCAACACCGCCCAGAACGAGTCCAACGCCATGGCCGAGCTGGTGGCCGGTCAGTTGAATGAGCCCATCGATACGGCACGCAGTCTCGCGAGCACTTTCGAAGCGATCATTTCGAGCGGCGAAATGCCCAGCCGGACCCTGGCCCAATCGTTGCTGGCCCAAACCCTCGCCAAAGATGCCAACATCCTCGGCGTTTGGACCTGCTGGGAACCCAACGCCTACGACAACCGCGATGCCCAGTGGGCCAACCAGGAGGGCCACGATGCCACCGGCCGCCTGATCGCCCACTATTTCCGCCAGGGCAGCACCGTCGTCGCCGAGCCGTTGCGCGACTATGCCACCCCGGGAGCCGGCGACTATTATCTGGTGCCGCGCAATGCCGCCAGGGAAGTCCTCCTGGAACCGACTCCCTTCAAGGTCGGCAACCAGGATGTTCTCAAGACTACCATCGTCGTTCCCATTCTGGACAAGGGCAAGGTCGCGGGTGTCGTTGGCATCGACTTCACCCTGCAAAATCTCAGCCAGTTGCTGGCCAGGCAGAAGATTTCGCACAACGGCTACGCCGCACTCGTCTCGAACCAGATGCGCTTCGTCTATCACGCATCGGCTGATCACATCGGCAAGGGCATCTCCGATGTTGATCGTTGGATCGAACCCTTCATCCCCAAGATCAAGGCGGGCGAGCCGTTTGTCACCGAGAGTTATTCCTACACCAGCAAAACCACCGCCATGCGGATTGGCGCCCCCGTTCGCATCGGCCAGTCCGGCGCGCCGTGGCTCATGCTCATCACCTGGCCCGTCGATGAGGTGATGGCCAACGTGTACCGGCTGCGCAATTTCACCCTCCTCGTTGGCGTGGGTGTGTTGTTGCTCGTGCTCGGCGTCGTCTGGTCGCTGGCCCGCAGCATTGCCCGCCCGATCCACGCGGTCGCCGACAATCTCAAGATCGGAGCGGGGCAGGTCACGGCCGCCGCCGCCAGCATCAGGGAGGCCAGCGCCACCGTCGCCGGCGGCGCCAGCTCGCAAGCCGCCTCGGTCGAGGAGACCAGTGCGTCCTGCGAGGAACTCAACAGCATGACCCAGCGCAACGTCGAACACGCCCAACGCGCCCACGCCCTCGCGCAAAAGACCCAGCAGGCCGCCGATCAGGGCCGTACCGAGATGGAAACGATGATTGGCGCCATGCAGGAGATCCAGGCCTCGAGCGCCAGCATCGCCAAAATCATCAAGACCATCGACGAAATCGCCTTTCAGACCAACATCCTCGCCCTCAACGCCGCCGTCGAGGCCGCCCGCGCGGGCGAGGCCGGCGCGGGTTTCGCCGTCGTCGCCGACGAGGTGCGCAGCCTCGCTCAACGCGCCGCCACCGCCGCCCGCGAGACCGCGAGCCAGATCGATGACGCCATCTCCCGCACCCGCAACGGCGGGGAAGTCTGCCAGCGTGTCGCGGCCTCGTTCGCGCAAATCGACGAACATGCCCGGCAGGTGAATGCCCTCGTGGGCGAAATCTCCACGGGTGCCGGCGAACAGACCCGCGGCATCGAGCATATCAGCACCGCCATGACCCACATCGAGAAGTCGGTGCAAAGTGCCGCTGCCCAGACCGAGGAGACGGCTACCGCCGCGGAAGAGCTCAATGCCCAGGCCCGTGTGCTCCACGACAATGTCGCCGTGCTGTTCGAGCTGATCGGAAACGTACGCTCAGCCGCACAAAATGCGGAAAGCGAATCGCCCGCCGATTACGCGCCCGAATCCACCGCCGAGGAACCGGCCGCTGACGGCTCCCCCGCCGGCGACGCGAGCCCGTCTCTGAATTAGGAAACGGCAACAGATTTTACAGGAGGCCGCGTTGGAAGCAGAGAAAATGATCCTCCGCTGATCACCAGCCTACGCCAAGGCTACGACTGGCAAGCGCGGATGAACGCGGATTTCTCCGCCGCGTAACCGCGGCGGCCACGATCGGAAAGCAGCCGTGCCGCTTACGGCGCGGGAGACGCCCGGCAAACCACCTGCGCCGGCAATGCTGGATTCCGAATGTAGCCGCGAGCTTAAGTGAGCGGAGGGAACGGATTGCACGGATCGACACGGATTATCGATCGATAAAGGTTCCGGAGGTGGAACGCGTTGGCCCCGCCACGGCGGGCAAGCCCAACGCGCTGGCTCGGCCCAGTCATCCGGAAGCGTCTTGAGGTCAAGCCGCTCCACCTTCGAACGTGCGATCTCGTGGCATGGGTGCCCATGCTCCGAGTGTAGGGCTGCCGCTCGTCGGCAGGCCGCAAAACCAAGGCACGGCCCGGACACAAGGTCCGGTCCTACATTTCGGACTCTGCAGCTCATCCCCCCAGTTCTTCTATCCGCGACCATCCGCGCCATCCGCGGAAAAAATTCGAATTCGAATTGGATCATCGGATCGAAGCCCACTCCGCTCTCTCTGCGTCCTCCTGTAAAAATCCATCCGCGATCATCCGCGCTATCCGCGGAAAAATTCCGTTCCGTATTTCGTCTCACCCCCCGCCGAGCAGCCGCAGAAACTCCTTTTCGTCGATCACCGGCACGCCGAGGGCACGGGCCTTGTCGAGCTTCGAGCCCGCCTCGTCTCCGGCCAGCACGTAGCTCGTCTTCCGGCTCACGCTCCCGCTCACCTTGCCGCCGGC
>DATJPQ010000062.1:0-3544 GCA_035506315.1 Opitutaceae bacterium
GAGCGCCCGGGCGCAGATCACGTGCGTGGTCGTGGCGTCGATGAACCGCTCTAAGCCGGCCTTGTAGTGCTCATCTTTGTCCTCGCCGACGGCGGCATTGTGGCCGTACGACAGACGGGCGAGATCGGCATCGAAGAAGGCGGACCGATCGGCGTCGGCCTCGTGAAATTTCAGGAGGCTTTGGTAGAGCCGGATCGCGCGCAGCTTCGGCGAAGCGTCGCCGGTCGCCTCCTGCCCGCCGTGAGCGTCTGCGACTGGCCGCCAATTCGCAAACTCGGCGGCATCGGCGAAGATTGGACTGTTGGCGTCGATTACGAATTCGTCCTCGGCCTTGACCGCGGCCTGTTCACCGGCCTGGTAGAATTGCAGCGCTTCGTATACGAGGAAGTCGAACATCGTCGGCCGGTATCTGTCCGGCACGGTGCCTTTCGTGAGCAGGTCGTCATATGCGCCGACCGGCGTGGCCTTGAGGTTTTTTTCGTCGGCGAGCGCGGCGGTGTAGTGCCGGTCAATTTCGGTGAGAATTCGCGCCAGATCCCACGTCTGGAGGTCCGGGCCCGGTGCCTCGGCGGTCTGGGTGCGCTGCATGAACCGCCAGCGGTTCTGCTGAAAATACTGCCAGTACCAATGCGCGAGGACCGCCTCCATTGCCGGCTTCATCTCGGCGGGTGCCTTGTCTAGCTCGGCCTGGAGCCGGAGTATTTTCTCCTCTGCCTTGTTTCCCTGGATATTGGCTTCGAGCGCGATCTTCCGGCCAATGGCCTTGATCGCCTCGGCGTACGCGTGGTCGGCCATCGCCCCAGCGATGATCGGCTGTAGTTCCTCGATGGCCGTTTTCGGCAGTCCCTGGTTCATCGCGTTGTCCACCTTCTTCCATTGTGCGTCGCGCGGCCCGGCTAGGACGCCGGTGGAGAGGGATAGAAGGGTAATCACTCCGCAGAGAAGACGTGTTTTCATGGTGATGCTGGGTCGGTGCTTGAAGGTGGCATTGGAGATCGGCGCCGGTGCGTCACGGGGGCACCCGGCTACCTTAAAGACACGGGAAACGTCCTCTTCTTAGTCGGCGAGCCCGGAAATATGGTCAAGGCCAACAGAATAAGTACCCTAAAGGGGGAAGGGCAAGGCAGTCGTAGGGGCGCAGTCTTGCTGCGCCCTTTTGTCTCGTGATCGGAATCTGAAGGGCGCAGCAAGCCTGCGCCCCTACGAATCGGCTTTGCCGATTCGCTCAATCCCAGATCGGCCGCCAGTTTTTCGGATAGGCGGTGAGCACGTGCAGCGACTCCATCTCGGCGGCATCGAGCCGGTAGCCGGCGGCACCGAGCGACTCTTGCAGCTGCGTCGTGGTATTGGCGCCGATGATCGGCGCCGTGACGACAGGATTGGTCAGCAGCCAGGCCAGGGCCGTTTGTGCCACGGTTTTCCCGTGGGCCCGGCCAATGGACTCCAGTTTGTGGATCAGGGCGAAGCCGCGATCGTTCGCGTAGTCCCTTTGCACCTCGCCGGACCGGACGCTTTTGACCTTCACACCCCGGCGATATTTGCCGGTGAGGAACCCCCGGGCGAGCGGCGAGTAGGGCATCACGCCCAGACCGTGATGGCGGCATAGCGGCATGGCCTCGATTTCGAAACCGGCGCGTTCCATGAGCGAGTATTGCGGCTGGTAACTGACGAAGCGGGCGTAGTTGTGCCGGTCGCTTTGCCCGAGCGCCTCCATCAGGCGCCAGGCGGGATAATTCGAGGCCCCGATGTAGCGCACCTTGCCGGCGTGCACCAGATCGTCGAGTGCCGACAGGGTTTCCTCGATCGGCGTGTCGAGATCGGCCCAGTGGCATTGGTAGAGGTCGATGTGATCGGTCTGCAGGCGGCGCAGCGAATCCTCGCAGCAGCGGATCACCCGGGCGCGCGAGAGGCCTTCGCCGTCCGGCCCCTCCCACATCTGGCCCCGCACCTTCGTCGCGAGGACGATCTGCCGGCGATGGCCGCGCGCCTTCATCCAACGGCCGATGATGTCCTCCGACTCGCCGCCGGCTGCCAGGCCGCGCGGCCCCCATGTCGTATAGATGTCGGCCGTGTCGACGAAGTTGCCACCCGCGGCGACAAACGCGTCCAGCACCGCGAGCGAGTTCTTCTCGTCGGTGGTCCAGCCAAATTGCATGGTGCCGAGGCACAGTTCCGAAACCTTGAGGCCGGTGCGGCCGAGCTTGCGGTAGATCATGCGGCAATATGTGTGCCCGTGGTTCGAAGTCTACTTCCGCCTCCGGTATTTGTCGTGATACCACACCCGATCCTGTGACCGTGACGGGTTTTCGCCGCGCCACGTGGCGGTCCGGGCGGGTGTTTGGTAGGTGGAACTGGGCCAGTCGACTCCGACTAAAGCGGTGCCGGGGTCGTGACGATACCGGCATCATGATTCAATGGAACGACTCCCTTGCCACCGGTCATGGCATCGTCGATCGCGACCACCAACAGCTGATCGCCAGCCTCAACGAGCTGGACGCCGCGTTGAAAAGCGGCGTCGGCAAAGATCGGGTCGCGGCGCAAATCGCGTTTCTCAACGACTATGCCCGGGGCCATTTCGCCCGCGAGGAAGTCCACATGCAGCGGGTGGGCTGTCCCGCCTACGCGGACAACTGCCGCGAGCACAAATTATTCGTCGCCCGGCTCGACGGCTGGGTTGCGCGCCTGAAGGCCGAAGGGGCCACGACGTCGCTCGTGCTCGAGGTCTATCGCGACACGTCAGCCTGGATTGCCAACCATATCCTCAAGACGGATTGTCGGCTCCGCGGCTGCCAGCTGAGCTAGGGCGTGCTCGGTTTGCGCCAGGTGTAGGAGCCTGCTCGCCGGTTCCTACAATTGCTGCGACGCGTTCGAGTCGACTCGGACACCGGGTTCTCAACCTATGCCCTTCGACCTGGCCCACCGGAAATCGGCCGCGGGCGCCGCCCGTTTGACTTCGCACGCGGGGCGAATTCATACCGCTTATCGTGTTTCGGGGTATGAAGCCGAAAATCATCGCCTTGATTGGAGAGCGCGACCTCGCGAAACCGGCCCATGCCGGGATCGAGGCTTCGCTGGCGCTTTACGAGCGGCAGACGGGCCGGCCGGTCTGGTTCCGTTGGATACCGACCACGGCGCTAACGGCAGCCAGTGCACCGGACCTGCTGGGCGACGCCACCGGGGTCTGGTGTGTCCCCGGCAGTCCTTATGCCGATACCGCCGGGGCGCTGCGGGCCATTGGTTATGCGCGCCAACGTCCGTGTGCGTTCTTCGGCACCTGCGGCGGCTTTCAGCACGCGTTGATGGAATACTGCGGTGCGGTGCTGGGTCGAAAGGCCATGCACCAGGAGTTGGAGGGCGGAGCCGCCGATCCCTTGATCATGAAGCTGAGCTGCTCGCTCATAGGAGCCCAGGCGCGGGTCCTGGCTCCTCCCGGCAGTTGGTACGAGCGCGTCGTCGGTGTCGCCGACTCCGTCGAGGAGTTCAACTGCAACTATGGTCTGTCGTCCGCGTTCGAACCGTATTTTCTGGGCTCCGGGCTGGAGTT
>DATJPQ010000063.1:0-2087 GCA_035506315.1 Opitutaceae bacterium
GATGCAAAGGTGGAGGAAGGGAATGAGGGAATGAGAGGGTAGATGGGTTACCAGTTATTTGTTATTGGTTATTTGACGGCAGAGGTCGGAGGGCGGACGGCGGCGGAAAATGCTGAATCAATTTCTTAATTTCTAATTTCAGCGTTTCAGCTTTTCGACGGAGTGATTCACATATCGATGCCGGACAGGATGAGGGCGATGGTGTTGAGGTTGAAGAGCGCATGCGCCAGCATCGGAACCGCGATGTTGCCCGTGCGCTCGTAGGCGAGGGAGAAGATTATGCCGAGGGCGACGAGTTGCGCGAAGCTGGCGAGATTGCCGTGCAGCGCGCCAAAAAGCACTGCCGGCAGCAGCAGTGCCGCCCAGCGCGGCAACCGGGTGCGTGCATAGCGGTAAAGACCGGCCCGGAATACGAGCTCCTCCGTGATCGGTGCGACGATGCTGGCAAGCACTACCAGCGAACCCAACAGCAATGGCGACTTGGCTCCGGCGAAAAGCCCGATGAGTTCCTGGCGCTCGGCCGGCAGACCGGTGAGACGCAGAATCAGGGTCCAGAGAAAGCCGACGGCGACGAGCAGGGGCAGAGCGATTATAAATGTGACCAGGCCGGTGCGCACGAACGGGACTCGCGGCCAGGCGAAACCGCGCCCGCCGGGGGCGAAGAGGGCAAAGCCCGAGCATCCGCTGAGCATGCCCAATTGAAAAGCCGCGCCCGCCAGAACCTGCCGGGTATCGCCATCCAAGGCGGTTGACCTCAAGCCTTGGACCATCGCCAATTGGCCGATAAAACCACCAGCGATCACGCACCAGAGGAAGAGGCCGAGATCCGGCAACGCGATCGTCCAGGTCGTCAGCGCCGGCGGTTGGCGCTGGGCGCGTGCGGTCGGGCTCAGTTGCACACGCCACAACAGCATCAGGCCGCCGAGCATCAAGACTAGTTCGGTCGTGAGGGCTACAATAGCGGAGGGAGAGGGCATCGATTTAGTTGCGGCGGTCTATGACCGCCGATGCGTCGGGATGCAATCCTCAGGCTAGCCCGCATTTTTCACGCTCGGCATGTTTGCCATGAGGAATTGCCTCCGAGCGCGCATTCTGGTTGGCGATGGTTGTAGGGATATGCGGGCCAAAAACAAAACCGCCAGGCGGTTTTGTCGATAGCCCGGACATTCTTTGAGTGCGGAGGCCGGAATCGGCGTTTACACAGAGTGCAGCTTTGCCGGGGAGCAGACTGTGAAATGGCCGGGCTAGGCGATCTTCTTCCCGTCAAAAACCACGCGGCCGTCAACGATGGTCATTTTCACGCGGCCGGTGAACTTCTGGCCGTGCCAGGGCGAATTGCCCGACTTGCTGTAGCCGGCCTTGGTGTCGTAGGTCCATTTCTCCCCGGGATCGAAGAGGCAGATGTCGGCGGCGGCGCCGGCGGCCAGCGTGCCGGCGGGCAGCCTGAGAATCTGCGCCGGGCGGCGCGTCATGAGATCGACGACGTGGGCGAGCTTGAACTTGTTTTGCCGCACCAGCACGTCGAGCGCCACGGCGAGCGCGGTCTCCAGGCCGATGATGCCGTTGGCGGCGAGGTCGAATTCCTTGTCCTTTTCGTAGTCGGTATGCGGGGCGTGGTCGGTGGAGAGACAGTCGAGCGTGCCGTCGCGCAAGCCGGCGATGATCTCCCGGCGATCGGCTTCGGTGCGTAACGGCGGATTCATCTTGAAATTGGTGTCATAGCCGGCGATGGCGGCGTCGGTGAGCGCGATGTGGTGCGGGGTGGCCTCGGCCGTGATGCGCACGCCGCGGGACTTGGCGCGGCGGATGATCTCGATGCTGTTGTGCGAGGTGATGTGCTGGAGATGGATGTGCGCCCCCGTGTAGGTGGAGAGGATGACGTTGCGCGAGACGATCACGTCCTCGGCGGCGTTGGGCCAGCCGCGCAGACCAAGGCGGGTGGAGACGACGCCCTCGTTCATCACGGCGCCCTGCGTCATCGACTGGTCCTGGCAATGATCCATGACCGGCAGGTCGAACATCTTGGCGTACTCGAGGGCGCGGCGCATGAGTTCGTTGCTCTGCACGCAATCGCCGTCGTCGGTGAT
>DATJPQ010000064.1:0-7517 GCA_035506315.1 Opitutaceae bacterium
GGCGCTGCTCGCGCAATTGTCGCAACACGCTCAGCCCGTCGCGTCCCGGCAGCATCACATCGAGCACGACCGCATCGAAACGCTCGCTGGTCGCCAGATGCAGCGCCTCGTTGCCCTCGTGGCTGACCTGCGGATTGAAGCCCACCTCGGCCAGCCCCTTCCGGATGAAGGAGGCGATTTTTTTGTCGTCTTCCACGACGAGGATGCGCATCGGGCGGGAGGTTAGGGATTGGCGGATCGGGTTCGAGGGCAAAACGACCGGCGGCTTTACATCTGGTTGTCGAACTGCAGGTCGTCCTTCGGCTTTTTGGCCGGCTGGCCGAAATTGTAGAAATAACCGGTGTAGACGATGCGCGAGCTGCGCCGGGACGGAAGGTCAGTCCTTGTCCTCCCGGTCGTGTTGCTTGTGCTTTTTCGCCTCGGCCTGGTGGTCTTCCTTCGCGCCCGTCTCCTTTTCGGTTCCGAGCACCTGGCCGTTGCCGGCGTCGATCTCGACCTCGGTGACCGCCTTGTCGGCGCCGACGATTTCGAACGAGTACATCAGGTTGCCGTCTTCAATTTCGAGCTCGGCCTTGAGCACACTGCCGGGCACGGCCTTGAGCGCGGCGCTGGTTGCCTCCTGGAAGGAAATTTTCGCGAGTGCAGGCAGATCGGCGGGTTTCATCTTGCCGGTCGGGCGGATCGAGCCTTGCGGCTCCGGGTTCTCGGCTTTGTCGGCGGCTTGGAGGGCCGGGCCGGCGACAAGAGCTGCGAAACAGCTCGCGGCGCACAGGAGGCGGAGGGTGTTTTTCATGAATGGAGGATGAGTTTGGTTGATGGCTGCGGCACGACAACCGCGCCGCAGAAGGGTATCCTACCGGAGAAAGATGAGGCCGTGCGCCTTTTCCAGATGACAATCTTGTCATGCAGGGACCTTTGACCCGCGGGGTTCGTCATGCTACCCGTCAGTCCAACCAGCCACGTACCTCTCTTCCCATGAAAACAAGTTATCGTCGGATTTTTGCGGTGGTCGCAGCATGCGTCGCGGGTTTCGGCCCACTTTCGGTCAGCGGAGCGGAAACGCCTTATCGTTTCATCCAGGAAATCCCCGTCGGCGGCGACGGCGGTTGGGATTATCTGACCGTCGATGCGGGTGCCCGGCGCCTCTACGTCAGCCATGCCACCAAGGTGGTGGTGATCGACATCGAGAAGAATGAAATCGTCGGGGAGATTGGCGACACGCCCGGCATACATGGCGTTGCCCTCGCGCCCGAGCTGAAGCGTGGCTTTACGAGCAACGGCCGCGAGAACAAGGCCGGGATCGTCGATCTGGAAACCTTGAAAACCCTCGCGAAGGTGGAGACCGGCACCAATCCCGACGGCATGCTCTACGAACCGGCCAGGCAGGAGGTCTACATGTTCAACGGCCGCAGCCAGTCTGCCACTGTCATCGACGCCAAGGCGGGCAAGGTTGTCGCCACCGTGCCGCTCGGGGGCAAGCCGGAGTTCGCCGCCGCCGACTCGCAGGCCGGACGCGTCTTCGACAATCTTGAAGACAAGAGCGAAGTCGTCGCGATCGACACCCAGACGCACACGGTGGTGAACCGCTGGCCCATCGCACCCGGCGAGGAAGCCTCCGGCATGGCTTTTGACGGGCAAACCCACCGCCTTTTCCTCGGTTGCGGCAACAAGCTCATGGTCATGATGGACAGCACCACTGGCAAGGTCGTCGCCTCGGTGCCGATCGGGGCCGGCGTGGATGCCAACGCCTTCGATCCCGCCACGAAACTGGCCTTCGCCTCCTGTGGCGACGGGACCGTCACCATCGCGAAAGAGGAGGCGCCCGACAAACTCACCGTCGTCCAGACCCTGAAGACCACGCAGGGCGCGCGTACCATGACGATCGATCCCAAGACGCACCGCATCTATCTCGGCGCCGCCAGCTATCTCGCGGCCCCCGCCGGCAGTCGCGGTCGTCCGCAGATCGTCCCGGGCAGCTTCAAGATTCTCGTGTACGGCGCGGAATAATTCCAAGTTCTGACCGACCTCTTGACGCCATCCGCCCTTCTAGCCGGGCCTGGCGCGGCGAACATGGCGATACGCTCGCCGCACCGGCCCGGGTCTGATTGCAACGAAAAGATCTTCCTCACGGCATGAACATCGTACGGTTACTCCGGCGAGATTGCGGCATGAGCCGCGGGGCGGCGGGGCTCGCGCTCGGTTGCGGCATCCTCGCCGGCTGTGCCCACTATGAGGCGCGTCCGCTCGCTCCGGAGTCCGCTGCCACCGCGCTCTCGGCACGGTCGTTGCAGGACGAAGGACTGCATCGTTACCTGGTGCGGAACCTGGGACACGAGCTGCCAACGTGGCCCCTGCCGTCGTGGAATTTTGATACGCTGACCTGGGTCGCGTTTTACTATCAGCCTTCGCTCGAGGTGGCCCGGGCGCAATGGGACGTGGCGCGAAGCGCCATTCAGACCGCCGCCGCCCGGCCGAATCCCACGCTCACCGTCACACCCGGCTACGACACGAACTCTTCCGGCACGTCGCCGTGGTTTCCGGCGATCGACGTGGACTTTCTTCTCGAGACCGCCCGCAAACGCGGGCACCGGACCGCCATCGAACAATCCAATACCGAGGCGGCGCGTCTGAACGTTCTGGCCTCCGCCTGGCAGGTGCGCAGCGATCTGCGCCGGGCGCTGATCGATCTCGCGACGACGGAGCGCAAGGCGGCGCTGCTGCGCCAGCAGGCTGCGTTGCAGCAGGAGCTCCAGACGCTTTTGGAACAACGGCTCGCCGCCGGTGCCATCGCGGCTTTCGAGGCATCCGTCGCGCGCACGGCGTTGGTCAAAGCCGAGGCCGCCGCGGCTGATGCGGAGCGGCAGGCGCCGCTCACGCGCAACCGCGTGGCCGCGGTGCTCGGCGTGCCGCTGACGGCGCTTGAAGGCGTCAAGTTCGACGATCTGTTGACGGAGCCGGCCCCGGTCCTGGCTCCCGCCGAACTCGCCGCGGCGCGCCGGCAATCGCTGCAGTCCCGGGCCGACGTGCTCGGTGCGCTGGCGCGTTACGAGGCGAGCCAGGCCGCCCTGCAGCTCGAAGTGGCCAAGCAGTATCCCGATTTCCACCTCGGCCCGGGATATCAGTACGATCTGGGGGAAAACAAGTGGAGCCTCGCCGTTGCGCTCGAACTGCCGCTGTTCAACCGCAACCAGGGATCGATCGCCGAGGCCGAAGCCCGTCGCCGCCAGGCCGCGGCCGAGTTTACCGCCGCACAGGCGCAGGCCATCGCCGAGATTGATGGGGCCACGGCCACGCAGTCCGCTGCAGCCGGACAATTGCTTCATCTGCGCCGGCTGCGCGCCGAATTGCAAAAGCAGGTTGCGCTCGTCCAGGCCCGCCTCGACGCCGGCAATGCCGACCGCGTCGAACTGCAGAATGTCCGCCTCGACCTGGCGGGCAACGAAGCGACCTTCCTCGACGCCGAAGCCGGCGCCGCGCTGGCGGCCGGCCAGCTCGAAGACGCCTTGCAGGTGCCGTTTCACAATCTGTCCGCGGTGGTTGCTGTGCCGCGTGACGCTTCCCCTCTCTCCCGCACGCCATGAAAAAACTTCTGATTGGAATTCTCGCCGGCCTGATCATCGGCGGCGGGGCAACTTGGCTGTTCCTGCGCCCGTCTGAGCCCCGCCAGCCCGAAGAAAAAGCCGCGACTATCGACATCTCCACCGGGAGCGCCGCCGTGACGAAGCAGTTGGAAGCGATCGGTCTCAAGTACGCCGCACCGGAGACGGTCAAGCTGGCGCCCGAGGTCCAGGGTTACGGCCGTGTGCTCGACCCGGCGCCGCTCGTGGCGCTCGTGGCCGAGATCGAGGCCGACCAGGCGGCGGCGACGGCGTCGGAGAAGGAATTTACCCGGGTACAGAAGCTGCACAACGAAAACGCCAACGCCTCGGCGCAGGCGCTGGAGACGGCCGAGGCCGCCCTGCAGCGCGATCGCATGCAACTTCGCTCGGCCCAGGCCCGTTTGCTGATCGGTTGGGGCAAGGACCTCACCCATCGGACCGATCTGGCGGTGCTCATCCACGCTCTCACCGCCGGAGACGCGGCGTTGGTGCGCATCGACGTGTTGTCAGGCGAGGCGCCGGCGCAACCACCGCCCGTCGCGCGCGTCGGTCCGCTGGCGAACGAGGGCGAGCTGCGCGAGGTCGCGGTGCTCGGCGTGGCGCCGAGCGCCGATCCGCAGGCGCAGGGGACCGGTTATCTGGCGCTCTGGCGGGCCAACCCGCTGCCGCCCGGCACCGCATTGCGCGCCGTGCTGCCGGCGGCCGGCGGGCCGAAAAGCGTGCTGGTGCTGCCGCGCAGCGCCTTCGTGCGGCACGCGGGCGGCGTCTTTGTTTATGTGCAGACCGCCGGGGGCGGTTTTGAACGGCGCATCGTCACGACCGGCGCGACGCTGGCGGCCGGGATCGTGGTCGCCGAGGGTGTGGCCGCGGGCGACAAGGTCGTTGTGACCGGCGCGCAGCAATTGCTCTCCACTGAGCTGCTGGGCTCGACGGGCGACACCGGAGACTGACGGCATGCTCCAGGCCATCGTGCATTTCTCGCTGCGGTTTCGCGGCATCGTGGTAGCCCTCGCGTGCCTGCTGTTGGGCTATGGCATCTACGTGGCCGCCCACGCCAAGCTCGACGTGTTTCCCAACTTCGTGCCGCCGGAGGTCACGGTGCAGACGGAGTGCCCCGGCCTCGCGCCCGAGCAGGTGGAGACGCTCGTCACGCGCCCGGTCGAATCGGCCATCAACGGTCTCGGCAATCAGGAGTCGTTGCGCTCCGAATCCATTCAGGGGCTTTCCGTCATCACGGTGGTTTTCACCGAGGGCACCGATGTCCTCGAGGCGCGCCAGCTGCTCGCGGAAAAACTGGGCGCCACCGCCGGTTCGCTGCCGGCCGGCGTGGGCGCGCCGAAGATGTCGCCGCTCACCTCGGCGACCATGGATCTGCTCAAGATCGGCCTCCTGAGCGAACAGCTCACGCCGATGCAACTGCGCACGTTCGCCAACTGGACCCTGCGGCCGCGGCTGCTGGCCGTGTCGGGCGTGGCCGACTGCAAGATTTTCGGCGGCGAGGTGCGCCAGTGGCAGATCCAGGTGCATCCCGACCTGCTGGTGGCGCATAACCTGGCCCTGACCGATGTGCTCGGGGCCGCCCGGCTGGCCAGCGGTGTGCGCGGGGCCGGGTTCATCGAAAACGAGAACCAGCGCGTCGTGCTCCAGACCGAGGGCCAGACGCTTACGGCGGACGCGTTGGGCGCCATCGTCATCACGGCCGGCGCGAACGGCGTACCGGTGCGGCTGCGCGATGTCGCGACGGTCGCCGAGGGCGGCGAGCCGAAGTTTGGCGATGCGCTCATCATGGGCCGGCCCGGAGTCCTGGTGACGATGGCGAGCCAGTACGGCGCCAACACCATGGAGGTTACCGTCGCGCTCGAGCAGGCGCTCGCCGATCTGCAACCGGTGTTCGCGCGCGAGCGCATCCAGGTATTTCCGCGGTTGCACCGGCCGGCGACGTTCATCGAGGCCGCCGTGCATAACATCGAGCATTCGCTGCTGGTGGGCGCGGCGCTCGTTGCAGTGGTGCTGCTGTTGTTTCTCGGACATTTTCGCACGGCCTTCATTTCGCTGACGGCGATTCCACTGGCGCTGCTCACAGCCATCATCGTGCTCGACCGCCTCGGGGTGACGCTCAACACCATCACGCTCGGCGGCCTGGCCATCGCGCTCGGCGAAGTGGTGGACGACGCCATCATCGGCGTGGAAAACATCCTGCGCCGGCTGCGCGAAAATGCGGCCCAGGCGCAGCCCCGGCCGGCGCTGCCGGTCATCCTCGACGCCGCGATTGAAGTGCGGACACCCGTGGTGTTTGCCACCGCCGTGGTGACGCTGGTGTTTCTGCCGGTGCTCACGCTCAGCGGGCTGCAGGGCAGCTTTTTCGCGCCGCTGGCGCAGAGCTATATCCTGGCCATCCTGGCTTCGCTGGCCGTGGCCTTGACGCTCACTCCCGCCCTGGCGCTGATTTTCTTCGGCCGCGACGCCCACGACACCGAGATGCCCTGGCTGCAGCGGGTGTTGCGCGGCGCATATGAAAAGGTCCTGACTTGGGTGTCGCAGCATCATCCCTTTGTGCTGGTCGGCGTGGTGTTTTTATTCTGCGGCCTGGCGCTCTCGCGGCTGCCGTTTCTCGGCGGCGAATTTCTGCCCGAGTTTCGCGAGGGGCATTTCGTACTCGGGATGTCCACCGCGCCGGGCGCCGCCCTCGGCGAAACACTGCGCATCGGCCGGTACGTCTCGACGGAGCTCTTAAAGAATCCGAACATCGCCACCGTTGAGCAGCAGGTCGGCCGCGCCGAACAGGGCGAAGACGCCTGGCCACCGCACCGCAGCGAGTTTCACGTCGAGCTCAAGCCCGACCTGCCCGGCAAGGTGCAGGCCCAGGTGGAGGACGAAATCCGCGAGCTGCTGAAAAATGTGCCGGGCATCCAATACGAGGTGCTGACGTTCCTCGGCGACCGCATCGGCGAGACGATCGGCGGCGAGACCGCCCCGATCGTGGTGAATTTGTTCGGCGAGGATCTCGACGCTCTCGATGCCAAGGCCGCCGAGGTCAGCAAGGCGCTCTCCGACCTGAAGGCGGAGGATGTGCAGGTCAAGTCGCCCCCCGGCGCGCCGCGCATCGGCATCCGCCTGCGGTCTGACCGGTTGACAGGGCTCGGTTTCCGCCCGGTCGAGGTGCTCGAAGCCGTGCAGACGGCCTACGAGGGCGAAGTGGTCGGCCAGGTTTTCCAGGAGAATCAGACGACCGACGTCGCGGTGATTCTCGACGCCGCCAGCCGTCGCGACCTGGAGGGTGTCGGCGCGTTGCTGCTCACCAGCACCACCGGCCTGCGCGTACCGTTGCGCGAAATCGCCGACGTGTACCTGACCGACGGACGGTCTTCCATTTTGCACGAAGGCGCGCGCCGGCGGCAGATCGTGACGTGCAGCCCGCCTGCCGGTCATGACGTCGAATCGTTTGTGGCCGAGGCGCGCGACGCGATTGCCAAGAAGGTCAATCTGCCGGCGGGCATGTATGTGGAATATGCCGGAGCCGCCGAGGCCAAGAAGGCTGCGACGCGCGAGCTGCTGCTGCACGGGGCGATCGCGCTTGTCGGCATCCTGCTGTTGCTCGCCGTCGCTGTCGGCCGGATGGGCGAGAGCGCGGACGAGGCCCGGCAGCAATCTTGGGTGGGGCGGCTGTTGTCGACCGTGATCGGCCCGCAATGGCCGAACCTGCTGCTCGTGCTCATCAACCTGCCCCTGGCGCTTGCCGGCGGCGTGCTCGCCGTCTATATCATGTCCCTGCTCGGGGCGGGGAATCTGTCGATGGGTGCGATGGTGGGCTTTGTGACGCTTTTCGGTGTGACCACGCGCAATTCCATTCTGTTGATCTCCCACTACGAACACCTCGTGACGGTCGACGGGGAGCCGTGGAATCTGGCGACGGCAATC
>DATJPQ010000065.1:0-5346 GCA_035506315.1 Opitutaceae bacterium
CAGCAGCCCCATCTTGGCCCGCGGGTACTTCACCGGATCGGCGTTCGAGTCGAAAGGCACGTCGCACGGCTTGTCCTGGCGCCAGAAGGCGTGTTCGGCGCCGGTGAGCTGGGCGTCGATCGCCACGGCAGCGCGTTCGCCACCGGCGACCGCCTCGACCACCGACGACGGCCCCAGCGCGGCGTCGCCGCCGCTATAGAGCCAGTCGAGCGAGGTGCGCCCCGTGATCGAATCGGCGGCGATGAAACCGTCCTTGTTTAGAGCCACCGGCAGGCCGTCGAGGATCGCCGCGGGTTCCAGCTGCTGCCCGATGGCGGTGATGACCTGGTCGGCGGGCACGACAAAGGGTTCCTCGGTTGCGGCCTGGGGCCGGCGTCGGCCGCTGCGGTCGAACTCGCCCAGTGTCATGGTCTGGCACTTCACGCCGCACACCCGGCCGCGCTTGGCGACAATCTCGACGGGGGCGGTGAGCACCTTGATCACCACGCCCTCGTGCTCGGCCTCCTCGATTTCCTCGGCATAGGCCGGCATCTCCTCGCGGGTGCGCCGGTAGAGCACCGTGACCGAGCGGGCGCCGAGCCGGATGGCCGAGCGCGCGGTATCGATGGCGGCGTTGCCGCCGCCCACCACCACGACATCGTTGCCGATGGGCGCGGAACCGCGGATGTTGTATTCGCGCAGGAAGCGGATGGCGTCGTCCACGCCGGCGGCATCCTCGCCCGGCACGCCCAGGTGCATGCCGGCGGGGGCGCCTACACCCAGGAAGACCGTCTCGTAACCCTGGTCGCGCAGGCCTTGGAGCGTGAAATCGCGACCGAGACGTTGATTGGTTTCGATCGTCACGCCCATGCGCTCGATCATGCGCACCTCGAGGGAAAGGATTTCCCGGGGCAGGCGGTACGCGGGGATGGTCTGCACCGGCATGCCGCCGGGGCGCGATTCGCCCTCGAACACGCGTGGCCGGTAGCCGAGGCGGGCGAGGAAGTAGGCGCACGAAAGGCCGGCCGGACCGGCGCCGACGATGGCGATCTTGCGCGCGGCGTTGGTGGCATTCGGGCGCACCTCGGGCAGCTGGGTGGTGACCTCCTCGTCGACCATGAAGCGCTTCACGCCACGGATCGACAGCGCCTCGTCGACCATCCCGCGGCGGCACTTGTCCTCGCAGGTATGGAAGCAGACGCGGGCGCACACCGCGGCGAACGGGTTGCGTTCACGATGCAGGCGCAGGGCCTCGGCGATGCGTTTCTGGCCCACCAACGCGATGAAGCCGGGCACATCGACGTTGGCCGGGCAGGCGCTCTGGCAGGGCGCGCGCACCAGATTCGGGCAGACGCCGGCGGGGCAGCGTTTCTCCCGGATGTGCGCCTCGTACTCGGCGCGGAAATAGCGGATCGTGGAAAGCACCGGGTTGGGCGCGGTCTGCCCCAGTCCGCACAACGAGGTTTCCTTGATGATGCGGCCGAGTTCCTCGAGCCGCTCGATGTCGCCCTCCACGCCACGGCCGTCGCAAATGCGGTTGACGATCTCGAGCATGCGCTTGGTGCCGATGCGACAGGGCGGGCACTTGCCGCAGGACTCGTCCTGCACGAAATCGAGGAAGAACCGGGCCATGTCCACCATGCAGGTGTCCTCGTCCATGACGATGAGGCCGCCCGAACCCATGATGGCGCCGAGCTCCTGCAACGACTCGTAATCGACCGGCACGTTGAGGTGCTGGCGCGGGATGCAGCCGCCCGAGGGACCGCCGAGCTGGGCCGCCTTGAACTTCTTGCCGCGGGGGATGCCGCCGCCCAGCTCGTAGATGATGTCGCCCAACGGCGTGCCGATCGGGATTTCCACGAGGCCGGTGTTGCGCACCGTTCCGGCGAGCGCGAAGACCTTGGTGCCGGCCGATTTTTTGGTGCCGTAGGAGGCATACCACGCCGCGCCCCGGGTGAGGATGACAGGAATGTTGGCGTAGGTCTCGACGTTGTTGAGCAGGCTCGGCTTGCCCCACAGTCCGGCCTGGGCGGGGAAGGGCGGCCGCGGTCGCGGCTCGCCGCGCCTGCCTTCGATCGAGGTCATCAACGCGGTTTCTTCACCGCACACGAAGGCGCCCGAGCCCATGCGGATCTCGATGTCGAACGCGAAACCGGTGCCGAGGATGTTGGTGCCGAGAAAACCGTGTTTCCGGGCCTGGACGATGGCGATGCCGAGGCGTTCGACGGCGAGCGGATATTCGGCGCGCACGTAGGCGTAGCCCTGTGTGCTGCCAATGGCATAGCCGGCGATGGCCATGGCCTCGATTACGCTGTGCGGATCACCCTCGAGCAGGCTGCGGTCCATGAACGCGCCCGGGTCGCCCTCGTCGCCGTTGCAGAGCACGTACTTCACGTCGCCCTTGGCCTTGCGGCAGAGCTCCCATTTGAGGCCGGTGGGGAAGCCGGCGCCGCCGCGCCCGCGCAAACCCGAGTCCTGCACCACGCTCACCACCTGCTCCGGGGTCATCGCGGTCAAGGCCTGACGCAGGGCCACATAGCCGCCATGGGCCAGATAATCCTCGATCTTCAGAGGATCGATGACGCCGCAGTTGCGCAGGGCGATTTTGACCTGGCGGGTGAAAAAGGGATTGTCCCCGGTGCGCACCAGCGGCTCGCCGGTCTCGGCCTTGCGCCAGACCAGGCGCTCGATCACTTCGCCGCCCAGCACCGTCTTTTCGACGATTTCGTCCACGTCGGCGAGGGCGACCTTCTGGTAGAGGATTCCCTCGGGCTGGCAAATGAGCACCGGACCGCCGCAACAAGGACCCAGACAACCGGTCTCCACGACGCTCACCCGGGTGAGGCCGCGTTTCGCGAGAGCTTCCTTGAGCGCGGTGCCGAGGGCCGACGATCCGGCCGCGACGCAGCCGGCGCCAGCGCACAGGTTGATGCTAGTGACCTTGGGCATGGTAATGTTTCCCTGTCAGATAAGTCGCAACAATGGAGGACCTACTCGTAGCTGTGGAGAATCGTGGGAACGTTGTTCGGTTTGATGCTTTGGTGGACGGTGTTGTCCACCAGGCAGGCCGGGGCGATGCCGCAGGCGCCGAGGCAGCGCGCCACTTCGAGCGAGAATTGCCGGTTCGGCGTCGTCTGGCCGACGTCGACCCCGAGGGACTGCTTGAACGTTTCCAGCACGCGCTTGCCGCCGCGCACGTAGCAGGCGGTGCCGAGACAGACGCGGATGGTGTGGCGGCCCCGCGGGGTCGTGGAGAAGAAACTGTAGAATCCCACCACGCCCGCCACCTCGCTGTAGGACAGGCCGAGCCCCTGGCTGATGCGCTTGAGCGCGGACTCCGGCAGGTAGCCGAAGATACCCTGGGCGATTTGCAGCACTGGAATGAGGGCGCCGGGCAGGTGGCGTTTCTCGGCGATCGCCTCGTCGAGGCGGGCGAGCAGGTCAGCCTCACTCGTCTGCTCGACACAGGTGCAAGTACTCATGGTTGGGCCTCCTGGGGGAATAGGAATCCGAACGGTTAGGGTGGGGGAAGGAAACCTGGGGACGAATTCAGCAGCAAAAGGGACAAAGCAAATCGCGAAACTTTATCGTGGGATGAGTACAAGGACATCGTCGACGCAATGAAAATCGAGGAGGAAACATGCCACGGTCACAGTGTAACGATGCGCTTATTTGGCCCATAAGATCGGGGCACGCCGGGAGAAAGCAGGATTTCGGCCGCCCGGGCCGCTCTTCCAGCCGTTGTCACCGTGTGTCAATAATCTTGATACGACACGGTCCGCCGGTGGCAGGTGGGACGCCGCGGGCGATCGCAGCGGTCGTCACCCTGGCCGGGAGCGATCCGGGTGCCGACGACAAAAGACACATCTCGCTCTTCGACAACGGCGACAATCGCCGGGCAAAAATTCTGCTTCCCTTCGGAGGTTCGGATCGGTTGAGTCCGCGCGACCTCGCACCAGTAAGCTTTCTCGTCAGCCCCCCCAACCCAACAGTCTGTTTTTGCCCATGCTTTGCATGCTTACTTTGCTCGGCGCGCTTTTAGCGATTGTCGCCCTGGCCATGGCTTTGCCCTGCACCGATGCCGAGCGACGTCGCCGGGAGCATATTCCGCTGCTCCCCGACGAAGAGCTCAAATAAGCTCACTTTGAGCTTCCGCCGTCGTGGCCGGTCGCGTTGAGTCGTCGTAATGCCGGCACCCGCGCTCAAGCTCAAAACCAACGCCCCCGCCCGTATCCTCTCCGGCCACCCTTGGGTGTTCGCGAACGAGGTGGAGGCTCTGCTCCCGGCCAGCCACGACGGCGGGGCCGTGGAATGCCGCGACCGCCGCGGCCGGTTTCTGGGCACCGGCATCTACAACAGTCGCTCGCAAATCGTCTTCCGCCGATTCAGCGACGAACGGGTGGCGCTCGACGGTCCGTTCATTCATGCCGCGCTCCAGCGGGCACTCGCGCGCCGGTCCGCCGCCAGTGGTGATCCCTCGTCGGTTCTGGTGCGCCGGCTCGTCTGGTCCGAGTCCGATGACCTGCCGGGGGTGGTGGTCGACCAGTTCGACGATACCCTGGTCGTGCAGATCCAGACGTTGGCGATGGAGCAGCGCGCCGCTTTGATCGAGGACGCGCTGCAGGAACTGCTCCGGCCGGCCGAGATCGTCTATCGCAACGATGCCACCATCCGCCGGCTGGAGGGCCTGCCCATGGAGGTGCACACTCGCTCCGGCCGGAATTGGACGCCGCGCTGGCTGCGGATCGATGGCATCGAATACTGGCTGGATCTTCAGCAGGGGCAAAAAACCGGGTTTTATCTCGATCAGCGCGCACAGCATGGCGCCGTGGCCCGGTATTGCGGGGGCAAACAGGTGCTCGACGCCTTCTGCAACCAGGGTTCCTTCGCCCTGCACGCCGCCCGTGCCGGCGCGACTCGCGTGCTCGGGCTCGACAGCGCTGAGGATGCCGTGATCGCCGCGCGCCGCAACGCGGAGCGCAACGGCCTCCGGGCCGAGTTTGTCGGGGCGAACGTCTTCGACTGGTTCAACGCCCCGGTTCGCGCGACCGAGCCGCCCTGGGACGTGATCATCCTCGATCCGCCGCCGTTCGCGAAATCGAAATCCGCCCTCGCTGGCGCGCTGCGCGGCTACAAAGAGATCAATCTCCGGGCGATCCAGCGCCTGGCCCCCGGCGGTATCCTGGCGACATATACGTGTTCGCATCACATGCAGGACGCCGAGCTGCGCGGCGTGCTCGCCGCGGCCGCCGCCGACACGAAACGCCGCCTGCAGGTGCTGGAATGGTGCCACCAGCCGCCGGACCATCCGGTGCTCGCGACCATGGCGGAAAGCGAATACCTCCGCGGTTACATTCTGCAGGTGGA
>DATJPQ010000066.1:0-4255 GCA_035506315.1 Opitutaceae bacterium
CACCGACGAAGCGCTGCTTGAGACGACCACCGCGGGCGACACGGTTTTCCACGCCGCCGCCATCTCAGGGCATCTGGCCCAAATTCCGCCTGCGCGCCTGACGCATCGCAATCTCATCATCGCCAGCAAAACGGGTTTCACCGCCATCCACGCCGCCGCCGAGACCGGACAGCTGGCCCAACTGCCCCAGGAAATTCTCACGTCCGATCTGCTCCTGACGCGCAACGACAACGGCGACACCCCGCTGCACGCCGCCGCCTCCGAAGGTCATCTCGACCAGGTGCCGGTCGCCCTCCTCTCCGACGCGATGCTCAATACCCGCAATTATGTCGGCATGACGGTGGGACGGCTGGCGATCCAGCAGGGTCACCTGGACCAGATTCCGTCGCACCTCCAGCCGCGACACGGCACCATCCGGCGGTTCCTGGATAAAATCGGCGTTTCCCACGCGCCCTTCGCCTGAGCAATTTCCGCTTGCCCGCGACCTGAAGCCGCGCGTAATACCGCCCGCTCCTGGCTCGAAGAGTTGGAGCAAGTCCTTGGCTTGGGTCGATAGCTCAATGGTAGAGCAGCGTCCTTTTAAGTCGTTGGTTCCGGGTTCGAGTCCCGGTCGACCCACCAGGATCTCCGCGGAATCCTGTTTTCTTAGTGTCCCTCTTCCTCGTGCGTCAGGCTGGCGTAGATCACGCCGATGAGATTTTCCGGCGTGACCAGATCGTTGTCCTCCTCGGGATTGTTGAGTCCCTGGGCCCGCCAGCCTTTGCCCTCTTTCGCGACCAGCCGGTGCGCCACACGGCGGTTGTAACGGTTGAGGTAAACGACGTACATCCCGGCCTTGAGATCCTTGAAGTCGATCGGCACGGCCACGAGCATCGTGTTGTCCCCATAAACAGGGTTCATCGACGTGCCGCCGCCGACCAGCGCGGTGCGTCCCGGGTCGCGTGCCGCCAGCATTTCGGCGTCTTTCCACGCCTGGACCTTCTGGACATTGGCCGCCGGCACCGGCTGGGCCGGCGGCGGCGCGCCGGTCGGCGCCGTCGTCGCACAGCTGCCGAGGCCCAGCCCGGCGCCCAGGGTACCGGCGAAAGCGAGCAGGCGGAGGGCGTTCGTGTGCATGACGGCGGAGGAGATTGATGACGCTTTACTTCGGCGCAAAAGCCGGGTCTTTTCCCGTTAATGGAGGAATTTACCCGTTTGGGCAAAGCTGCACTTTGTAGTTTCCATTATTGAAATGGCGCAGATACTTACCGACCTTACCTCCCATTGAAATGAAGCGCCTCGTCATCATCGAAGATCAGACCGCCATCCGCGAGATGCTGGCGGAAATCCTCCGCCTGGACCCCAACTACAAGCTCGTCGGCGAGTCGGGCGATGGCCAGAGCGCCC
Organism: Opitutaceae bacterium; assembly: GCA_035506315.1. Classification (GTDB taxonomy): domain Bacteria; phylum Verrucomicrobiota; class Verrucomicrobiia; order Opitutales; family Opitutaceae; genus MWDT01. Next base: position 1,387 of record DATJPQ010000066.1, read on the forward strand.
TGGCGCTCTGCCTGGAGGTGAAGCCCGATCTGCTCGTGCTCGACGCCAAACTGCCCGGGTTGAACGGCGTCGATCTTCTGCGCCGGCTTTCCAAGCAACTCAAGAATGTCCGCGTGCTGGTTTTCTCGGGCCACGAAAATCCCGTGCTGGTGCGCGAGATGCTCGAGGCCGGGGCCCATGGTTTCGTCGAAAAGACGGCCGGGCTGTTCGAGTTCAAGAAGGGCCTCGAAACCGTCGCCAACGGCGGCACCTACTTTGGACCGGCGGTGGCGGCGCTGCTGCGCAACGTCGTGGCCAACCCCAACGCGAGCAGTGCGCCCGATTTTCTCACGGACCGCGAGCGCGAGGTTTTGCAGCTGGTGGCCGAAAGCCACAGCACGAAGGAAATCGCCGTCAAACTCGGCATCAGCGTGAAGACAGTCGACAACCATCGCACCAACCTCATGCGCAAGCTCAACCTCCATGACGTGGCGAGCCTCACCCGCTACGCGCTCGAAATCGGCCTGGTCGAGCCCAAGAAGCTCAACTAGCCGGCCCGGACACCGCACGCGCCCCGCGGCGTCCCCCCCGCCTGCCCTGGGTCAATAAATTCTTGCCGCGCCCGGGCTCTTGACCAATAAACCGCCCATTACTCGATCCATTTTCTCATGAAAATTACCGTGAAGTTGTTTACGCTCGCATTCGTGGCCGCCGCGCTCGTCCTCTCCGGCTGCACCAAAAAGCCGGTGCGTCCGTCGCCCGATCAGACCGTGCTCGGTCCGCAAACCGGCGGCACGGTCACGCCCATCGCGGTGGAGACGCCGACGACGGTCGACCAGAACTCCCAGCTCCAGCCGCGTGGCGACGGAGTGCTTGAGGATGAGTTCACGATCCGCGGCCTGCTGCAGCCGGTTTATTTCGACTTCGACAAATCGGCCATCAAGCAAGGCGAGCGGGCCAAGCTCGAGGCAGCGGTCGATTACCTGAAGAAGAATCCCTCGCACCGCCTGCTGCTCGAAGGTCACTGCGACTGGCGCGGCACGGCTGAGTACAATCTGGGCCTCGGCGATCGCCGGGCGAGCGCCTCCAAGCAATATGTGCTCAAGCTGGGCGTGGATGCCAAGAGACTCGAAACGCTCTCCAAGGGCAGCCTTGACGCCGTCAAAAACGGTACCGAGGAGCAGATGGGCAAAGATCGTCGCGTCGACCTCGTGATTTTGAAGAAATAACGGCGCGCCCAACGCGTTCCCTTTTCACCCAAGCCCCGGAGAAATCCGGGGCTTTTTCGTGGCCGATGAGAGGGGCGCAGTCTTGCTGCGCCCTTCCCACAGGGAGCTTCTGTGGCCGCGAGCGCCAGCGAGTGGTCATCTGCTCCACTCGCTGGCGCTCGCAGCTACACCCATCGACCGGCGAAGCCCGACCAGCGTCTGGCCCACAAAACGCGGGCGGCTCTACGATCCCGCTCTATTTCCCCGCCAGCGTTGCGAGGATCTTTTCCGAGGCGGCGATGCCCTTGCGCATCACGCTCAAATTGAAACTCTCGTTGGGCGCGTGCAGGTTGTCCTCGGGCAGGAAGAGGCCCAGCATCACCGAATCGAGCCCGAGCACGCGCTTGATGTCGCCGATGATCGGCACGCTGCCGCCCTCGCGCAGGTACAGCGGTTTTCGCCCGAAGACCTCCGTCACCGCCGTGTCCACCGCCCGGAAGGCCTTCGCCAGCAGGGGCGGCTGGTTGGCCGGCGTATTCGACCGGTCCGGCGGTACGACGATGTAAGGCGTGCCCTGGTGCTCGTCGATGATGCGGAAGGAAACATCCTTCGGCATCCGTTCGCGAATCGTCCGATAGACGAGCTCGCGGATTTTTTCCGGTGTCTGGTTGGCCACCAGGCGACAGCTGATCTTCACGAAAGCCTTGCTCGGAATGACGGTCTTGGTGCCCTCGCCCTGATAGCCGCCGCCGATGCCGTTGAATTCCAGCGTCGGCAGGAACCGCACCGCCTCGAAGGGCGTATAGCCGGGCGGGACGTGAAAAGCGGGCACGCCGAGAAATTCGCGGTATTGCTGCTCGCTCTGGCCCAGCTTCGCGAGCTCCGCGCGTTCCCACGGCTCGACGTCGAGCACGTCGTCGTAAAATCCCTCGATATTCACCCGGCCGTCCGGCGTGTGCAGCGAGGCGCACAACTCCGCCACCGCCTGGATGGGATTGCGCAGCACGCCGCCATGCAACCCGGAGTGCAGGTCGCTCTTGGCCGCCGTGACCTCCACATCGCAGAGCATGAGGCCGCGCAGCCCGCACGTGACCGTGACCTGCTGCTCACTGACGATGCCCGTGTCGGAAAGATAAACCAGGTCAGCCTGGCGCAGCTCGCCTTGGTGCTGCTTGAGAAACGCCGGGAAACTCGGACTGCCCATCTCCTCCTCGCCCTCGATCATGAAGGTGATGCGCAGCGGTATCCGGGGGTCCTGCGCGAGTAACCGGGCCACGGCCGAGATATGCACCATGAGCGGTCCCTTGTTGTCGGCCGCGCCACGCCCGTAGAGGCGGCCGTTGCGCTCGGTCGGTTCGAACGGTGCCGTCTGCCAGAGGTTGAGGGGATCGGCCGGCTGCACGTCGTAATGCCCGTAGATGATCACATGGGGCCAACCCGGATCGCCGCCCAGCCGGGCGAGGATGATGGGATGAAGCTTCGTCGGCACCACCTCCACGGCAAAGCCGAGCGAGCTCAGCAGATCGGTCACGAATTCCCGCGCCCCTCGCATGCCTTCCTGGAAATGCGAATCGGTCGAAATGCTCGGATAACGGATAAACTCCTTCAGTTTTTCAACGGGATCAAACATGCCCCAACGTGCCTCAAAAGCGCCTTTCGCGCTAGCGAATTATGCAACTTGG
>DATJPQ010000067.1:0-10666 GCA_035506315.1 Opitutaceae bacterium
CTGAATTTCGCAGATCGATCTCGTCACAGAGGCCACAGAGTTCGCAGGAGCTCACGGAGGTAGATGTATTCCTCTGTGCCCTCGACCGAAATCTCTGTTTGCCCTGGGTCTCAACTCCGTTGCTTTGGTTGCGGCTCTGCCGTGCTAGGTCAAACCGTGTTTTCTGAGTTGAAAAGACAAGGCGGGAAATTGAAGGGCATGGTCCTTGGCTGGGGTTAATTGGTTATATGCCGTGTTTCGGCCCACCCGTTTCCGGTTTTTGCCGACTCCTTTTTGACTCTCGTGGCGTCTCCTCCTAAACTTGCGCTCTTTTTCAACCACCACACCCATGATGCGTACCAGCCTGTCCGTTGTTGTTGCCTTGATTCTCGCCGTCGGGTCATTGGCCCAGACTCAGAACCAGTCCACCCCGTCCGCTCCAGCCCCCAAAGCCCCACCCGCGGCTCCAGCTCCCAGAATCGAATTTCCCGCCCCCAGTCCTGCCGCCACGCTCAAGCAGCGCGTCGGGCTCACGGACATCGAAATCGTCTATTCAAGACCCGGGGTGAAGGGCCGTACGATCTTCGGTGGACTTGAACCCTTCGACCAGGTCTGGCGCACCGGGGCAAATTCCGCGACGAAGATCGTCTTCAGCACGCCGGTGAAATTCAACGGCACCGAGGTTCCCGCCGGTACCTATGGGCTCTTCACCATCCCCGGCCGCGAAGAATGGACCGTGATCCTGAACAAAATCGCCAAACAATGGGGCGCCTATCAATATGATCCCAAGGACGACGTCCTGCGCGTGAAGGTCACGCCCGTCACGCTCGCCGAATCCGTCGAGACGTTCACGATCGACGTGAACGACATTCGGGATGAGTCCGCCACGCTCAACCTCACCTGGGAAAAAACGCGCGTGCCGGTGAAACTGGAAGTGGATATCACCAGTGCACTCGTCGCTCAGATTGACGCCGCGATGGCCGCCGACGGCAAAAAGCCGTATTTTCCAGCCGCGATGTTTTACCTCGATCACAACCTCGACCTGACCAAGGCCGCCCAGTGGATGGATGCTGCTCTGGCCGAAAATCCCAACGCATACTACATGCTTTACCACAAGGCCCGGCTGCTCGCCAAGCAGGGTGACAAGGCCGCGGCGATCGCCACGGCCCGGAAGTCGATCGAACTCGCCTCCAAGGAAACCGGCCCGGCGAAGGGAGAATATACCCGGTTAAACGAGACGCTGATCGCCAGCCTGCAATGATGGGGTGGTCTCGGTGCGCGAATTCGTGTCACACTTGGACGCTTCACGACAATGTATGGCGTCCGAGTCGAACGAGAATCCAGCCTAGATCCCGGCGATCCTGCCAATTGAAGACCTTCACCGGTTGACCGATTGGCGGGATCACCCGCCGCGGCGCTTTCTCGCCACACGTTACAAGTCCCCGGGATTCGAAGGTTCTAAGGGTCCCCCAAATCATCGAAGAAAACCATCATGCATCTGTCCAGATCCGCCCTGTTCGTCGCCGTCGCCGCCTTCATTGGCGTTTCCTCGCTGGCCGCCCAAATGGCCTCGCCGGCACCTGCTGCTCCGCCTCCGGCCGCACCCCAGGTCACGCTGACCCGCCAAACCCGTACGAGCCCGCACGAGACGTTCACCGCCTTCATTAAAGAGGGCGGCACCTATAGCAGCGTCATGATCGTGTACGGTCGCCCCTACATGAAGGATCCCAAGAGTGGCCAGCCGCGCAAAATCTGGGGCGGCCTCGTGCCGTTCGACCAGGTCTGGCGCGTGGGGGCCGACGAGGCTACCCTGCTTGTCACCAAGCAACCGCTCGTCATGGGCGGCGTGGATATTCCTGCCGGTGCCTTCACGCTTTACGCCCTTCCGGCCACCGACGGGTCGGCAAAACTGATCGTCAATAAACAGGTCGGCCAGTGGGGATATGGTTATAGCAAGACCACGGAGGCCAATGAGCTGGCCCGGATCGACCTGAAGAAGGACCCGCTGGAGAAGGCCGTGGACCAGTTCACGATCGTCATCGAGGCCGATCCGGCCGGCGGTGGCGAAATCCTGAAGCTGCAGTGGGAGAACACGCAGTATTCGGTGCCGTTTGCCGTCAAAAAATAGTCGCGTGGTCCCGCTGACTTCCTCTGCTTTTCCCGGTCGCACCGCAACCCGGCAAAGCCGTAACCAAAAATTTCGCCGGGAAATCCGAATAACGAATCTCGAAATCCGAAACGATATGGCAGTGGAAAACTCGAAAAGAAACGGTCTGGACGCCGGAGGTTTGAATTTTATCTGCGTTCGGATTTTCGATTTGTTTCGAAATTCGAGTTTCGGATTTCGAATTTACGTAATCTTGCGCAAATTGCATGGGATTTCTCGGATAAGTGACTTAAAGGGTCCGGTTGCGGCCGTTTTTTTCTTTCCATCCGCCGTATGAAATTCCCGTCATCCCTCTCTGGTATTCTTTGGCTGGCGCTGGCGGCCGGCGCCGCTGAATCTCCGCCGCCGGCGCCTGCGGTCGCCCCCGCGCCAACCGGGCTGATCTCGCCAGTGCTGGGGGATCTGCGCAGCTTCCGCGAGCTCGGCAGCGTGCTCTACGTCGCGGCGCACCCGGACGACGAGAACACACAGCTCATTACTTATCTGTCCCGCGGTCGCGGCGTCCGTACCGCCTACCTTTCGCTCAATCGCGGCGACGGCGGCCAGAACGTGCTTGGGCCGGAATTCGGTTCCGAGCTCGGCGTGGCCCGCACGCAGGAGCTGCTCGCCGCACGCCGCCTCGATGGCGGCAGGCAGTTTTTCACGCGCGCACTCGACTTCGGATTTTCCAAAACAGCGACCGAAACCCTCGCCATCTGGGACCGGCAGCAGGTCGTGTCGGACATCGTGCGCGTTATCCGCACTTTCCGGCCCGACGTCATGATCACACGATTTTCGCCGACGGCGGGTGGCACGCACGGCCACCACACGGCGTCAGCCATCCTCGCGATCGAGGCGTTCAAACTGGCCGGCGATCCGGCGGCGTTTCCCGAGCAGTTCAAGGACGGCCTCTCTCCGTGGCAGCCGAAACGTATCCTGCAAAACGGCATCTTCGGTCCGCCCGGACGTGCCCCTGGCACCACTTCGCCCAACCGCCCGGCCGAGTTCCGCCTGGAAATAGGCGGCAACGATCCGGTGACCGGCGAAAGCTTCGGCTCCATCGCGTCGCGCAGCCGCAATATGCATAAAACGCAGGGCTTTGGCGGCGGGTTTGGTCCCGGCGGTGGCGGGGTCAGCGGCCCGCGTCAGGAAACGTTCATACTGCTCGATGGCGCGCCGGCCACCGGCGACATCTTCGACGGCATCGATACAACATGGACGCGGTTTCCCGGCGGGGCAGAAATCGCCACGCTCGCCGATGCGGCCATCGCGCAGTTCCAGGCCGACGATCTTGCCGCGAACATCCCGGCTTTGCTCGTCTTGCGCGCGAAGCTCGCGGCGCTGCCCGCCGACCCGGTCGTGGCCGACAAGCGTGCCCAGCTGGATCGCATCCTCGAAACCTGCCTCGGCCTGACGGTCGATACGACGGTGCCTGCCGCCGAGGCCGTGCCGGGTGAGACCCTCAGCCTGCGCCACACCGTGAAGGTGCGGGCTGGTGTGCCGGTGCGCTGGATCGCCGTGCGTTATCCGGCCGCCCAGATGGAGCAGAAAGTCGGGATCGCGCTCGCCGCCGGTCAGCCCTCCGTCCGTGAGGCCACGCCGACCCTCCCCGCCGGCACCCCCCTGAGCCAGCCTTACTGGCTGCGCGAGGAAGGTACCACGGGAATGGCGCGCGTCGATGAAACGAAATTGATCGGTCTGCCGGAAAATCCGCCGGCGTTTCCCGTGGAATTTGTCTTCGAGGTCGGAGGCCAGTCGCTCGTGGTGGCCGATCAACCGTGGCAGGTCAGCCTCGATCCGGCCAAGGGCGAAATCCGCCGCCACCTCGACGTAATTCCGCCGGTTTCGATCAGCTTCATGAACAACGTCGAGCTCTTCGCGCCCGGCGCGAGGCGTCCCATCGCGGTGGATGTCACCGCCGGCCGGCCCGGTTTGTCCGGCACGATGCAGCTCGAAGTGCCGGCGGACTGGCAGGTGACGCCTGCCACCGCAAAGTTCACGCTGGCGCAGGCCGGCGACAAGACGCGGCTCGAATTCTCGCTCACGGCGCCGGCCCGGCCGGCGACCGCCGTGCTCGGCGCGGTGGCCGACGTCGGTGGTTTTCGATGCCGCACCGGTCGCAAGGAAATCCGCTACGACCACATTCCGTTCCAGCTCCTCCAGCCGACGGCGCACATCAAGGCGGTCAGCCTCGAAGTAGCTACCCGGGGGAAAAATGTCGGCTATCTCCCCGGTGCGGGCGACGACATCGCCCATGCGCTCACCCACCTGGGCTATGCCGTCGCCGAGTTGACCGGTGCCGACCTGACGGCGGAGCGGTTGAAGAACTTCGATGCGGTGGTGCTCGGCGTGCGTGCGTTCAACGTCCGCACCGACCTGGTGCCGGGGCTGCCGGCGCTGTTTGCCTACGTCGAGGGCGGCGGCACGGTCGTCGCGCAATACAACCGGCCGGGTCGCGACCTGAAGACCGAGCAGCTCGCACCGTACAGCCTGCGCCTGTCGAATGACCGCGTGACGGACGAGGATGCCGCCGTCACCTTCCTCGCGCCGGACCATCCGGCCCTGAACGTGCCGAACAAGATCACGGCGGAGGATTTTGCCGGTTGGGTGCAGGAGCGCGGCGTGTATTTCCCCGACCGATGGGACGATCACTTCACGCCCATCCTCGCGTGCGGCGATCCCGGCGAAGCGCCGCTCAAGAGCGGGTTGTTGATCGCAAAGCATGGCCAGGGATATTTCGTTTACACCGGACTGGCGTTCTTCCGGCAGTTGCCCGCCGGCGTGCCGGGCGCGTATCGCCTTTTCGCCAATCTGATTTCACTTGGAAAATGAAACTTTCACAGGTAGGGCGGGTTATCCCTAACCCGCCGTTTCGGAACTCCCCGGCAGCGGTGGCGCGTTAAGGATAACGCGCCCTACCTTGAATGAAGCCGCCCGAGGATATCCCAAGCTCCGGTCTGCGTGATGCCCGTAGCAGCCGAGGTGACGAGGCTGGTTCCGGGCCGGACCGCCGCCTGACGGCGGCGGCTGCACTCAGTGCATCGGAAGAGTCCCCCGGCCTCCCGGGCTTCCGCACGTGGCGCGGGGTTTATGCCTTCGTGCTCGGAATTTATGCGTTGTGGATCGCGCTGCTGGCGCTGTTGACGGGAAAGTTTTCGTGAACGCGCTCGATTACCTCGTCCTCATCGGCACGCTGCTCGGCATCGCCGCCTACGGCACGTGGTGCACGCGGGGCCGGAGCGACCTCCGCACGTATCTCACGGGCGCCACCAATGCCGGCTGGTTCACCATCGGTGTGTCGGTGATGGCCACGCAGGCCAGTGCGACGACGTTTCTCTCCACCCCGGGCCAGGGCTACCAGGACGGGCTCGGTTTCGTGCAGAACTATTTCGGCGCTCCGCTCGCGTTGCTTGTCATCGCGGTTGTTTTCCTGCCGATTTTCCGCGGGCTCAACGTTTACACGGCCTACGAATATCTCGGCCGGCGCTTCGACCAGAAGACGCGCCTGCTTGGCACGGCACTGTTTCTCCTGCAACGCGGAATCGGCGCCGGCCTGACGATCTATGCGCCGGCGATCGTGCTCTCCACGGTCTTCGGCTGGTCGCTCCACCTCACCATCGTGGCGAGCGGCCTGGTCGTCATCGTCTATACTGCGGTCGGCGGCAGCGCGGCGGTGAGTCTCACGCAAAAATACCAGTTCGCGGTGATCGCCGCGGGGATGGTCACGGCATTTTTCGTGCTGCTGGCCAGACTGCCCGCGTCGCTCTCGCTCGGCGACGCGCTGACGGTGGCCGGCGGTTTCGACAAGCTGAAGGCCGTCGATCCGACGCCGAGCCTGGCGCCGCGCTACACCCTGTGGTCGGGCCTCATCGGCGGACTGTTTCTGCAGTTGTCGTATTTCGGCGCCGACCAGTCGCAGGTGCAGCGTTACCTCGGCGGCGGGTCGTTGCGCGAGAGCCGGCTGGGATTGATGTTCAACGCGATTCTCAAGATCCCGATGCAGTTCTGCATCCTGCTGCTCGGCGCGTCGATTTTTGTCTTTTACCAGTTCGAGCGCCCGCCGGTGTTCTTCAACCAATCCGCGTGGCAGCATGCGGCGCAGGGCGCGGCCGGCGACAAACTTCGCCACCTCGAGGCCGACTACGCCACGGCGCAGGCGGAAAAACAACAGCAGATCGACCGGTGGCTCGCCGCGCGGCATGCCGGCGACCGGGCGGCCGCCGAGGCCGCGCACACCGCGGCGCTCGCGGCCCATGCGCGCGGCGAGGCCCTCCGCGTCGACGTGAAACGGGTGTTGCGCGAGGACGATCCGCACGCGCCACAGGCCGACACCGACTACGTCTTCATCACGTTCATCCTCGATCATCTGCCGCACGGCCTCATCGGCCTGCTCGTGACGGTGTTCTTCGCGGCCACGCTCAACTCGAAATCGGCGGAACTGAACGCGCTGGCCTCGGCCACGACGGTCGATCTCTACCGCCACCTGGTGCGCCGCGACGCCGACGACGCGCGCTGCCTGGTCGCGTCGCGCTGGTTTACCGTGCTATGGGGTCTCGCGGCCATTGGGGTTGCCCTCACGGTAAACCTGGCGGAAAACCTGATCCAGTACGCCAACATGATCGCTTCGATCTTCTATCCCGGGATGCTCGGACTTTTTCTGGTGGCGTTTTTCCTGAAGCGGGTGGGCGGTACCGCAGTTTTTGTCGCTGGGCTCGTCTCCTTGCTCGTGACCACCGTGCTGTTTTTTGCGCGTTGGGCGCATCCGGATTTCCCTGTTTCCTACCTGTGGGACAACCTCATCGGCTGTGCGGCATGCGTGGTGCTGAGTCTCGTGATCCAGGCCTTTCTGCCCGCGAATCGCGCAGATGATTCCCAAATTTCTCAGATTTAGAAACCACGGATGGACACGAATGAACGCGAATATCGGGATAGTCAGACAGATTGGGCGAGAAACCTCCGGGCCCGCCGTTTGGTGGTTGGTTCGGATAAGCCCCGCCAAAGTCCGTTCCATTCGTGTCGATTCGTGTGCATTCGTGGTTAAACTGAATTGTTCCGGATCAGCATGAATGCCCCCGTCATCTGTTTCGGCCAGCAACCGTGCGGGTTCTTCCCGCGGCGGTTTCTCTATGCGAAGTTCGTCACCGCGCGGCGGCTGCGGGCGGAAATCGGCGGTGAGATCGTTTTCTTCTGCCACGACAGCGATCACGATCCGCGCGAGACGCAGACGATCCTGCGTCACCGCCAGACCGGCGAGCCGCACATGTTGAATTTCGCCTTTGCGAACAAGCTCCAGCGGAAGTTTTCGCCGCTCCACCTGAAACGCCTGCCCAACGGCTGGCGCGACAACACCGCCCGGCAGCTCCCCGCCTACGTCGCGCCCCCCTGGGTCGAGGCCTTCCGCGGCAATCCGGCGGCGACTGTCGCCGATTTCTGCCTCGAAATGTACCGGCGCATGGGCCTCCTCGAGGGCATCCGCGTCGTTCGTTCGAGCGATCCGGCGGTCCGGCGTGCCGCCTGCGACGTCGGGGACTATTTCGTGGACCTGCCGCACGGCGGCGAAATCGTGCGGGCCCGCTTCGCCGGGGGCGCCCTGCGGTTGCACGAGGGCGGCGAGACGTACATCGATCTGCCCGTGGTCGCGTTCGGCAAGGAGCAGATCAGCCCGACGCGCGATACCCGCCTGCGCTGGATGCAGTCGGTCGTGCATTGCACGCACTACGTGGCCGGTGCGGGCGAACAAGCCTACTTGCGTCGCGAGGATGCTCCTGAGATCATTTACGTGAATCGAGATCCCATCGACCGTTCCGATGAAGCCTACACCGACCTTCCTGCCTGACCGCGCCCCGCTGCTGGCCTTCGGCGCGCACCCCGACGACATCGAATTCGGTTGCGGCGGCGTGATCGCGAGCGAGGCGCAGGACGGCCGGGCCGTCCATTGCGTTGTCTGCTCGCGGGGCGAGGCCGCCACGCACGGCACGCCGGCGCAGCGCGCCAGGGAGGCGAAGCGGGCGGCGAAACTGCTCGGTGCCACAGTGGAATTTGTCGACCTCGGCGGCGACGCCCACATTGAGGCGAGCGTCGCGCGGACGATCAAGCTGGCCGCCATTATCCGGCGCATACGGCCGGGCTTTGCCCTCGCCCCAAGCGTGGTGGAGAACCAGCACCCGGACCACGTCGCCCTCGGCCGCATGGTGCGCGATGCCGCCCGGCTGGCCCGCTACGGCCGCATCAAGGAATTGAAGCGCCAGCCAGTGCATGCGATCGGGCAGTTGCTTTTCTATGCCGTCACGCCCGAGGCGGAGCCCGCCAACCTGGCGAGGGTGCTGATCGACGTGTCGGCTCCCGAGGTACTGTCTGCCTGGACGGCCGCGATGGCGGCGCATGTTTCGCAGACGCAGGCCCACCGCTACATCGAGCTGCAACTGACCCGGGCGCGTCTGTACGGCCTGCGATGCAATGTGGGGCACGCGATGGCGCTCTTCCCCAACGACCCGCTCCGCTTCGATTCGTTGGAACAACTGGGCGGGGCCGCGCGTCGATTCTGACATGATCTCCGACCGGCCGCTCAAGATTGGCATCACATGCTATCCCTCTGTCGGCGGCAGCGGCATCCTGGCGTCGGCGTTGGGCGAGGAACTGGCCCGGCGCGGGCATGAGGTGCATTTCATCAGCTACGAGCGCCCCTTCCGGATGCCGGCGGGTGCGCCGCGCCTGTTTTTCCATCCGGTGCAGGTCAACGACTATGCGTTGTTCAAATATCCCGACTACACGCTGCCGCTCTCGGTGAAGATGGCGGAGGTGAGCCGCGACTGCGGGCTCGATGTGCTCCACGTGCATTACGCCGTGCCGCACGCCACGGCCGCCATCCTCGCCCGGTCAATGCTGCCGCCCGACCAGCAACCGCGGGTGGTGACGACCCTGCACGGCACCGACACCACGCTGCTCGGTTGCGACGCCCACTACGGGGAGGCGATCCGGTTTGCGGTATCGCGCTCGGACGCGATCACGACGGTTTCCGAGTGGCTGCGGGGGGAGGCCCGGCGGCTGCTGGCGGTGGATCAGCCGATCGATGTGATCCACAATTTCTTTCAGCCGCGACCGGCGGGACGTTCGCGGGACGAAGTGCGGCGCGAGCTGGGCCTCACCCGCGAGGTCATGCTGCTGCACATGTCGAATCTTCGTCCGCTGAAGCGCATCGATCTGCTGCTCGAAACGGCGGCGCGCCTCCGTCCGCGGGACTCGTTCAAGCTGGTGATCCTCGCCGGGGCGGAGTTTGCCCCTTACGTCGATGCCGTTCGTCGCCTCGGTCTCGAGGACCGGGTGATCGTCCGGGAAAACGTCCTCGCGATCGAAGACTACCTGCAGGCCGCCGACGTGGGACTCTATACGTCGGAAGTGGAGAGTTTCTGCCTGAGCATCCTCGAAGGGATGTGCTTCGGGTGTCCCAGTGTGGCGACCCGGGCCGGTGGCATCCCCGAGGTGGTGGACGAGGGCGTGACGGGCCTGCTGGTACCGTTTGGCGATCTCGACGCGCTCCAGCAGGCGGTTGAGCGCTTGATCAAGGATCCGGCGCTGCGGACGGCGCTGGGTCAGGCGGCCCGCGTGCAGGCGCACGAGCGTTTCGCCGCCGACATCATCGTCCCGAAGTACATCGATCTGTACCGCCGCGTCTGCGCCCAGCCGGTGATGACCAGCTGATCTGGCAGCGAATTTTACAGGAGGCCGCGTAGGGAGCAGAGAGAATGATTCTTCGCCGATCGCCAGCCTACGCCAAGGCTACGGCTGGCAAGCGCGGATAAACGCGGATTGAGGGTTTCAGAATCCGCGACCATCAGCGCCATCCGCGGAAAAAATCCGCAAGGATCGGCTCAGCGATTTGATCTGTGTTCATCCGTGTCCCTCTGTGGTTACTCCCCTCCATTTCCTCCGTTACCTCCTGTAAAAAAATCCGTGTTCGAGTTTCAGCCGGCCAGGCCTTGGGCGAAGAGGCCCTCCGGGCCGGACAGGCCGAAGGCGATGGCAGGTCCCCGGGCCTCCAGGGCGACCGAGACGGATTCCGCCGTGGGTGGGATTTCCTTGAGGAATTGGATTTCGATTTGCTGCGGTCGCGGCGAGGCGCCGCTCCGCGGGAGGGCGGTCTGCAGATAGTCGAAGTACGCGGTGTTGTTCACGTGTCCGTTGCCATCCACGTCGGAATACCGGACGGAGATGGCCTGCCCGGCGGTGGTGGCGGCGGGCGGCTTCAGCTTGAGCTTGTCCAGCTCGGGGCGGAACACGTCGCCCGGTCGGGAGGGAAACGTGGCGGCGACATCCGGCGGCACGCGGGAAAGCATTTTCGTTTTGAGGTGGACGTACAGCCACAACGAGGATGCCGCGGCGACGAGTTCGTCGCCGCAATAGAGGCGGAAGTCCCGAAAACCCTTGCAGGTGCGGATACCCGTGGACCATGTCACCACTTTCACCCCTTCCTCGTAGCGCGGGTAGCGATGGATGGTGGCGGCCATGCGGTTCAATACCCAGGATTCGCCGCGGGAAATCATG
>DATJPQ010000068.1:0-12124 GCA_035506315.1 Opitutaceae bacterium
TCTGGGTCGAAGTGGTCAACTAATCCGGCCCCCTGCAGTTGAACCGCGAACGGACGCAAAGTGACACGAATACCGGCGGGGCAACGAATGGTGCTTTTTCCGAACACGAATTTTGTCGCAGAGGGCACGGAGTTCAAAGGAGGTCACGGAGGCAGATGTATTCCTCTGCGCCCGCGCCCCGAATCTCGGTGTGCTTCGCGGTTTCCTGCCGACCGGTGCCGGTGAATGATCGGCAGGTTCCGCGGTTTTCCGACTCGATCTAGGTGCAATCGCCAACTTTGATGTCCCCTGGCGCCTCAGGCCGGCCCATGAAAAAACTGCTCATCGTTTCCCCTCATTTTCCGCCGATCAACGCGCCGGACATGCAGCGAGTCCGCCTGGCCCTGCCGCATTTGCGGAAGCACGGGTGGGAGCCGACCGTGCTGGCCATCGCGCCGGAGTCCATCGAAGGCGGTGTGATCGACGAGCATCTCTGCCGGACCTACCCGGCGGATATCCGGGTGATCCGGGTCCGCGGCCTGCATCCACGATACACCCGCTGGGCGGGCGTGGGCAACCTGTGGTGGCGGTGCGGCCGTGCCTTTACCCGGGCGGGCGAGCGGTTGCTGGCGGGCGAGCAATTCGATCTCGCGTTCATCAGCACCACCCAGTTCAGCGCCTTCCAACTCGGGCCGCGCTGGCGGCGAAAATACGGGTTGCCCTACGTGCTCGACTACCAGGATCCCTGGATCAACAACTACTATGACCTCACCGGCGCAAGCCCGCCGGGCGGATGGATGAAATTTGCCTTTAGCCAGTGGCAGGCGGGCCGGCTTGAGCCCGATGCCCTGCGGGAGGCCGCGGGCATCGTGGCGGTGTCCGATTCCTACGGCGACATGCTGGCCGATCATTACCCGTGGTTCTATGCCAGCCGGGTCAAGCTGCTGCCGTTTGGGGCCGCCCAGGAAGATTTCCAGGCGCTGGGCGATCACCGGCCGTCCCGACCGTTGATCGATTTTGCCGACGGCCTTTTTCATCATGTTTATGTGGGGCGGTGCGGGCCGGACATGTCGCTGGCCCTGACGGTGCTGTTTCGCGCCTTCAAACTTTTCCACGAGCAGCAGCCGGAGCAGGCGGCGCGGATGCGGTTTCACTTTATCGGCACGGATTACTCACCGCCCCCGCTCGGGCGGGATTGGGCGTTGCCGATTGCCCGGACTGAGGGCGTGCTGGATTTTGTCCAGGAACACCGTTACCGCGTGTCGTATTTCGACTCGTTGTACTACCTGCGAAAGGCCGATGCCCTGGCGGCGGTGGGCTCCAACGATCCCACCTACAGCGCGTCGAAGTTTTTCCCCTATGTGCTCGCCCAACATCCGCTCCTGATGATCTTTCACAAGCAAAGTCCGGTGCTGCGTTTCGCCGAGAACGTGTCGGCAGGCATGTGCTTCAGGTTCGACGGTAACGACGACATTGCTCCCGTCTCGGAGAGCATCTGCCAACAGTGGTTTGTCGACGACGGGTGCCGTCGTTACGTGAAATTCGACGAGGCCGCTTTCGAACCGTACACGGCGTCGCGCATGGCGGGCGAACTGGCCGCCGTATTTGCGGAAGCCCTGGGGCAACGGCCCTGATTTCTCCCTGCCATGAATCCGCTTAAATTCCTTCGCCAGTACGCCGGACTCCTCATTCTCTTGGGAATCATTTTCGCGATCGATTGGATCATGCCTTACGAGGTGAACGTCGGCTCCCTCTACCTGATCGCCGTAGGCTACGCGACCTGGCGATTCGGACCCAAGGTGGGGCTGGCGACGGCTTTTGTTTGCGCGGGCCTGTGGATTTGGGGGGACTATGGCACCGGGCATCGTTATCCCCAGATCTGGATGTTGTGGGTCAACGGGATGGTGCGGCTTCTGACCAACCTGGTCGCCCTCTTCGCCGTCGCCCTGTACCTGCGGATGCTCGAAGCCCATCGCCGCCGGCTGGTCACACTGGAGCGGGTGCTGTCGGTATGTCCCGGCTGCGGCTGTATTAACGTAAACGCCGACGGCTGGCAAAAAGCATCGGATTTTTACCACAAATCCTCCCAGCGCTACACCTTGTGCCCAAGTTGCGCCGCCGCGCATAAAACCGATGCCACTACGGATCCTTCACACCTTCCGCACCATTGATCCGGAGGCCGGGGGGCCGGTCGAAAACGTCTGCCAGCTTTTGGCGGTGAACCGGCGGCTCGGGCACACGGTCGAACTGCTCACCCTCGATGCCCCGGATGCGCCCCGGCTGGGGCGGTGGGGGTTTCCGGTGCATGCCGTTGGCCCGGCCCGGGGCGCCCAGGGCTATAGCCCGCAGTATGTGCCATGGTTGCGCGAGCACTGCGCCCAATACGATTGCGTGGTCATCCACGGTCTGTGGGAATTCAATGCCATCGGCACGCGGCGGGCGCTCAGGGGCACTGGCGTGCCCTATTTCGTCTTCCTGCACGGCATGCTGGATCCCTGGTTCAAGGCCCGCTTTCCCCTCCGACATTGGCGGCACTGGCTGAACTGGACGTGGTCAGGGTATCCGTTGTTGCGCGACGCTCACGCCGTTTTCTTCACCAGTGAGGAGGAGCGACGGCGGGCGCGCGAATCCTTCTGGCTCTACGACTGCCACGAATTTGTGCTGCGCTATGGCGCCACGGGCGTGCCGGCCGGGCTGGGGGAGGAGGTTCGCGAGGAGTTTCTCGCCGCGCATCCGGGGCTCCGGGGCAAACGCCTCTTCACCTGCTTCGGGCGTCTGCATCCGGGCGACGGGTCGGACATGCTCATCCGGGCGGTGCAGGTCATGCTCAAGCAGGGACAATGGGCGTCCGAATCCATGCGCCTGGTCATTGCAGCGCCGGCCGATGGCGCCTACCCGGATGCGCTCCGTCGCATCGTCGACCAGGCAGGGGTGGGCGAGGTGGTTTATTGGACCGGCCGGCTGGAAGATCGCGCCAAGTGGGGTGCGCTGCGGGCCGCGGAGGTCTGCGTGCGGCCTTCCCATCATGAGAATTTTGGCATCGGCATAGTCGAGGCTCTCTCCGTGGGCACGCCGGTGCTGCTGGCGAAGGGCGTGCTCATCTGGCGCGATATAATGAACGACGGAGCCGGTCTGGCGGATCACGACACGCCCAACGGTTGCGTGCGCCTCCTGACTCATTGGATCGGCCTGACCGACGAGGCCCGCGCGGCGATGCGACTGCGGGCCCGCCGCTGTTTCGAGGAAAGGTACACCGCGCAGAGCGCCGCCAACGTCCTCACGTCGGCGATCTATCTCCTCCTCGGCGTCCACCGCTACGGCCGCTGGGACCACAAACCGTTGCGGGAGGAGTTGGATTTTCTTTGAGGAGCCTGTCGGGCTTCCCAATGAAACCATGTCTTCTTCGGAAGATTTCCTGGAGATGGCGGCTATCTGCCTCGACAGGCTCCTGAAGCAGCGCTCCGCGCTGTGGAAACCGGATTTCTTCTTCGATTTACGGCCGCCTCGCGGCGGATTAAGGAGTTTGCCGGTCGAGGCGTATGGACTCGCGACGGAATTTCGAGCTCATTCCGAACTTCTATTCTAAGCCCGACAAACTCCTAGCACTCGATCACGTCACCGAGCATCGGTTTTTGGACCGGCCGTTGGTGACGCTCCAGCAGCAGCGCGCCGAGGGCGTCGCGGCCTTTGGCCTCACCATGGGTCAAAATCACCTGCGGCTGGGTGGGGGCCAGCTGGTCGAACCAGCGCAGCAAATCGTTCTGGCCCGCATGGGCGCTGAACCCGCCCAGGGTGTGCACGCGCGCCTTCACGGCGATTTTCTCGCCAAAAATGCTGACGTACCGGGCGCCATCGACGAGCTGCCGGCCAACCGTGCCTTCCGCCTGAAAGCCGACGATCACGACGTCGGTCTCCGGCCGCCAGAGATTCAGCTTGAGGTGGTGCAGGATGCGGCCGGCGTTGCACATGCCCGCGCCGGCGAGCACCAGGCAGGGCCCGGCCACCTGGTTGATCGCCATGGACTCCGCTGCGCTGGCGGTGAACTTCACCGAGTCCAGATCCTGGGCCAGCGGACGCTGCCGCTGCATGGCCTGGAAGTCGTCGTCGAACAACTCGAGGTGATGCGCGTAGATTTTCGATGCCTCGATGGCCATCGGGCTGTCGACAAAAACCGGGAACTTCGGCACGGTCTTGCGGCGGAACATCACGGCCAGCAGGTAGAGCAGCAATTGCGCCCGGCCCACGGCGAAGGTCGGGATGAACACCTTGCCCTGCCGCCGCACCGCGTCCGTCATGATCTGCTCGAACTCGGCGACGGTTTCCGGCAGCGGCCGGTGGTTGTGGTCGCCGTAGGTCGATTCCAGGACCACGACGTCGGCCTGGTGAAAGCCCTCCGCCTCCTCGAGGATGGGGGCGCCGCGCGGGCCGAGATCGCCCGAGAAGACCAGACTTTTCTTCCGGGCGCCATCAGCCACCAGGAGTTGGATACTGGTCGAGCCCAGCAGATGCCCGGCCTCCACGAAGCGGGCCTGCACGCCGGGCGCGACCTCGACCGCCGTCTGATAGGGCGCCACCCGGACCAACGCCATCGTGCGCTCCACCTCGGGCAGGCCGTAGAGCGGCACGAGCGCCGGCTCGTCGGCGCGCTGGCGCCGGCGGTTGAGGCGGTCGATGTCCTGCGCCTGGACCTTGGCCGAGTCGCGCAGGATCAGGTTGGTGAGCTCGCGGGTGGCGTCGGTGCAGAAGATCGGTCCCGCATAGCCTTGCTTGGCCAGCAGCGGCAGGCGGCCGGTATGGTCGAGGTGCGCGTGGGTGACGAGCACCGCGGTGAGCCGCGCCACGTCGAGTCCGGCCGGCAGGAGATTGCGTTCCCCGTGATTGTTGCCGCCCTGGAACGAGCCGAAATCGATCAGGACGCGGGCCTGGTCGGTTTCGAGCAGATACGCCGAGCCGGTGACTTCGCCGGCGGCGCCGAAAAATGTGATCTTCATCAGACGTCAGGAGACAAGGGTGGGGGTCAGAACCGGAGATGTTTCACCGAAAGACCCTTGTTGATGAGTTCCTTCAACGAATCGATGCCGATGCGGAGATGGGCCGAGACGTAGGTTTCATCGACCTGCTGGTCGCTGCGCGCCGTCTTGATGCCTTCCGGCGTCATCGGCTGGTCGCTGACGAGGAGCAGCGCGCCGGTGGGTATTTCGTTGAAAAAACCCGTCATGAAGATCGTGGCCGTTTCCATGTCGACCGCCATGCAGCGGATCTTCTTGAGGTAGTTCTTGAATTTCTCGTCGTGTTCCCACACGCGGCGGTTGGTCGTGTACACGGTGCCGGTCCAGTAATCCCGGGCATGGGTGCGGATCGTGGTGGAGATCGCCCGCTGCAGCGCGAAGGCGGGCAGCGCGGGCACCTCGGGCGGAAAATAGTCGCCGCTCGTACCCTCGCCGCGGATGGCGGCAATGGGCAGGATGAGATCGCCGATGCCGGCGCGATGCTTGATGCCCCCGCATTTGCCGAGGAAGAGCACAGCCTTGGGATGAATGGCGCTAAGCAGGTCCATCACTGTCGCCGCGGTGGCGCTGCCCATGCCGAAATTGATGATGGAAATGCGGCCGGCGGTGGCGCTGGGCATCGGCTTGTCCTTGCCCTGGATGGGCACGCGGTGCCACTGGGCAAAGAGCTTCACGTAACGCTGAAAGTTGGTCAGCAGAATGTAGTCGCCGAATTCCTTCAGCGACACGCCGGTGTAGCGCGGCAACCAGTTTTCGACGATCTCGCGGCGGGTTTTCATGGCGCGAATGTGCTCACGAAACACCGGAAAGACACGAACGATTTTTGGCGACTGGCAGGATCCCAACGGCAGGGCGGACTATCCTTAGTCCGCCGGCGCGATCGTCCAGAGGAACACGGCGCGTCAGGGGTAACGCGCCTCTCTCACCTGGTCTCCGCTCAGCCGCTGGCGAGCGCGTTGCCGGAGTTCAGGTGCCCGTCACCGGTGTATTTCTGCGATTGCTCGTCGGCGTGGTAACTCGAACGCACCAGCGGGCCGCTCTCCACGACCCCCAGACCGAGGCGCAGGCCGAACTCCTTCCAGTGCTGAAATTCCTCCGGCGGTACCCAGCGGTCCACCGGCCGATGCCGGGCCGACGGTTGCAGGTACTGGCCGACGGTGAGAATATCGACGCGGTCGGCCACCAGGTCGCGCAGGCATTGCTCCACCTCCTCGGTGCGTTCCCCCAGGCCGAGCATGATGCCGGTCTTGATCGTGAAACCGCGGCTTTTCGCGTGGCGCAGCACGCTGCGGGAACGGTCGTAGCGGGCCTGCACGCGGACGGGTTTTTGCAGGCGCTCCACCGTTTCCACGTTGTGGTTGAAGATGTCGGGTCTGGCGTCGAGCACCGTGTCGATGTCTTCGGTCCGGCCCTTGAAATCGGGCACGAGCACCTCGATGGCGGTGTGCGGATTGCGGTAGCGCACGGCCCGGATCGTGGCGGCCCACACGCCGGCCCCGCCATCGGCCAGTTCGTCGCGCGCCACGCTGGTGACGACAACGTGGCGCAGGCCCATGCGCGCCACCGCCTCGGCCACGCGGGCGGGCTCGCCGAGGTCGAGCTCCGTCGGCCGGCCGGTCTGGATGGCGCAAAAATTACAGGAGCGCGTGCAGATGTTGCCGAGGATCATCACCGTGGCTGTGCCGCGCGCCCAGCATTCGCCGAGGTTGGGGCACTGCGCGCTCTGGCAGACGGTGTGGAGATGCGTGCCCTCCACGAGCCGGCGGACGGCGGTGAAGCCGGGGCCGCTGGGCAGTTTGGCCCGGAGCCAGGAGGGTTTGCGCGTGATCTGCATCGGATGAAGGTCCCTGCGAATGCACACGAATAGCTGCGGATCACAAGCGGGTTTTGCGGAATCTCCCGCGGCCGTCATCCGCCGTGCAGGCCGCGAACATTCCGCGCGGAAAGGCTGGAGTGCCATGCCTGATCCGGTGATAACACCCTGAAATACCTTCCATGAATCTGTTCAGAAGCTCTCTGTTGCCGGCGTTGGCCGGGATTGTTTTCCCTGGGTTGACTGCGTTGGCCACCCCGGCAGCTGCGCCCGCGACAATCGAGCAATGGGGCATCTTCGAACTAGCCCTGACCGGGCCGAAGGACGGCAATCCGTTCCTCGATGTTCAACTCACCGCCGAATTTTCCTGCGGAACTCACACCGTTACCGTCACCGGCTTCTACGATGGCGATGGCATTTACCGGGTGCGCTTCATGCCCGACGAGACCGGCGCCTGGCATTACTTGACGAGGAGCAATCGCGAACCGCTGACCGGACAGGCCGGCTCCTTCGCGGCCACGCCACCCGGCCCGGGCAACCACGGGCCAGTCCACGTGACGAACGTCCATCATTTCGCCTATGCGGATGGCACGCCTTACAGGCCGATCGGCACCACGATCTACAACTGGATCGATACCCCTGACGCTGTGCAGGAGCAGACGCTGCAAACGCTCGCTGCCGCGCCGTTCAACAAGGCCCGGATGCTGATCACCCAGCAACCGGAGTCCTATCAGCGTAAATTCGCGCCCCCGCGCTGGCCGTTTGCCGGCACGCCGCCGCACCACTGGGATCTCACCCGGTTCAACCCCGAGTTTTTCCAGCATTACGAGAAACGCCTCGCCCAGCTCCGCGCACTCGGCATCGAAGCCGACCTCATCCTCTTCAATCCCTATGGCAAGTGGGGCTTCGAGGCGATGGACGCCGCGGGCGACGACCGCTATGTGCGCTACGTGGTCGCACGGCTGGCCGCCTTCCGCAACGTCTGGTGGTCGCTCGCCAACGAATACGATTTCCTGCGCACGAAGACCGAGGCCGACTGGGACCGGCTCGGCGCGCTCGTGCAGCAGTGCGATCCTTATCACCACCTGCGCTCGATCCACAACGGCACGCGCATCTACAACCACACCCAACCGTGGGTCACCCACGCCAGCATCCAGAACGGTCTGGCCGTCGAGGATCCCGGCAGTGCCGAAATTTACCGCGACGTGTATCGCAAGCCCATCGTTTACGACGAGGTGAAATACGAGGGGGACAGCGATGCCCGCTGGGGCAACCTCTCCGGGCCGGAGATGGTTCACCGGTTCTGGTGTGGCACCGTGGCGGGCACCTATGTCGGCCACGGCGACTATTTTTCCGCGGTGACCGCGGACACGTGGACCTCCTTCGGCGGCAAGCTCACCGGCCAGAGCGCGCCCCGCCTGGCCTTTCTCCGGAAAATCCTGGAGGACGGACCCGCCACCGGCATCGACCCGATCGACAAATGGCAGGACCCGCGCGTCGGCGGCAAACCCGGCGACTACTATCTGGTCTATTTCGGCCGCGAGAAGCCCACGACCTGGCCGTTCGCCCTCTATCGCAACGGCGTCGCAGCGGGCGCCCGGTTCAGGGTGGAGGTGATCGACACGTGGGCCATGACCATAACTCCGGTCGACGGCGAATTCGTGGCGAAAAAGCAGGACCGCTACCAGTTCGTCGACGAAAAGGCCCGCGTCGTCCCGCTGCCGGGCCGGGCCGGCATGGCCCTGCGCATCCGTCGCGTTGGCGGCGAACAGGGCGAGGTTACCGACCGGCCGCCGGGCAACTGAGCCGGGCGCCCGGCGGAAAATTCTCGCCACGTAGGATCGTCTACTCGGCGAGCGCGTGCTGCTGCCGGTATTCCCGTGGCGTGCAGTGGCAGGCGCGGCGGAAGGCTTCGTTGAACCGGCTGATCGAGTTGAAGCCCGAGCTGAAGGCGATCTCGACGATCTTCGCGTCGGTCGTGGCCAGCAGGCGCTGTGCGTGGGAGATGCGGTGGTGCGTGAGATAATCGATCAGGGTCGTGCCAAACGCTTTTTTGAACAGGCTCATCGCGTAGTTCGGATGCAGGCCGACCGCCCGGCCGATATCGTCGCCCGTGAGGGGCTCCGTATACCGGCGGGCAATCAAGCAGGCCATCTGTTCGACCTTGTTCAGCCCACCGTCGTGCAGTGCCCGCCGCGGTCGACGGCTGCTCCGGCCCGGTGGCGCCGGGCGGGCCGGCAACGACGACGCCAGCCGCAGGAGACGCGCTTCCATCTCGAGCAATACGATGTCGGTCGTCTCCTTCCGCGGTTTCCGCAGGTCGGCTTCCCATTGGGCGAACAGATCCCGGTCCAATCGTCCCCGGCCCGGTGGCGGTTCGCTGTGCACTTCCCCGCGCAATAATGGCTGCACAAGGTTGTCCGGCAGCTTGTATTGCAGGAACCACGCGAACGGAATCGTGGCCACGAAATACTCCGACTCGGTGCCGAATTCGATGATCTGGTGGGGAATGGCCGCCCAAAACACACTCAACCGGCCGGCCTCGATCCGGACTTTGCGCCCGCCCAATAGATAAGTCACCCAACCGGAATCGAGCAGGTTGAGTTCGACTTCGTTATGGTGGTCCGGGCGCCGCATGGGCGAGGGACTCCAGCGCACACACGTCAATCCGTAGGGTGCAAAGTCCGGCCGATTGGGATCGAAGGAAACCATTTCCTTAGGATACCGTTAGAAATGGCCGTAATCGAGGAAGAATTGTCGGGAAAGTCACACTATAATCCGGGCACAATTCACTTCCGTCCGTCGACGTCGGCCCTCCCGGACGACTCGTTCCACCCTTGGTCCTCCTATGAAAACTCCCGTTTCCTCCCTTGGGGTCATTTTCGGCAATCGCGACTTTTTCCCCGACAAGCTCGTGGCCGAGGCCCGCGCCGACCTGGTGAAGCTTTTCCAGAAACTCGGCATCGCGACGGTGATGTTGGGCGCGGAGGACACCAAACTCGGTGGCGTCGAGACGCATCACGATGCCCGCAAGTGCGCCGACCTGTTTCGCCAGAACCGCGATCACCTCATGGGCGTGCTGGTCGTCCTGCCCAATTTTGGCGACGAAAAGGGCGTGGCCGACACGCTGAAACTTTCCGGCCTCGACGTGCCCGTGCTCGTGCAGGCTTGTCCCGACGAACTCAATCGGCTCGATGTCGTGCGCCGCCGCGACGCATTTTGCGGCAAGATTTCCGTCTGTAACAATCTCCGGCAGGCGGGCATTCCGTTTTCGCTCACGCGCCAGCACGTCGTGCCTCCGCTCGCCGAGTCCTTTCAGGCGGACCTGGCTCAATTCCTGGCGGTGTGCCGGGTGGTACGCGGCCTGCGCCGGGTGCGCATCGGCGCGGTCGGCGCGCGACCGGGCGCGTTCAACACCGTGCGCTACAGCGAAAAAATCCTTGAGCGAAACGGCATCAGCGTCACCACCGTCGATCTGTCGGAAATCCTCGGCCAGGCGGCGAAGCTGGAGAGCACGCATCAGCGGGTGCTCGCAAAAATCGACGAGATCAAGGCCTACGCCGCCACCGCCGCCGTGCCGCCCGCCAAGCTCGTGCAGATGGCGCGCCTCGGCGTGGTGCTCGATGACTTCGTGGCCGAGCAGCACCTCGACGCCACCGCCATCCAGTGTTGGACCTCGCTCCAACAAAACCACGGGTGCAACGTCTGCACCAGCATGAGCATGATGAGCGAAAACCTGCTGCCCAGCGCCTGCGAGGTGGATGTCACCGGCGTGCTTACGATGTATGCGATGCAACTCGCCTCCGGCTCGCCGAGCGCCCTGGTCGACTGGAACAACAATTACGGCACCGACGAGGACAAGTGCGTGCTCTTCCATTGCGGCAACTGGGCGAAGTCCTTCCTGCCCGACATCAAGGTCAGCAATGCGCCCATCCTCGGCTCCACGCTCGGCGTGGAAAACACCTGGGGCGCGCTCGACGGCCGCACGCCCGCCGGACCGTTGACCTACGGCCGCATCACCACCGACGACACCGCCGGGGTCATTCGCGCCTACGTCGGCGAGGGCGAGTTGACCAATGACGAGCTCCGCACCTTTGGCACCCGCGCGGTCGCCCGTGTCCCGCAACTGCAAAGATTGTTGCGCTACATCTGCCGCGAGGGCTTCGAACACCACGTCGTCATGAACGCCTCGCATACGGCCGGCATCCTCGCCGAGGCCTTTGAACGGTACCTTGGCTGGAAGGTTTATTATCACGAACCGCCGCAGGAATAACATGCTTACCGACCGCGAGCTGGCGCTCAAATCCCTCCGCTACCGCAAAAGCGTCCTCCGCTGGATCAAGCACGCCGGCGCCGGCCACACGGGCGGCAGCCTGTCCTGTCTCGACATCCTGAATGTGCTCTACAACCGGGTGCTGCGGGTCTCGCCCGCCACGTTCTCCGACCCGAAGTGCGACCGTTACATTCAAAGCAAGGGGCACAGCGTCGAGGCGCTTTACGTCGTCCTCGCCGATTGCGGCTTCTTTCCGGAGTCCGATCTCGCAACGCTCTGCGGCTACCAGTCGGACTACGTCGGCCATCCGACGCGCCATGTCCCCGGTATCGAGCAAAACACCGGCGCCCTCGGCCACGGTCTGCCCATCGCCGTCGGCACCGCGCTCGCGGGCCAGCTGGACGACGCCGGCTTCCGCGTCTTCACGCTGCTCGGCGATGGCGAACTCTCCGAGGGCTCGAACTGGGAGGCCGCCCTCGCCGGCGCCCATTACAAATTGGACAATCTGACCGCCATCATCGACTGCAACACCCTCCAGATCACCGGGCGCACGAGCGACGTGATGAACTCCGAGCCACTGGCCGACAAATGGACCGCCTTCGGCTGGGCCGTCCGCACGGTCAACGGTCACGACTTTGCCGAGCTCACGGCGGCCCTCGAACGCCCGCTGCAACCGGGCAGACCCTCCGTCGTCATCGCCCGTACGATCAAGGGCAGGGGCGTCAGCTTCATGGAGGACGTCGCCAAGTGGCACCATGGCGTGCCCACCGACGACGAATACGCCCGCGCCAACGCCGAACTCGACGCCGCGATCGCAAAGTTGAACGGAGGTGCCGTATGAGCGCCGCCGCCACTTCCTTGTATTCTCCTGTGGCCAAACAGACGGCGGAACGACTCGGCCTCCGGATGGGTCGCGCCAACCTGGAGGAATTTGCCGATACGCTCCTCGCCCTGGCCCGGGCCGACCGCAATGTCCTCGCGGTCACGTCCGACTCGCGCGGCTCCGGCAAGCTCGGTCCCTTCGGCCGGGCCCTGCCCGGGCAGATCGTC
>DATJPQ010000069.1:0-10311 GCA_035506315.1 Opitutaceae bacterium
GCAGGATCGTGATGGCGTCGTCCACGTTGCCGCTGGCATCCGTGAGAGCTTTTTTGCAGTCGAGCAGACCGGCGCCGGTTTTTTCGCGCAGGTCGCTGACCATTTGGGCGGTGACAATGACACTCATGTAAACAGGGAGAGGAGGTGGAGGGTTATTCCGCCTTGGACGCGGCCGGCTTGTGGGTGCGGGTGGTCTTCTTTTTGGCGGCGGTGGCGACGGCGACCTCGTCGGTCGCTTCCGCATCGAGGGCGACGTCCTTCGGCAGTTCGATTTTCGAAAGATCGATTTCCACGTCGCCCGGCTCGATGCCGGCGGCCTCGGCCACGGCGGCCGTGGCGCTCTTGAGGTCGGCCTGACCGCGGGCCATGCGGCGGGTGTCGCGCTGCGCGAGGCCGCTCTGAATGGCGGCGATCACGCAATCGACAATGACGCGGATCGACTTCACGGCGTCGTCGTTGCCCGGGATCGGATAGGTGACCTGCGTGGGATCGGAATTGGTATCCACGAGCGCGATGCACGGAATCTCGCACCGGGCGGCCTCGGCCACGGCGATTTCCTCGTGGTTGACGTCGATTACGAACAGGGCGGCCGGCAGGTCGCCCATGTCGGCGATGCCATTGAAATTGCGCTTCATCCGGGACATCTCGCGCTTGATGGCCGACTCTTCCTTCTTGGGCAGCTTGGCCAGCTCGCCGCTCGTCTCCATCTGCTGGTATTTTTTAAACTTGGCGATCGAGCGCTTCACCGTGGCGTAGTTGGTGAGCGTGCCGCCGAGCCAGCGGTCGACGCAGAACGGCATGTTCAGCGTGGTGGCGGCCTCGCGGATGATTTCCTGGGCCTGACGCTTGGTGCCGACGAGCAACACATTGCCGCCATTGGCCACCTTGTCTTCGAGGAACGCGCAGGCCTTCTCGAGCAGCGCGTGCGTTTTGGTGAGGTCGATGATCGAGATGCCCTGGCGATGATCGAACACGAAGGGCTTGGAGCGCGGGTTCCAACGTTTGGTCTGATGCCCGAAATGCACTCCGGCATCGAGCAGGTCCTTCAGGGTCACATTAATACTCATGGTGATCTATGTATCTTAACCGGTACACAGGCCGGCCGATGGGCCGCCTTGCGATCGTCAGTTATGGATTAGGTTGATGGTTATGGTTGGTTCCGTCAGGTGACGGAGCGGTCGACAACAGAGAGGTGCGCCAGTGCTGGCAAGCGCGAAGTGTGGCGAAGTAAAAATGGCGGTTGACAGAGAGTACGCCGCGCCCAAGGTCTCGCCCTCCTTCCATTGCAGGGTGGAGCAGTCTGGTAGCTCGTCAGGCTCATAACCTGAAGGTCGTTGGTTCAAATCCAACCCCTGCACCCACTTTCGAAGCCCTCCCACTGTCCGGGAGGGCTTTGTGTATGCCGCCCTATCGCGTCTACGTACTGCGCAACATTTCGGGACTCCGCTAAATCGGCCTTAGCGAGGACGTGGAGCGGCGGTTGATGCAGCACAACGCAGGCGCCAGTCAATGGACCTCCGCGCGTGGGCCGCGACAATCGCGGCCTGTTGCGCCAGCTCGTCCGGATCGAACGATTCTTCCGCGCCCGCGCAAAGCCGGGGCGGGCCGCTTACGGTCATCTGCACCGCTGGAAAGCCCACCTGCTCCTTTACGTGCTGATGCCTCCGGCGGATCGAAGAAAATCGCGCCGGGTCAGGGTGGAAAAGGGTTTCATGGTGGTGAGAGAGCAACAGGGCCGAGCACACCGGATCGAAAAGCGGGGATCACCGGGGTTACAAGGCGCGCAACGGGTCGCCACGAGAAAGGCACAATCGTCGGCCGCGGTGAATGGGCCTCAAGTCGCTTCAACCCGGACCCTCACGACCCCGCTGGTCACGACGCCGGCTTGGCCGGCGCGGCGTCATCGAGTTGATACACGCAGGACAGCCAGCCGTTTTCCCACTGCGCGCGCACGTGCAGCCGGCCTCTGAACGGCAGTGGCACGTCCTGCACCGGCGGCACGCCTTTCGCCATTTTCACCACAATCCAGCCGTTGGTCGCGGGCGTGACCCCGTAGCAGCACATCATCGGGCTGTTCAGCAGAAGAAATTCCGTCGCGAGGCCGTTCTCGATTTTCGTCGGCAGCATGAAACCGGTGACGCTGACTTTTCGACCATCGAGTTTTTTTACGCTGTCTGGGACCTGGCTCATCACATCGGCAACCAGCTTCGCGTCCGGCGCCGGGCCGACATCAATCTCAGGGGTCTTGAAGGGGAAGCCGGCGAGTTGATCGAAGCCGACGAATAGATACTCATCGGATGCTTCGGATTTCTCGCTGGCGACAGGAGCCGCCGGTGGCGGCGCGGGTCGCGCCTTGGCCGAACCTGAAGACAGGGCGCCGTGCGGGACGACCGGCCTGGCCTCGTCGTCCGTGAATGTGATTGCGGTGCAGCGAAGCGCGGACATGAAGAGCAGCGCAATCAGCGCCCGGTTCGAATTTGTTTTCATGAAGGATTGCCTGTGAAAGCGATCGGCTAGTGCCGGAAGTCGGGGGTCAGTTTTGTGCAATCCATCGAGTAGAGGGCGGACCATGCGCCGTTGGCGTAGATGTCGCGGACGTGAAGGGTGCCCTCGAACGAGGTCGGCAGATCCGTCCGGGGCGAGCCGGCCCCGCTTTCGGCGTGGGCCAGGATGTAGTCGCAGAAGCGAGGTGGATAGCCGAAGCAGCAGGTCAGCTGGTTGGCCAGGATCAGAAAATCCTGCACGCGCCCACTTTCATAGCGGATCGGGAGCGCGAAGCCGGAAATACGCACGTGTTTAGCGTCGAGCAGGCGGATGCGCGGAGGCGCTTGGACGGCAAACGCCGTGACCCCGGTTTGCAGATTCTGCGGACTGGTCAACGGGACAAATTCGAGCGCCTTGAACGTGATCTCCGTCACGCCGTTTACGGGCACGGGGCAGGGCCTGGCCGCGAGCGCCGTTTCCTTTCGAATTTTGACGGCCAGCAGCTCAGCCTCCTCCCGTCTCTTCCGTTCCGCCCGCGACGGGTCGAGCCGGGCGGCCAGCAGGAGCCCCGCGATCATCAAGACGGAAAGGGCGAGGCCGATCCATCGCCACCGTGTCGTCCATTCGACGAGAAGGCGGAGGATACGCGGGATCGGCGGCGGCTCAGGGTATCGAGATTTTTTCGCCATCGAGTTCGTAGAGTCCCTCGAAAACATGGTTCTCGAACATTTCGCCGACATGGAGCGTGCCGTAGAAAACGATCGGCGTGTCCATTTTATTCTGGACGCCCGCGCCCTTCATTTTCACGACCACCCACTCATTGAGTTCCGGCCTCCGGCCGAAACAGCACATCATCTGATTGCGCAACAGGAGGCATTCCTTCACCCGGCCATTCTCCTCCTTGGTCGGAAGCATGTATCCGGTAATGCAGACGCGCCGGCCGTCGAGCGCCCGAACTTTGGCGGGTATGGAACCGCTTTGACCGGGCTCGGTCGGCCACTCCACCTCGCCGTTGTCACCCGGCACCGGCAATCCCAGCCGGCGCCGGCCGATCGATCCGGCCGGACTTTCAGCATTGAATTTGTGCTGGCCGAAGGAAAACGACGCGAGGTGCTGGAAGCCCACTTCCCAATAGCCCGCGGCGTCCTGCTTTAGATCGGCAAAGGTCAGCGCCTTCGCGTCGTTTTCCGCCCGACCGAGGGCGAGCGGAACGGCGAGCAACACGATCAACACGCTCCGACGAATTCGCCCGATGCTCTTCATGACACGATCCTCAATTCACGGCGACCTTTTCGCCTTCGAGCTGGTAGATTCCGGCACAGGTATCGTCCTCGTAAATCTCGCCCACGCGCAGCGTGCCATAGAAGTTCATCGGCGTACCCGTCACGGTCGCCGTGCCGGGCCCTTTCATTTTCACCACGACCCATTCGTTCGGCGCGGGCGCGACCCCACAGCAGCATGCCATCGGGCTGCGGATCAACAGAAATTCCGTCACCCGTCCCTTCTCGATTTTGATCGGTAGCATGTGGCCGCTCAACACGACGCGTTTGCCGTCGAGTTTGCTCATGGAGTCCGGCATGTCCTTGCGCGAACCGGGCACATGCGGAGCGTTCGGCGGTGGGACAGCGAAATCGAACGAGGCCAAGTTCAGGAAACTAACCCGCCAGGAGCCGTCCGACCCCTGTTCGACTGGCGGCGTCAATCCGTTGCGCGACGCCAGCGAGATCGCTGGCCTGGTGGACGGGACAGCCGCGGAGGGCACCAGCGTTTGGACTGGCTGCGACGCGGTGGGAGCGGCGGGCTTGGACTTTTCGACCGCGGGCAGTCCCAGTTCGTCCGGCGTCGGCAGGCCGGCGCCGCCGCAAAACGGACAGCCGTTGTTGAGCGAATCGAACGGCAGCGTCGCCGGCGCGGAGCGGGGCCACAGCGACGCGCCAGCGGAAACGATGTAGAGCAGCGCTCGAATGGAGATGGGGAAATTTGTTTTCACGGTGGTTCAGTCGGTATCGTTGCCTTTGGGAAAATTGAATTTCACCGCGGTAAACGTGTTGCCGCGGACCGTGATGCTCTTGAGCGTGGCGTCGAAATCGCCGGTCGTTTTGAGCCAGTCGGCCTGGGCCTCGAACAGCGACGTGTCGCCGACCGTCTCGCCGGTCGCGGGATTGGCGACCGCATCGAGCACGAGGGCCTTGGGCGTGCCGTTGACGATGGCGTCGATTTCGATCGACGGCACGGATGAGCGGATGAAGTTTTCCAACTCGCCGTCGAAGACGTAGGCTTGGAGTTTGCCGGCGGCGGCATCGCGCACGAGTTCGACGTGATAAACTTCGTCGCCGAGGACGACCGGCGTCCCGCCGTGG
Organism: Opitutaceae bacterium; assembly: GCA_035506315.1. GTDB lineage: Bacteria > Verrucomicrobiota > Verrucomicrobiia > Opitutales > Opitutaceae > MWDT01. The sequence continues at coordinate 4,845 of DATJPQ010000069.1, forward strand.
GGCGGGTGGTGCTCGTGCTTCGGCGGTTTCCCGGCGGCGGCCACCGGAGCTTGCTTGGCGCAGCTCGCGATGAACGCGAGCGGGAGGACGAAAAGGGCGAGGCAGCGGAGGAGTTTCATGACGACGTGCAGGTTGGGACCGGATCAGGAAAGGGGCGCGAGATGGTCGGCGACGTCCGTGCGATAGGCTTTCCACGCGGGAATGAGACCGCCGAGCGCGCAAAGCACGACCATGCCGGCGGGCGCCCACAGCATGACGCTATTGAAGATCCACGGATCGAGCAGCACGCCCGTCTGCGCCCGGACAATCGCAGCGACCACGGAGACGATGACGGCGTAGGCGGCAAAGGCAACGAGCATGCCGAGGAGCCCGATGGCGGCGGCCTCCAGCACGATCGCGCCGCACAGGGTGCGTCGGTGGGCGCCGAGCGAGCGCAGGATCGCGATGTCGCGGCGGCGGGCGGACATCGAATTGTAGATCGCGACGAGGACGCCGGCCGCGGAAACCAGCCCGACCAGATACGCCACGAGTGCGAGCACCTGGTCGAACCAGCTGATTTTCTGAAACAAATCCGCCATGATCGCACCGATGGGATAAGCGAACGTCAGACGGTTGCCCTGCTTGTTATACATCAGGTCGAGCATGAACCCGGCGGCCGGCGAACGCAGCTGGATCAGCACGGCGCTTACGTCGGTGGCGGCGCGCGGGTCGTGGCCGCTCATCGTCTGCAAACCATGCAGCGGAATCCAAATCACCTTGTCGGCCGGCGTGTTCGACGGTGCGAGGATGCCGGTGACACGATAGGTTTCCGCATGTTGGTCCCGCTCGTTGAAGACCAATCCATGGTACGGGTGAAAGATGTCGCCCACCTCGAGCCCAAGCCTGTCCGCCACGAAGCGGCCGAGGACGGCTTCCTTCGCGGCCGGATCGAAGGGCCGGCCCGCCACGAGGGTGTATTTTCGGCCCGGCGTGTATTCGACATCCGTAAACAGCTCCGGGATCGTGCCGACGATGCGGTAGCCGCGCAAATTGTCGCCGACCGCGATGGGGATCGCGAGCTTCACCGCCGGATGCCGCTTGATGAACTCGTAGTCGGCGGCGGCGACATTGCCGGGCGAGGCTTCGAGGTGGAAGATGGCGTTGAGCACGAGCTGAAGTTTCGAGCCGCGCGCGCCGAGGACGGCGTCGAAGCCGGCGTTGACCTGCGTGAAGGTCGCCTGCGACTGCTCTTTCACGACCCACACCGACATGAGCAACCCGCCCGCGAGCGCGATCGACAGCGCGGTGACGAAGGTCGAGAGCAGGTGCTGCCGCAGGCTGCGGCGAATGATGAGCAGCAGTGTCATGACGCCACCCCCTGCAGCGCCCGGTTGAGCGTGGCGAAATCCTGGACTTCCTCGAATGCGGCGAGCACTTCCGGGTCATGGCTGACGAGCAACAGCGCGGCGCCGTTTTCCCGGCAGGTGTCGCGGATGAGCGCGAGCGACTCGCGGGCGTTTTTATGATCGAGGTTGCCCGTGGGTTCATCCGCGAGGACGAGCTTCGGATGATTCGCCAGCGCGCGCGCCACGGCCACGCGCTGCTGCTGGCCGGTGGAGAGCTGGCGCGGTCGATGGTGCAACCGGTGGCCGAGACCGACCCGCTCCAACAGGGCGGTGGCGCGACTGCGATCGGTGCCGCGGCCAAAGGCCATCCCGAGCAACACGTTTTCGAGGCAGGAATAGCCTTGGAGCAGATTGAAGGTCTGAAAAATGTAGCCGATGGTTTCGGCGCGCAGGCGATCGCGAGCGGGTTCGCTCAGGACCGCCATGTCGCGTCCGTCGACAAGGATCGAGCCGGTGTCGGGGGCGAGGATGCCGGCGACGAGATGAAGGAAGGTGGTTTTGCCCGAGCCGCTTTCGCCGCGCAGGGCCAGTTGCCGGCCGGCTTCGAGCGAAAACGCGGGCACATCCACGATGGTCCGTCGCTCGCCGTCGGGTGACACGAAGGACCGTTGCAGAGACGAAATGGAAAGTAAGGGCATGGCGGAACGCAGCGCATGCGGGAAAATCCCCGCGTTGAATCGAGGGCACACCTGCATAAAACGCTCCCCGGGCGGGAAGCGAACGCCCGCGGCGGCGCCAGGCGCCACGCCGCGGATCAGGCGATCAGGCTGCGAACCGGCGGACCGCAAGCCGGCGGAAGCAGCCGCGCGAACGCATCCCGCAGAACTTCCCCCGCCCCAAAATGCACCCGCTGCACAACGACGGCTGTCGGCCACAGTTCGATTGCCGGCGCGAGATACAGCCCCTCACCCGCCGCAAACGCAGTGACCACACACTCGTGATCCGGATGGTCGGCATCGTGGTGGAAAAATTCGTGCGCCCGCGGATTGACCGCCAGATACGAAATAAACGCGATCAGGAGAACCGCCGCCACGCTCACGACCTTGCCGAAGCGTGAGAGACTCCCGTGGTTCTGCTGAAAGCGAACTGATTTCATGGTGTCAACCGTCCGTGCGGTTGGCGTCGATGGCGCAGTGAACGGCAGATCGAGGGTTTGGCAACCAAGAACACCGGGCCGTTTTCACCGCGAAAAATGAACGCGCGCGGCTTTGCTCTCATGTCATTGGGGAACGCGTTCTTCATCCGATGACCCGTCGCGAAGCAAAACTTGTGCTCACCGCCTGTCGATCGAACGGAGCCGATGCGGTCGATCCTTTGTTGGCCGAAGCACTCGCTTGCGCCCGCCAGGATCCCAACTCGGCGACGTGGTTTCTGCGCCAGCAACAATTCGATGCCCCCGCGGCCGACAAACTTAGCGGCATCGCGCCGCCGCCGGCACTTCGTGACGAGATTCTCGGGTCGCTTCGGTTTCCAAGCCGCCGCCTCCGACCGCGGCGTTGGCTCCGCGTGCGGCAGTTTCCGTTCTCCTGGGCCTCGCCGCCGGCCTCGGCGGCTGGCGCCTGCTCCGCCCCGCGGAAAACGTAGACGGAACCGATCTGGCAAGGCGGGATCAACTGGCGGCTCAGGTTCGAGGCGCCCAGCCGGATCGCTTGCCACGTTTGAGCGTCTTGACACGTTTGTTAGTCTGGGGCACGCGGCCCCGCGTTCTCTCCTTCACACCATTGCCCATCGAATGAACTCCGCCTTCTTTTTCACGCTGACCGGAACGGGTTTTGCCGTGGCCTTTCTCCACGCCGCGATTCCGACCCATTGGTTGCCCTTCGTGGTCGTCGGTCGCGCCCGCAATTGGTCGCCGCGGCAGATTCTGACCGCCGTCGCGCTGGCCGGCGGCGGCCACATCCTCGTCACGACCGCCCTTGGCGTTGCCCTTGCCTGGTTCGGTTTCGAGCTGAACGGTCGCATTGGCGGCGCCTTGCATTGGATCGTGGCGACGGTGCTGATCGGCCTCGGCGCGTGGCTCGCGCTCCGAGCGCCGCATGGGCACGCGTGCAATCACTGTCGGGGTGAACCCGAGAAGCGGGTATCGCTGGGCTCCGAGCGGGCGGTGCTGGCGAGCATGTTTTTGACGCTCACCTTGTCGCCCTGCGAGCTGTTCCTGCCGGTTTACCTTACGGCGGTTCCCTTCGGCTGGCCGGGCATCGCCTGGCTCAGCGCAGTGCTAGCGGTCGCGACATTCGGTGCGATGCTGAGTTTCACCTGGGCGACGCTGCGCGGAGTGGAGCGGCTGCCCTGGATCGCGAATCCCAACCCGCGCCTGCTCGGGGCGGCGCTTGGTGCGCTCGGGTTCATGGTGGTCTGGTTGGAACATTGAGGTCGCGCGGTTATTGCCCGACTCGACTCGCCCACGGAAAATTCATGCTGCAATCCCTCGTGCTTCTGATCGGAGACCGGGTGGCTTTCAAGCAGGCGGAAGCAGGAATTGCCGCGCTGCTTCTGGCGTTGTCCGTGCGGGCGGCGCCCAGTCGCGAAGAAGCGATGTTGGCCGCACTGGTTCAGGAACCGCGCGCGGAGGAATGGCAGGGATTAAAAGTTCACGACCGGACTTTCACCCGCGCCGAGTTCGAAACTGCGCTCGCCAATGTATTCGATCCCTGGCGGGGATTGAGGCCCTACCTGCGCGTCGACGACAAAGTCGTGACCGTGTTTCCGGATCCAGGCTGCCACGGAGCGCCACTCGTGGCCGTGCCGTTTGCTCCCACCCCGCAGGCCCGGCAGGTTCGCCCCGGGCGTTTTCGCACCCCGGAGACCTGGACTCCGATGCCGGCCGGTCTGACCGCGAAACCGCTGGCTGGTTTGCGGGTGGCGATCGAGCCCGCGGATATCGGCGGCGCCTGGGCGAAAATGGAAGACCGTTCGGTGGCGTTTCAGGGCTACGGGCGAGTCAACGAGGGCGATCTCAATCTCGTGGTCGCTCGCTTGCTGCGCGACAAGTTGTCCGAACTCGGCGCGGAGGTGTTTCTGGTGCGCGACCAGGCGGAACCGATTCTGCCGATCGCACAGGATCAGCTGTTGACGACGGCGGAGACGTTGCTGAGCCGCGACTCCGGGTTGCTGCCCGAATCTTTCCGCCACCGGCCGTTCGAACTGAACCAGGAAGGTGCCGCACGCCTCCGGTTCGCTGCCGGAATATTCCTGACGAAAACGTTGGAAACCTGCGCCCGCGCCGAGTTGGTGCGGCGCTCGTTTCAGCCCGACATCACCCTGGTCCTCCAGCACGACGCGACCCCTGACAGCGCGGAGGAAAAACTGACGCCGATCAATCGGAACATATTTTTCGTCGGTGGCGCCTATCTGCCCTACGAGTTGCGGGACGCCCGGCAGCGGCTGCGGTTGCTGACGAAATTATGCGAACGGGTGACGCCCGTCGAAACCACGGTGGCGGTCGCCATCGCGCGGCGGTTTCGCGAGGCGACCGGATTCCCGCCGGTGCTTTACGGGAACTCGGCCACCACCCGCGAGGTCGTGGCCAACAACGATTACGTCGTGGCGCGCAATCTGGCCTTCAATCGCGAACACGACGGCCCCGTCGTAGTGACCGAGCCGTATTTTATGAACCAGCCCGAGACGCTCGCGCGTTTGTTGGCGGGAGACTACGTTGGACGACGGCGAATTGCCGGTCGCGACCAAGTGAGCATCTTTCGCGAATACGCGGACTGTGTTGCGGACGGCTTGATTGATGCCTATGCTCGGGACCCACGCCGCTCATCGCGTCGAGACAAACAGTAAAGTTTTCCGTGATTCATTTCCACCCGCGACAGCATCATCGCAGAGACAGCAGCATTCCATATTCCTCCATGACATTCTTTCCCACGACCTGGCCATCGCGCCTGGCTGCGATGGCATGGGCGCTCTCGGTCGCCGCCGTTTATGCCGACTCAAGTCCGTTCCAGGGCCCGGAGTGGAAACTGATGGAACCCACCCCGGTGTTGTCGGCCGCGGCAACCATCACTCCCTCGGCGTTTCCCAATTGCGATCAGGCGATCGTCGATCAGCGGGAGTTGGAAGTTTATCGCGCCGATGGC
>DATJPQ010000070.1:0-5730 GCA_035506315.1 Opitutaceae bacterium
CAACAAGGAAATTGGCTCCGCGCTCGCGGTGGTGGAAGGAACCGTCAAGGTCCACATCACCAACATCCTTTCCAAACTGGGGGTCACCGATCGCACGCAGGCGATCCTGGCGGCGGTGAAGCAGGGCATCATCCAGCTCGACTAGGAGCCTGTCGGAATTGCCGTTGAATAGCCCTTCTCCCCCTTTCCCGTGGGATGTAAAAATACCGTCAAAAACGGACCGGCTGTTTTCCCGAACATGATCAGGCGTCTTTGAATCCATGGCTACCAGCTCTCCGCTCTCACCGATTGCTGAACCGGCAAGACCGCGACTTTCCTTCATCTCTACTGCGTCGTCTGAGGGCATTCAGCCAGGTAAAGCCGGACTCGTTCACCATGTCGTGGCCAAGGTCGTCTTTGCCATCGTTTGGTTTGTGACCATCGGCGTTTATATCGGGGCGGTCTTTTTGCGTCTGCAATAGACCGGCGATCGTCCGCTACCAGCCATGCAGAATTCGCCATCAGGCCGGCAGCAGGACGACAATGTCAGGGCGCCGGGAGGATGGCGGAAACTTGGGAGCGTCCCTCAACCAGTCCCTTTGAGCGTGCGACGAGGGTGACTTCACCCTCGCGGCCCGTCGACTCGACGATGACTTGGGCGAGTCCATTGAAGGTGCTGCGGCGCCAGGGGCCGGGGGGATTAGCCACGCGCAGCATGGCCGGATGAATCTGCGCGAGCGCCTCGCGATCACCCTGGTTTTCGTACCGTCCTGATACCATCCGCAGAAGATTGCCCCGGGCCTTCAGCCGCGAGCGATCCACGTCGATGGTCGCGCGCGATTCTGCCGGCGCGCGTTCGTGGTAGAGCTCCACGCCGTTCAGCGACACGGTCTGGCGGGGGCCGAGGGGATTGAGCAGGAGTCGCACCGTCCCGCCGGGCGCCACCTCGGGCGCGTCAAATTGCGCCTCGAACACGACGGGATTGGCATTCGGGGCGGCATCGGGAGCCTGCCAGGTGCCGAGCTTGATGGTCCGGATCGACTCGATAAAGACGTCGGGCTCCAGGCAGGAGGGATCGCCGTTACCCACGCCGATGATCTTTGCGGGGCCGGTGAGCTCGAACTCCACGGGCACGCCGGCCGTGGGCACGCGACGACCTTCCTGGTCCCGCGCCTCGACCGTGAAGACGACCACATCACGGCCGTCGGCGGTCAGTTCGTGGCGGTTGGGCGTGAGGGCGATGCTTGCGGGTGCCCCGGTGGTCTCCACCACCGTGGTCATGCCGGGTACGCCCTTGGAGTAGCCGCGTGCCACCAGGCGGCCGGGGGCGTAGGCGACACGCCAGGTCAGGTGCGAGTTGGGCTCCATACGCTGGCGTCCGCAGGAGGTTCCGTTCAGCTCCAGTTCCACCTCCTCAAAATTGCTGTTCACCGTGACCTCGATCTCCTGCCCTTCGCGGCCCGGCCAGTTCCAATGCGGGAACACATGCAGCACGGGTTCCTGGCCCCACCAGGATTTCAGATAATAATAGCCGTCCTTCGGAAAACCGCAGGTGTCGAGGATGCCAAACTGGGTGCCGATGGCGGGGAAGCCGAACGGCGTGGGCTCGCCGCGGTAATCGAAGCCGGTCCAGAAGAACACGCCGCCCGTGAAGGAACGCGCGGCGTAATGTTTCCAGCCCTTCTCTGCGTTGCCGCCCGAGGATCCGTCGACCTGCGGCGCCAGGTGACAGGCCGCCCGGTCTTCGATGTAGATGCCGCGCGTGGCCTGCGTGGTGGTTTCCTCCGTGCCCACGATGAACTGGTTCGGGTATTGGGCGTGCTGGCGATCGGTATCGCCCTGCCGGATGTAATTCACCCCGGGGGCGTCGATCACGCTCGAGATGCCGCCCCAACCGCCGCTGATGGCGGCGCTCATGAGGCGGGTTGGGTCGAGGCGCTTGGCAAAGTCCTGCATCGTCTGCGCGATCCGGGCGCCCTTGATGTTGCCCTCGATGCTCCACTCCTCGTTGCCGAGTGACCAGATGATGACACTGGGGTGGTTCCGGTCCCGGAGGATCAGGCGCTCAACCTGCCCCAGGTGCATCGGGTTCGAGCCCATCAGGCGGTTCTCGTCGATGACCAGCAGGCCCAGCCGGTCACAGGCATCGAGCAGCTCCGGCGTCGGCGGATTGTGCGAGCAGCGATAGGCATTGGAGCCCATTTCCTTGAGCAGCTGAATGCGGTAGTCCTGCATCGCATCCGGCAACGCCACCCCCACGCCGGCGTGGTCCTGGTGATTGTTGGTTCCTTTCAACACGACATGCCGGCCGTTCAGGAAGAAGCCTGCATTGGGATCGAAGCGCAGCGTGCGCACGCCGAAACGGGTGCTGACGCGGTCCAGCACCTGCTCTCCCTGCTCCAGCTGCGTCACCAGCGTGTAGAGTGTCGGGCTCTCCGGTGACCACAGAGCCGGTGCCTTCAGGCGAAGCTGGGCGCTCGCCGTACGCTCCCCGCCGGCGACGAGCCCGGCCACCGTCAGTTCTCCGTGCGCGAGCACGATCCGGTTGGAGTCGACGATGCTTTGCGTGATGCGCAGGTCGGCGCTCTGGCGCGACTCGTTGGCCAGGGTGGTATCGACCGTGACCAGCGCATCGGCGCCCTCCAGTTCGGTGCGGATCCAGACGCCGTCGCGTGCGACGTGCAGCGGGGCGGTTTTCGAGAGCCAGACGTGACGGTAGATTCCTGCGCCCTCATAGAACCAGCCCTCCTCCATGGTGGCGTCGACGCGGACCGCGACGATGTTGTCGCCGCCGTAGTTCAGGTAGTCGCTGATATCGTAGCTGGCGCCAAGGTAGCCGCTGGGCTCCTCGCCCACGAGGAAGCCGTTGATAAAAACGCGGGCGTTGCGATACACGCCGTCGAACTCAATGCGAATGCGGCGGCCCAGGTCGGAGGCGGCGATGGGGAAGCTGCGGCGGTACCAGCCGATGCTCGAGGCGGGAAAGCCGCGACCGACGGCCTTGAAGCCGTGGCTGGCGATGCCGGCGGGATCGAAGGGGACCTCCACGGCCCAGTCGTGCGGCACGTCCACGAGACGCCAGGCGCGGTCGTCGAAAGCGGGATCGGCGGGGCCGTCGCCGAAGCCGGTCTTGGCGAGATAGGAGAAATAACGGGTGCCATGGCCGAAGTCGGCGGACGGATCGGAGGCATGACCCAGGGCGAAACGCCAGCCCGCATCGAGGCTGCCCCGTTCCCGCGGCCCGGCCGCGGGCTCCCGGGCGAATGTGCCAACGGCTGGAAGAACCAACCAGGCAAGCAGCAGCAGCCAAAACGATGAACTCTTGGGGTCGAGGCGAGGGGCGATATGCATGGCGATCGCCGAGAACGATGAGGGGCGTGGGCGGGATTTGGAAGCCGGCATTGGATTTTTACAGGAGGCCGCTGAGGACGCGGAGAATCTGAATTTTCCGCTGATTGCGCGGATAAACGCGGATCGGGAGCCCAGACCTGATTTTAACCGCGAAGAGAGCGAAGGAACGCGAATTGAAAGTGAGGGTGAAAGTGATGGTGAAAATACAAAGTGACTCCGGAATCGTCCGCCGTCTGTCATCTGTCTTCCGCCCTCCGTCTGATCCGCGACCATCAGCGTAATCCGCGGAGAACTGTTTGGGAAAGTTCGTCGCTGTAACCCGAAACCCGAAACTCGGAACCCGAAACCCGGAACCCGGAACCTAGCTGACGACGGCGGCGGACGGATTTCGTCAGCCCTCACCTGACAACTCAGGGGGATCGAACTACTTTTACTCCGTCTATGTCACATCCCCATTCCCTCTACGCTTCCCCTGTCTTCGACATGGCCTGCCGGCAGTTCGATCTCGCCGCCGACGCGATCAGCCTGCCGGATGCCCTCCGCGACCGCATGAAGTATCCCCGCCGTTGTCTCGCGGTCGCGCTGCCCATCATGCGCGACGACGGCACGGTCACCGTCTACGAGGGCTACCGGATCCAGCACAATCTCTCCACCGGCCCCTCGAAGGGCGGCATCCGTTTCCACGAGGATGTCACCATCGGCGAGGTCGCGGCGCTGGCCATGTGGATGAGCTGGAAATGCTCGCTCGTCGGCCTGCCTTACGGTGGAGCCAAGGGCGGGATCGTGGTCCGGCCGCGCGACCTTTCTGCCGGCGAACTCGAACGCCTCTCGCGGCGCTACATGCAGGAGATGATTTCCTTTCTCGGACCAGACCTCGACATAGCCGCGCCGGACGTGGGTACAAACGAGCAGATCATGGCCTGGATGATGGACACCTATTCCAATCACGCCGGCCACGCGGTTCCGGCCGTCGTCACTGGCAAACCCGTTTCCGTGGGCGGTTCGGAAGGCCGCAAGGAGGCCACCGGCGCCGGGGTGGCCTACCTCGTGAAGGGCTATCTGGACGATCTCAAGATTCCCATCAAGGAAGCCACGGTCATAATCCAGGGTTTTGGCAATGTCGGCAGTGAGGCGGCCCTGACGCTGCATCGCTGGGGGGCACGCATCATCGGCATTTCCGACTACACCGGCGGCATCTACAATCCCAAGGGCATCGATCCGCAAAAGGCCCTCGATCATAGGGGCGTCGCGCGGACGCTCAACGGGTTTGGCGGCGGCGAACCCGTGACCAATGCCCAACTCCTCGAGCTGTCCTGCACCGTGCTGGCGCCTTGCGCCCTCGAGCGCGTCATTACGGAGAAAAACGCCGGCAAGATCCAGTGTCGCATCCTCGCCGAGGGCGCCAACGGCCCCACGACCAACGAAGCGGACCAGATCCTGAATCAGCGTCCGGAAATCGAGGTGATCCCGGATGTGTTATGCAATGCCGGTGGGGTGATCGTGTCCTACTTCGAATGGCTGCAAAACAACGAGAATTATTACTGGGGCCGGGAGGAAGTATTCACCAAACTCCATGCGATCCTCGACAAGGCCAAGGCCGCGGTGGATCAGCAAAAACGGGTCATGAAATTCAGCCGCCGGCTGGCCGCGTTGACGCTGGGGATCCAACGCGTGGCGGAAGCCAAGCAAAAGCGCGGGCTGTTCCCCTGATCGAACCAGGATCTGAGTTTTACAGACGGATTTAAAACGGATTCGGATTAACCGCAGATTTCGCAGATAACCGGACGGGTACAGAACTCAGCCACTTCGCCACGGAAAATCTCACGCAAAGCCGCAGAGACGCAAAAAAGATAGACCGGGGATCGGGCTTTGCGACTTGGCGTCTTGGCGTGAAAAAATTCATTCAGGGGAAAGGCCGAAAGATGTTGTTTTTCGGTTACGGCTGTCGCGTTAGCCCCATCCGGGGCTGGAAATCCGCAATCCGTTCCTTCTCCATTCGCGTTCCTTCGCGAACTTCGCGGTTAAAAAAATCACCGCGCGCGCAGCGCGATGAACAGCACCTGGGCCGGCTGTTTGGTGCTCCAATCGCCCTGGAGGTGCCACTGCGCGACCTTCGTCCAATCCATTTTCCCATCCGCGCCGGGATCGTGGGTGGAGACGACAAAGTCGCTGAGCTTGAGCCGGAGCCAGACCGGCTGTCCCGGCATGAGCTGGGAAACGCGAACCCGCGCCCAACACTGGGTGCCGTCCGCGTCGGCGAAGGCGACCGTGTACTCGGGCACCTCGTTGCCCGGCAGAACCGCGAGCGCGACCTCGATGAACGAATTTTTGGACAGATCGAGGGCCGGTTCGATCGTCTTGCAGAAACCGCCGTCGCCCTGGGCGCCCTTGCTACCCAGC
>DATJPQ010000071.1:0-2831 GCA_035506315.1 Opitutaceae bacterium
CAAGGACATCCTGCCCTGGGAGGGCTACGCCGAGGGTGATCGGCCCATCCGGAGTGTCGGTATCTGGGAAGAGCCGTCGGTGTGGTTCAATTCCTGCCTCACCTACGCGGGCCTGCCGGCGTACTCCAAACTGCAGTTGGCAGAAATGGGCGGCGGCAAGCCCCTGCCGCGCGACGGCGACCAGCATCTGATGGTCTGTCCCGACGCCAACCCCGCGGCCTCGGGCCCGAAGGATGACTTGGTGGTCGATGGCTACTTCATGATGTGGGGACTGACCGCCGACGGGCTCCACCCGGAGCGCCGAAAGACCTACTGGTCCTACGGCTACAACACGCAACTCGACGAAGGCGTCGAGGACCGACACAGTTCACGCCGGGTCTCATTGGGCAATTTCAAGCGAATTTGCGAGATCCCCATCCTGGTCGAGAAGATCATGCGCCCGGACGAATACGATCCGCCTTATGGCCCGTTCATGAGCAGCGTCTGCCAAAGCGAAGTGAGTTGGCATGAGTTTACCACGCGCCACAATAAAGGAGGGCACCTGCTGTTTCTCGACAACCACGTCGCCTACTTCACGCTGCAGCAGATTCTCAACGCGCCCCGGGCGCCCGACGATTACAACCAACCGGGCAAGGTGATCTGGAACCCGGCGCCCGGAGGAGTGTCCAGATGAATCGGGGGTCGAGCGACCCCATGGAACATTTTTGAGGAGAGAGAGACATGAAACCACGCAACCCCCTGTATCCATGGACACCAGTCATTTTGGGAATCGCGGTCTGCGCGATCCCGGCCCAGGGCCAGTTCACGAACGGCCACATCGTGGCCCTGCAAGTCGGTGACGGCACCACCGGCATCACCGACGCCGCCCAGCCTATCTTCATGGACGAATACGACCTGTCCGCCGGCGTGATGTTGGGCGGCCCGCATGCATTGCCTTCCTTTGGCCTTTCCGCCGTCACGCTGACGGGCGTGAACGACGGCCACGATGGCCTGCTGCGCCTCTCCTCGAATGGGCAGTACCTCACCCTCGGCGGATACCGAGCGGACGCCGGCTCCGCCAATCCCGTCAACTACTCCGCCGCGGACGTCAACCGCGTCATCGCGCGCATCGACAGCCACTGGATCGCCGACACGTCCACCGCACTTAACAGCGCCTACGACCACACGAACATCTGCGCCGTGGTTTCGGATACCGGCCAGCGTTTCTGGACGGCCGGTTCGGGCAGTTATACCGACCTGGTCAATGGTCCGCCGCCGGATTTCACCGTCGCCACGACCAGCGGCGGGCTGCGTTACGTTTCCGGCGTGGGCGCGACTTCGTCGCTCAATATCAGCCAGACACAGACTCTCGGCGGCCCGCTCCAGCCGGACAGCATGCGCGGTGCGCGCATCGCCAACGGCCAGCTCTACATCACCACCGCTTCGCACGAGTCGTTCGGCAATCGCGGCGCCTTCGCCACCACCGACCCGCTGCCCACTAGCGGCCCCCAGACCATGATCCCCATCATCAACAACACCGAAGGCAGCGGCTCAGATCCGACCGGCAAGAACTACCCCAAGAGCGATGCCGTCTTCCTAGATCTCAACCCGGCCGTGCCCGGTATCGACACCATCTACTCCACCGGCGGCAAGGCCGATTACGAAAAATGGTCGCTGGTCAATGGCACGTGGATCAAATTCAGCGACAAGAAATCGCTGGTCAACAGCAGCGAGGAGATCAACGCCTTGGAGGCGATAGTTAACGGCTCCACTGTGACGCTCTTCGCCGCAACCGATGGCGGTATCTACAAGCTGGTCGATACCAACGGCTGGAACGCCGATTTCAGCAGTACCTTCCCAGGCAGTTACTTCATCGCCGCTCCGGCCGGCACGCAGTTCCGCGGCATCGCCGTAGTGCCCGAACCGGTGAGCGTGCTCCTGATGGCTCTTGGCGGGGCGGTGGCGATTCGCCCACGCCGCGCCCGAAAGGCGTGAGGTGCAACCATGGTGAAACCTGTCCTGCGACCAGCTCGGCTGTCGGGCCTTCTGCTGATCGCGGCCTTTCTGTCTCCAGCCCGCGCCGACGATCTCGTCATCGCGCCCCGCGCCCAGGCGGTGAGCCAGCCGGTGCCGGTCAATGAAGTGCAGTCGGCCGTTTTCTGGGTCCACCCGACCGCAACGGCCAAGAGCCTGTTGCTCATCACCAACGAGAGACGGGGGCTGGAGGTCCACGACGTGAGCGGCCTGCTGCTCAAGCATTTGAATGACGGCTGTCGCCCTTGCTACGTCGATGTGCTATATGACTTCCCCATCCAGGGCCGGACAGTGGACTTGGCCCTGGCCAGTTGCATGGCCCCCGACGTGGCCGGCGTGAAGGTGTGGCGCATCGACGCCGGTAGACGCAAGCTCGTTGATCTCACGTCGGCCGGGGCGCTGAAGGTGTTCGACGGCCGCCCGCCGATCGGCTTGTGTACCTATCACAGCCGCCGGACGGGTAAGTGTTTCATCTTCGTGACCCTCCGCGCCGGGGAAGTGGAGCAATACGAACTGGTCGCGGACGAAGGTCAGACCCTCGCCGCCCAGCGCGTGCGCGCTTTTCGCCTGAAGGGCGAAATCAAAAGCTGCATCGCCGACGATGAGACCGGCTTCGTCTATGTCGCCGAGGATGACGTGGGCATCTGGCGTTACGACGCCGAGCCGGAAGCAGCGGTCGACGGCGCATGTGTCATTCGCGTCGGCGAGCATGGCCTGGTTCCGAATGTCAAAGGCCCGGCGATCTACCACGCCGATGGCGGTAAGGGGTACCTGCTGGTGGTCAGCCAGGGTGCGAAGGGCGGCCATACCTGCATCAA
>DATJPQ010000072.1:0-3468 GCA_035506315.1 Opitutaceae bacterium
CGGCCGAACCATGGCCATCAAGGCCAGCGGCACGGCCCTGCCCGCCATGAGCGAGTCGGCCGGCTGGGTGGAAGTTGACGTCGCCGCCGCGCTCAGCCTTTTCGAGCGGCAGGACCTGGCAAAGCTCTCGACGGATGAGCGAGAAGCCCGCGTCCTCCAGCACTTCTTCGCCGCCGTCGTGGGCGGGCAAGGGCGCCCTTCGGTGGAAACCGCTCTGCACGCCATGCTCGGCCGGTTCGTAATCCACACCCATCCCACTGCCGCCAACGCTCTGAACTGCGGGCCGGAAGAAGAAGCCCTCAAAGCCATCACGCAGGCAGGTGAACTGCCGCCGCTCTGGATTCCCTACACCGACCCCGGCTGGCGGTTGGCGCACACCGTTCGAGCCGCGGCGGCGGTGTACGAAAAAGCCCACGGTTGCCGTCCGACCGTCATCTTCATGGGAAACCACGGTCTGTTGGTGGCGGCCGAAGAAGCGCAAGCTTGCATCCGGCTTCACGCTGAGTGGGTGGAACGCTGCGAGCGCTATTTCCGGCCGGCGGCGAAGCCGTTCCAGACGCCTCCCGAAATCGACTCCGCCACGTTGCGCGCGGCCATGGTGGCGGTGCGCAAGGCTTGGCAGGAAGTCAAGGGTAGCGCTCCTTTCGTGCGGCTGACCGAAAGAGCCGAACTCGCCAGTGTCGCGTGCGACGAACGCGCGGCAATCCTGGCGAGCGGCGCGCTGAGTCCGGACCACATTGTCTACACCGGCGCGCATGCGGTACTGGCGGAGTCTATCGAGGAATTGCCGGCCAAGTTGAAACCCGCGCTGGAAGAGAAAGCTCCGCCGCGCGTCGCCGTGGTGCGCGGGGTCGGAACCATCGTGATGGCCGACGATGCCAAGAAACTGGATGCGGCGGAATCGCTGGCCACGACGGCGGCGGGAATCACGCATCTGGCGGCGGGACGCGGCGGGGCGCACAACCTTGCTCCCGCTTTCGCCTCATTCATCGTCAATTGGGAAGCGGAACACTACCGCTCGGCGCTTTTGAACACCGCCAAGGAAGGGCTGGCGGGCAAAGTGGCGGTGGTGACGGGCGCGGCGTCCGGGCTCGGGTGCGGGATTGCCTTGGGAATGGTTGAAGCCGGCGCGGCGGTGGCTTTCTGCGACGTCGACGAGGCAGGAGCCAAGAGTGCCGTCGAAGCCTCCGGTGCACCGGCGCGAGCCTTTGCCGTCCACATGGACGTGACCGATGAGGGCGCGGTAGCCAAGGCGTTTGACCAAGTGCTGCGCCATTGGGGGCGGGTCGACATTGTGGTGTGCGCGGCGGGCATTGCTCCGGCATACCAACTGGTGGACATGCCGGTAAAATTGTGGCGCCTGGCGCTGGAAATCAACCTGACCGGCTACTTCCTGGTGGCGCGCGAGGGGGCACGCATCATGCGCGCTCAGGGCGACGGCGGCGCAATGATCATGCTGTCGTCCAAGAGCGGCCTGGACGCGTCGCGCAACAATTCGGCCTACAACGCCACCAAGGCGGGCGAGTTGCACCTGATGCGCGGCTGGGCGCTCGAACTCGGCCGCGACGGCATTCGGGTTAACGGCATCGCTCCCGGCAATGTCTTCGAGGGGTCGAAAATCTGGAACCCGGAGTACATCAAGACCGCGGCCCAGAAGCGGGGAATCAAACCGGAAGAAGTGATTCCCTACTATATTTCGCTGACGGCACTGAAGCGGGACATCAAGCGCGCGGACGTAGCGGCGGCGGCGGTTTTCCTCTGCTCGGACGCCGCTCGTTGCATTACCGGCCAAACTCTGGTGGTGGATGGCGGACAGGTGATGGTGCGATGAGTAACCTAACGGCGGAACGCGAACTGGAAACGGAGCTGTATCGGGGCACGCTCGATGAACGCCTCGCCGCACTCGGGAAGCTCTGTTCACAATTAGGTCCGCGCAGCCAGCGCGGCACGAACGTTCATATCCATACCAGTGAATCCTTCAGCGTCTTCCGTTCGCCTGCCGAGGCGGTGTGGCGGGCGGCACAGGAGAATCTGGCAGTTCTGGGGATCAACGACCACTATACGGTGGCCGGTCACGAGGAATTCCGGCGCGCCTGCGCCGTGGCAGGCATCGACGCAACCTTTTCCATGGAGGCGGTCGCCATGGATCGCGAGGCGGCCGAAGCCGGGATCAAACTCAACGACCCCGACAATCCGGGCCGCGTCTATCTGTGCGGAAAGGGAATCACCCGTGTTCCCGCCGAGTCGTCCGCGGAAATGCAAAGCCTCGCCCGCATGCGTGCCGCGCTGGAGCGCCGCAATCGCGAACTGACCGCCAAAGTCGACACGCTGTTTGAGGATCGCCTGGGAGCGAACGGACCGAGTTGGGCGGACGTGGTGGCACTCACACCGCGCGGCAACGCGACGGAGCGCCACGTGGCGAGCGCGGTGCTTCGGCGCCTGCGCGGACTGGCCGAGGAAAAGGCCAAGCCGCTGGAGGAGTTGATCGCGGCGTGCTGCGGCGCTACTCCGCCCGCGCCAAGCAACGACGCCGCCCGGCAAATCTTTCTGCGTGGCAAACTCCTGAAGGCCGGCGCCCCTTGCTACGTGCCGGAGGATGCCGAGGCTTTCGTTTCCGTGGAGGAACTGCGTCGAATTTTTCTTGCTTTCGGCTCGATTCCGACTTATCCGATCCTGGGTAATCCGGTCCTTTCCGGCGAGCAGAACATCGAACAGCTCCTGGACAATTTCGAGAGGCGCGGGTGGCACGCGGCGGAGGTGATCCCGGTACGCAACACGCGGGAGCGCCTGCGCGAGATCGTGAACGCTTGCCAGCGCCGGTGGTGGCCGGTTTTTAACGGAACCGAGCACAACACACCGGAAATGCGGCCCATGCTGGATCCCTTCGCTCTCGACCCGGAATTCGAGCCTTGGTTCCGCCGCAGCATCGCCCTCCTGCTGGGGCACCAACGGTCGGTGGCGCAAGGCAAGCCAGGCTTCGTAGACGCGGAAGGCCGGCCCACAATTCGCGATGCCAAAGCGCGGTTTGAACACTTCAGCGGGACCGTTCAGTAGCGTTTCAGACCCGTTCGGCATAAATCCGTTGCAATCCCGGTATGCATGACCAAAGATACGCGTTTTGAATTGACCGGCGAGCAGTCTATTCGCTCATCTTTTTAGGAGGATCATACTAGTGGCAAAAAAAGTAATACCGATCGCAGAACCCAAGGGGAAGTTGGGAGTCCTCACGGTGGGAATGGGAGCCGTGGCAACCACCATGATCGCGGGCGCAGAGGCAGTGCGCACAGGGATCGCACTCCCGGTTGGCTCTCTCACCCAGATGGGTACCATCCGCCTCGGCAAGCGCACCGAGAAACGCATTCCCCTGATCAAGGATTTTGTTCCGCTCGCCGACCTTAAGAGCATGGTCTTCGGCGGATGGGACCTTTTCAAGGACAACGCCTATCAGGCCGCCAAGAAGGCCGGCGT
>DATJPQ010000073.1:0-29080 GCA_035506315.1 Opitutaceae bacterium
TTCCACAACAAGCTCGTGGGCCGCATCACCTGGTATGAGACTTACAACAAAGACGAGCGCACCACGGCCGCGTCGACTCTGCTCACCCGGCTGCAATACGGCGACACCACGCTGGGCATCCCGTGGGCGCAAACCGTCCAACGCATCCATCTGGCCATGTCGCAGGGCAAGACTCTCAACGGTCTCAGCGATCCCAATAGTATCTTCCAGCAAACAAATTGGAATTCTAATACCATTTATGATGTCTCCAGCGTGGCCTATGTGACGCAGGCTTATGCCATGCTCGGGCTTCCCTATAACTACTACTCCGGCCTGAATGTGGGAGCCACGCAACAGAGCAAATCGAAGGGCACGGAGGCTCAGATCACGTATAATCCGACGCCCAATTGGTCGATGAAGCTGACTGCTTCCAAGGATCAGGCCAGCTATACGGCGGTGGCGCCCCAGTACGATGCTTGGCGGGCGGTCCGGATGCCGGTATGGACCACCATCGGAGTGAACGACATCCCCGATTTCGTCGATCCCAACAGCAGCCGCGCCTACTCCCTCAAGAACTTCTGGAGTGCCTACGGGTACACCTCCGTCGCCCTGAAGGAAAACACCAACCTCGACACCAGCACGGCGGGTTATTTCGGCGACGTGGTGGACTCCCTGGTGGCGACCGCCAAGGCCTTGGAAGGCTCCGTTTCACCCTTCCAGCGCATTTATCATGCGTCGTTCCTTACGAACTACAACTTCACCCACGGCCGGTTCAAGGGCTTTTCCGTGGGTGGCAGCCAGCGCTGGGAATCGAAAGCGGCGATCGGTTACTACGGCAAGGTGGGTAATTCCACCACGCCCCAGATTATCAACCTCTCCGACACGACCCGGCCGGTCTACGGCGACAATGGAAATTACTACACCGACCTGTGGATCGCGTACACCCGGAAGATCTACAACGACAAAGTCGTCATGAGCATCCGGCTCAACTGTAACGATGCCTTCGAAAGCGGGCATCTGGTGGCCACGCAGGTCAATCTCGACGGTTCACCCTGGGCCTATCGTATCATCGATCCGCGCCAGTGGATCCTGTCGGCGAAGTTCACCTTCTGAGCCTCGCGGAAAATTGCCGGACCCCACCGCGTCCGGCCGGCCAAGCTCCCTCCATCCGGAGGGAGCTTTTTTTGCCGCTCATTTTGGCGATTGCCTGCCAGCCAGCCGGCAGAGCTACACTGGTCCGCCGATGTCTTCGACTGTTCCAGTGAAAAGCGAACCGGACGCCTTTCCGTGGCTGCGGTCGCAGCCGTGGCTGCCGGCGGTGTTGTTGGTGACCGCAGTGACGCTTTGCTACTGGAACAGTCTGTCCACGCCCTTCCTCTTCGACGATGCCGGCGCCGTGGTGAACAACCCGACCATCCGGCACCTCGCCTCCTGGGAAGTGCTGGCCCCACCCGCCGACGGCAGCACCACGACCGGCCGGCCGGTCGTCAATTTCTCCTATGCGTTGAACTACGCCGTCAGTGGCGGGAACGTATGGAGTTATCACGCCCTCAATGTGGCGATTCACGCGCTGGCCGCGCTGGCGCTGCTGGGCATCGTACGGCGGACGCTGCCCGAATCCGTAGGGGCGCAGACTTGCTGCGCCCTCGAAGATGAAGGGCGCAGCAAGTCTGCGCCCCTACGATCGGATACCCCCTGGCTCGCCTTTGCCATCGCCCTGCTCTGGGCGGTGCACCCGTTGCAGACCGAATCGGTCGTCTGCGTCGCGCAACGCACCGAATCGCTGTGCGGGCTGTTCTTCCTGCTGACGCTGTATTGCTTTGTCCGCGCACAATCCGCCATCGGCGGAAGCAACCTCTGGCTTACCCTCTCCCTCCTCGCCTGCCTCCTCGGCATGGCCACGAAGGAAGTGATGGTGACGGCGCCGCTGCTTGTGCTGCTCTACGACCGCACCTTCCTCGCCGGAAGTTTCGGCGCCGCCTGGCGCCGGCATCGGCGCTTTTATGCCGCCCTGGCCGGCACGTGGCTGCTGTTGGCGTGGCTGGTCTGGCGCGGCAGCGGGGCGCGCGGAGCCTCGGCCGGATTGGGACTCGGCGTCTCTTCATGGACCTACCTTATGCAACAGTGCAAGGCGATCGTCCTCTACCTCCGGCTGTCGGTCTGGCCTCATCCGCTGGTCCTCGACTATGGCACGGCGATCGCCCAATCACTTTCAGAGGTTCTTTGGCAGGCAATCGTCGTGCTGGCCCTTCTCGGCCTCACCATTTGGGCCTTAATTAGAAAACCGGTCGCCGGTTTTCTGGGCGCCTGGTTTTTCCTCATCCTGGCGCCGAGTTCGAGCGTCCTGCCGCTCGTCACGCAAACCATGGCCGAGCACCGCATGTATCTGCCGCTGGCGGCGGTGATCGCACTCCTGGTGCTTGGTCTGCCCGCTTGGTTGCGCCGTTCCGCCCCCACTTTCCCTTCCCCTTTCACTCTCCCTTTCACTTTCACTTTCACTCTCGCCCTGGCTTTTTCCCTTGGGCTCATGACCGTCGTCCGCAATCGCGACTATCGCGATGCCGTCACGATCTGGACGGATACAGTGACGAATTATCCGCAAAGTGCGCGAGCCCACGAAAATCTCGCGGTAGCATTGCTGCAACTCGGCCGCTCGGCTGAAGCCGACCTGCACTTCGCCCGCGCCGTCGCACTTCAGCCCGGGTACGTCACCGCGCATTACGACTGGGGCGCGGCCCTGCTCGATCAAGGACGGGTACCGGAGGCGATCGCCGAGCTCCAGAGCGCCGTGCGGCTGGCTCCGGAACACGCCGATGCCCGGGTGAACCTGGGCAATGCCCTGATGCGCGCGCAGCGCCCTGCCGAGGCGATTGTGCATTATGAAGCCGCGTTGCGGCTCCGGCCGGCGGCTGACGCGCACTACGATCTTGGCCTGGCGCTCATCGGGAGCGGGCGGGCCGGGGAGGCTGCGCAGGAGTTCCGGGCCGCACTGCAGTTGGACCCGAATCTGCCCGAGGCGCATTATCAGCTCGCCCGGCTGGCCGGTGCGGCCGGGCAGTTTGCGGACGCGGAGCGCCACTATGACGAAACGCTGCGGTTGGCGCCCGATCATGTCGCGGCCCACGCCGGCCTCGGTTTGCTGCTCGCCCGCAGCGGACGGCTGGAACCGGCCGCCGGACATTTCCGCGCCGTGCTCCGGCTGCAACCGGCCAATGCCGACGCGCATGCCAACCTCGGCAACGTGCTCTTGTTGCAGGGGCAGGTGCGCGAAGCCATCGCCTGCTACGAAAACGCGCTCCGCCTGCGACCGGCCGATACCCGTTTCCGGGAAAGCCTGCAACTGGCGCGCGAGTCCCTCCGTCCATGAACCGGCCTTCGCGCCTTCCGCCGGCGCCCATCCCGACACCCGCGGTCGTGGATCTGGTGCCATGGCCGACGTGCTGGATCTGTCTCCTGATCTTCGCCTCCACCTTGCTCGCCTATTGGCCGGCGCTCAACGGTGCCTTCATCTGGGATGACGGCGGCCATGTGACCCGGGCCGGTCTTCGCTCGCTGGCGGGACTCGGCCGCATCTGGTTCGAGATCGGCGCCACCCAGCAATATTACCCGCTGTTGCATTCGGCCTTCTGGTTCGAATACCAGCTCTGGGGCGACGCCCCGCTGGGCTACCATTTGCTCAACGTCCTGCTGCATGCCACATCCGCCTGTCTCTTCGGCGTGATGCTGCGCCGGCTGGCCGTGCCCGGGGCGTGGCTGGCGGCGCTGGTGTTTGCCCTGCATCCCGTCTGCGTTGAATCGGTCGCCTGGATCTCGGAGCAGAAGAATACGCTCTCCACGGTGTTTTATCTGGGCGCGGCCCTCGCCTATTGGCGTTTCTCCGCGGAACGCCGCCGGGCGCACTACGCGCTGGCATCAGCCTTGTTCGTGCTGGCGCTGCTGACCAAGACGGTGACGACCACCCTGCCGGCAGCCCTGCTGGTCGTCATCTGGTGGCAGCGCGGCCGGCTCGAATGGCGACGCGATGTCGTGCCCTTGCTCCCGTGGTTCGCACTCGGCCTGGCCGCAGGTTTGGTCACGGCGAGGGTGGAACACACCCTGATCGGAACGAAAGCGGCCGCTTTCTCGATGAGTGCCGTCGAGCGCGTCCTCATTGCCGGACGGGTCGTCTGGTTTTATCTGGGCAAACTTTTCTGGCCGGTCGACCTGGAATTCGTTTATCCCCGTTGGACCATCAGTGCCACGACCGCCTGGCAGTATCTCTTCCCACTCGCGGCCATCGCCGCGCTCTGCGCGCTCTGGTGGGAACGCCGTTACCAGCGAGGGCCGCTGGCCGCGGCGCTGTTTTTTGGCGGCACGCTGTTCCCCGCCCTCGGCTTTCTGGATGTATTCCCATTCATCTACTCGTTCGTAGCAGACCATTTCCAGTACGTCGCCTGCCTCGGAATCTTCGCGGTGGTAAGCGCTGGGGTCGCGGAGCTAGGCGCGCGCACGTCATTGCGGGCCACCCGGGTCGCAGCGGCATTGGTGCTGCTGACGCTGGGCTCGCTCACCTGGCGACAGAATGGCATCTATCGGGATGTTTTCGTGCTCTATGAGACGACGATCGCCGGTAACCCTACCTGTTGGATGGCGCATAACAATCTCGGCATCGCGCTCGCCAACGCCGGACGAAAGGAAGAGGCGATCACCCATTTCCAGCAATCCCTGCAGATTTATCCGGACAACGTCGAGGCCGAGAGTAATCTGGGCAGCGAACTCACCGCGCTGGGCCGCCCCGGGGAGGCGCTGCCGCACCTGCAGCGTGCCCTGCAGCTCCAACCCAACCTGGACCAGGGGTACGTCAATCTCGGTCTGGCGTTGATGGCATTGGGCCGCTCCGAAGAAGGCCTGGCCGCCTTTGCCACCGCCATTCGACAAAGCCCGCGCGACCCCCAGGCGCATTACAATTTCGGCGTAGCGCTCGCCAATCAGAACCGCGTCAGCGAAGCCATGGTTCATTTCGAACGTGCGGTCCAGCTCAAGCCCGACTTCGCCGAGGCCGAGCTTAACTGGGGCCTGGGTTTGACGCTGATGGACCATTTCCCCGAAGCCGTGCCGCATTTCGAACGCTCGCTGCAACTCAAGTCGGATTCCGCCGCCGCCTTCTACACTTATGGCCGCGCGCTCGCCGGGCACGGACGTTACGAGGAGGCCATTGGGCAATTCCGCCGGGCGTTGGAGCTCGATCCGAATTTTGCCCCCGCGCATTTCGATCTGGTCGACATTCTGCAACGCCTCGGCCGCTCCGAGGAGGCCGAGCGTCACTATCTCGAGTCACAGCGGCTGAAGTGAATTTTTTGCCGCCTCAGTTGCGCTCCAGCCGGCGCTGGGCGAGGCCCGCGTTCTGACGGGCGGAGAGATTGGCGGGGTCCAAACGCAGTGCCGCCTGAAATTGTTCCAGGGCCTCGCGCAGGTGGCCGGCGCGCCCGAGGGCGGTGCCGAACCGGACGTGGAGATTGGCGTTGTCCGGCTGCACTCGCACCGCCGTTTCCAATTGCGCGATCGCTTCGTCCCTCCGGTTCAACGCCATCAATACATCGCTGTAGGTGCTGTGCAGTTCGGCGTCGTCGGGGCGCATTTTGATCAAGGCTTCAAAGCAAATCGCGGCTTCGGGCATGCGTCCGCTTTGGGCCAGGGCGTTCGCCAGATTGGCCCGCGTGGTCCTTGAATCGGGGGCGAACCGCAATGCGCTCTCCAGTTGAGCGATCCCTTCGGGCACCCGGCCGGAGAGAATCAACGCGTTGCCCAGATTGTTCAGGATGGCGGGATCATTGGGTTTGCGCATGAGCATTTGTTGGAAACAAACCACGGCTTTCCCGGGCTGCCCCAGCTCCTGCCAGACGGTGCCAAGGTTGTTCAACACCGGGCCCACCCCGGGCTCCAGCGCGAGCGACTGTTCGAACCACCGGCGTGCGTCATCCAGCCGGCCGGCCCGGCGGTAATAGTTGGCCAAAAGGGCCATCGCCCGGGCGTTGGAGGGGCATTTGGCCACGGTATCTTCGCAGATGCTGATCGAGCTGGTATAGTCCTGATTGCGGCTGACCGTTACCGCGATCAGCACCACGGCGATTGCGGCCATTATCGCCAACCCCTTCCGCCCCAGCAGCAGATAGATCGAAATCACTGCCCATACGACGACTGCGGCGAGCGGCAGATACATCCGGTGTTCCGCAATCGTCTGCCCCACCAGCGGCACCACGCTGGAGCTCGGCGCGAGGATCATGAAAAACCAGGCGCCCAGACAACCAAGCGCCGGCTGCCGCACCAGCGCCCAAAGCGTGCCCAGGAAAAGCGAGACTACGATTAACGCCTGCCACCAGACGTCCGCCACCGACCAGACGACCCCCGTGCCGTAATCGAGCACCAGCGGATACGGCCAGAAGGAAAGTCGGAGATAAAGGACGATCGCCTCGCATTGCTTCAGCAGGTAGGCCCACCACGGCACGCCGAGTCCAAAGCCCGCGGACTGGCCCCGCGCGCCGCCTTCCTGCACCACGAACCACCCCAGCAACAGCCAGGTGCTCGCGAGGGCCAACAACAACTTTCGATGCCGCCCCCACACTTCGCGCCACGTGCCCGCCACAAACGCCCGGTCATAGAGCGCCACGAACAGGGGCGCCGAAACCATGACTTCCTTCGTCGCCATGCCCAGAAGACAGCTGACAAACGCCCAGCGGCCCCACTTCGACTTGGCTCCGGGTTCGATTGCACGGATAAAGCACCACAGCGTGAGCAAATACAGCAGACCCACCAGCGCTTCCGCGCGTTGGGAAATGTAAGTCACCGATTCAGTTTGCAGTGGATGCAGCGTCCAGAGGGCCGCGGCCAACAGGGCCAGTTCCCAGGCGTGCGCACCGAATCGCGGCGCCCACCCCGGCTGAAGCAGGGTGCGCCGCACCACCCCGAACAGGACCATCCCGGAGGCCAGGTGAACCAAGAGATTGATCACATGGTAGCTCCACACCGCGCTGCCGCTGATCGCATAGCTTAGTCCGAAGGAAAAATTCACCACCGGCCGGCCTGAAATTGGCAGACCCGTCAACTCCGGCGGCGGTCGCCAGGCGGTCCACAGGTTGCGGAGGGAGGGGTTGGCGACGATGGCCATGTCGTCGTCGAAAACGAACGGGACGCCGAAGCTGTTGTGATACGCCAGCAGTGCGGCCGCCGCAATCACGAGTGCGGCAAATAGCGGCGTCCGATAGAGAGGCGGTTCCGGGGAAACCGGGGCGGGCATGGCGTGTGCAGAAGCCATGTCGCATGGCATCCAACCGCCTCGCTTTTGTCCAGACTCCACCGGGTCGGCGCGGGCCGGGCGCATCTCAACTCTTGGCCACCGTAGCGGAACGGCTTCCCGTTCCGCACGGACCGTCGGCACATTCGCGAGTCGCCTTTTGCCCGCGCCATCGCCAGCCTCGACGCATGACCAAGCTGTGTATTTTCGCCGGGACCACGATCGGTGGCTATGTCGGTTGGGCGCTCGGCGATTTCCTCGGGCTCGGCTTCGTCTGGGCCTTCGTGCTGAGCGGCGTTGGCAGCATCGCCGGCGTTTACTACGGCTGGAAATTTGCCCAAAGACTCGACCGGTAGGCCGCGACGGACCGTCGCGGCCTTTTATGACACAGATTCGGCTGGCCTTGGGCGCGGAACGTTGTTCTCGTCGGCCCCGCATCAGGAACGAATCGGCTGACGGCAGCCGGTTCTGCCAACCGGGCCAGGGAGTGGCCACGGTGGTTTCGGGCACGGGCCCGGATGTGCGTTGCGCTCACCCGCGACGAACAAAAGCACTCCCGGAGACGAAGACCGACCTGATGCCCAGGTCGGTTTTTTTATCCCCCCTGGTGCGCGAACCTAAACCTTCACGCATCATGTCACTCCTCATCGCCACGCCCTCCCTCCGCATCCATCCGGAGAATCCCGACCATCATCTCTGGAACAACCACGGCACATGGTTCGTGCACTACACCGTGCACCCGACGCCGTTCACCAAGCAACGCATACGCGCTTCGCTTGGTACCAGGCAACTCGCCGCCGCCCGCGAACGCCGCGACGCATTTTTCGCCCACCTCGCCGCCGAGGCGGACGCCGGTCGCGCCAGCGCTCAACCTGGCATGGCCGTCGCCGCCTGAGAGGGCTTGGGCCGGATCGCCCGACCGCCCGCTTCAACCAAACCAGATCGCGGCTTCGCGCGCCACGGAGGCCTCCGAATCGGCGGCGTGAATCAAATTGTCCGTCGCGCGATCCTCCGCGTCGGCCTGTTCAATGGTGTCGCAACCGAAATCGCCGCGGATCGTGCCCGCCGGTGCCTTCACCGGATCGGTCGGGCCCGTCATCGCGCGCACTTTGCGGATCGCGTTGGGACCGGCGAGAAGAACCGCGACGAACGGCCGATTTTCCAGCGATGCCGTGGTGCGCCGGAAGGCACGCTCGTTGACGCTCCGTAGCTCGGCATAATGGAGTTCCAACTGGCTCAGCGTGGGACGCACCTGGCGGCAGGCTTCGAGCCGCAAGCCCGCGGTCTCAAACCGGGCGAGAATCGCGCCGGCCAGGCCGCGCTCGATGGCATCGGGTTTCAGTAATATCAATGTCTTCTGCATGGAAAGATGCTACGGGCTCACGCTGGCGACCCAACGGAGCCGCTGGAGATCAAGGTGGCGATTGAGCGGGGAAAGCGAACCATCGGTTTAGGGGGCTAGGGGCGCTCCAACTTTTCGTCGTCCCACGAGGTCGGATCCTCGAGTGGTTCCAGATGGGTAAAAACCAGCGAGTTGGCCAGCGCCCGGCGGATGTCCGCCTCGATGCGCTCTAGCAGCTCGTGTCCACGCAGGACCGGCCAGTCGCCCGGCACCAGCACATGGAACGATACGAATTTTTTCGCTCCGGCCTGGCGCGTCAACAAGGCATGAAACTGCACGCCTTCCTTCTCCCGGTAGACCGCCAGCACCTTTTGCACCACTGCGAGATCGTCGGCGGGGATCGCCTTGTCCATGAGGCCGGCGATCGAACGCCGTACGATCTTCGTGCCCGTCCATACGATGTTGGCCGCCACCAGCAGCGCCACCACGGGATCGAGCCATTGCCAGCCGGTTACCGCCACCAGGCCAACCGCCACCAGCACTCCGACCGAGGTCCACACATCGGCGAGCAAGTGATGCGCATTGGCCTCGAGGGTGATGGACTCGCGTCGGCGTCCCACCCGCAGCAAGAGCAACGCCACCCCCAGATTCATCAGCGTAGCCACCATCGATACCGCGAGGCCGAGCCCGATTTGTTCGAGCGGTTCTGCGTGAAACAACCGCGGCAGGGCGGCCACGGCGATGCTCACCGCCGCGAGCACGATCAAGGTGCCTTCCACTCCGCTGGAAAAATACTCCGCCTTGCTGTGGCCGTAGGCGTGATCCTCGTCGGCCGGTTTGGCCGCCACCGTCAACATCGCCAGGGCCATCACCCCACCCACCACATTGACGATCGATTCGATCGCGTCGGACAACAACCCCACCGAACCGGTGAGAAAATAGGCCGTGGTCTTAAACCCGATCGTGACGACCGCCACCACGATCGACAACCAGGCAAACCGCGTGAGGGATTCGCGGCTCATACCGAGGGCGGGGCGGCGACCAAGGGGGCATGGCCGCCGCGGCAGGGTTGACTGGTTCGGGGTTGCATCGTTTGCCCGCGATTGAGGTGCAGCCCGGCGGCCGTGACAAGCACCCGCTTGCGTTCAAACAAGTTTTTACCGGGAATCGCCGGGACTGCCACGATTCCAGCCCCGGAGGAGATGTCAGAGCGAGTAGCAGCCGAGGTCACGAGGCTGGGTTTTGCCCCTTTATCTCTCACTTTCACTTTCCCTCTGTTTCGGCCTTCTTACGCCGGCTGCTACACCCGACGGCATCGTTCCGGCTGCTCGTCCTCGCGCCGTTCACGCGTCCGGATCAGCCGGGGCAAAGGCGCCGCCGCTGACGTAAAAGACCTCCCACGCGCTGGCCCGGGTTCCCGCCGGCAACGCCGTGCCCGTGGCCAGCACCTGCTCCTCCGGGTCGACCGCCGCCCAGAAACGCTCGCGCCGTGCCGGATCGAGCTCGCCGAGCACGTCGTCGGCCAGCAGCACCGGCCGTACCCCGCTGCGGGCCCGAAACCAGGCCGCCTGCGCCAGCCGCAACGCGATGACCAGCGAGCGCTGCTGTCCCTCCGAGGCAAAATCCTTTGCCGGATGCCCCGCCAGCGTGAACTCGAAATCGTCGCGGTGCGGGCCGCAGAGCGTGGTGCGAAACTGCGCGTCGCGCACCCGGTTCTTCGCCAGCATCGCCGCGACCGCCACTGACGACGCCTCGGCGAAGTCGGGCGCATAGCTGAAACCCGCCGGCTCGGCCGCCGCCGCAATCTGGGTGTAGCGTTGCATGAGTACATCGGCCAGCGCGTGCAGACCATCACGCCGCCGGGCGACGAGTTCGGCCGCCGCCGGAGCCATCGTTTGCTCGAAGGCGGTCAACTCGGCCGCGACGGCCGAGCCGCTTTTGAGCAGGGCGTTGCGCTCGGCGAGTGCCCGGTGGTACGTCTGCAACACCCTCAGGTAATCGGCATCCATTGCGGCGAGCGTGAGATCGAGCCAGCGCCGACGCGCGGCCGGAGCGCCGCGGATGAGTTGCAGGTCCTGCGAGGTAAAGATCACCGTCGGAAAACGACCGAGATAATCCGCCAGGCGCGTGACCCGCTCCCGGTCGGTCCACGCCTCCTTGCCGTCGGCGCGCAGCTTGATCGTGACTGTCGTTTCGCCGCAGCGCTCGTGTTCCAGGGTACAGGCGATGGCCGCTTCAGGCTGGCCATGTGCGATCAGCAATTTGTGGTCGGCGGTGCGGAAGGAACGGAGCGCCGTGAGGCAGCCCACGGCCTCCAGCAGGTTCGTCTTCCCCTGCCCGTTCGCGCCCACGAAGAATTGCAGCCGTCCGGTCAGCGCAAGCTGCGTCAGGGGAATGTTGCGGAAATGCTGGAGGGTGAGATGGCGGAGGCGCATCGGTCGCCTGCCATGGATGAACGGGGACAGCCCCGGATTAAAGCTGAATTGCCATCGTCGGCTTCATCTGTGTGCATCGGAGCCGGGCCTTCGCCCTGCCAGCCATCCGTTTCATCACCATGTCGCTCGAAAACCAAATCGCCGCCACCGTGCGCACGTTGCAGGCCTTGCCGGAAATCCGCCCGCAGATCGACCGCGCCGCCGGGCTGATCCTCTCCACGCTCCGCGCCAAGCATAAGCTGCTGATCTGCGGCAACGGCGGCAGCGCCGCCGAGGCGTCGCACTTCGCCACCGAGTTGTTAGGTCGCTATGGCAAAGACCGCCGCCCGCTTCCTGCGATCGCACTCAGTGCCGATGGCGCGCTCGTCACCTGCCTCGGCAACGACTACGGCTATGAGCAGGTTTTCGCGCGCCAGATCGCCGGCCTCGCGCAGCCGGGCGATATCGTGGTGGTGTTCACCTCGAGCGGCCAGTCGGCCAATATCGTGGCCGCGCTTCAGGAGGCGCGGCGCCTCGGCCTCGCCAGTGTCGCATTCCTCGGCCGTGGTGGCGGCCGGGCGAAAGGCCTCGCCACTTGCGAGCTCATCGTCCCCGGCGAGTCCGGCCGCACCGCCCAGGAAGCGCACCTGTTTTTGATCCATTACTTCTGCGAGCTGATCGACGCCGCGTTTTAGGCTGCGTCCGCCGGTTCAATCCGGCCACGGAAACAATCCGTCATCCGTGCCATCCGAGGTATCCGTGGCCAATCTGTGGTCGGTTCGAACTGCCTCAATCTGGCCGGTTAGAAAAATGGCGTCCATTAGTGTTCGTTGGTGGTTCAAATCCGTTTGACTGATCCGATTCTGGCTGTGCCGCGCCAGGCCCTCCGTGGTTCAATCATCCGCTGGATCGGCGCAAATTGCTTCTTGCCGCCACGTGTGCCGGACGGCTTTCTGGCCGGCAATGAGTTCCACCGCCACACCCGACGAAGTTGCCGTCATCAAAACCAACTATGGCGAAATGACCCTCGCCTTCTGGCCGGAGGTCGCGCCGAAGACGGTCGAGAATTTCAAGAAACTCGCCCGCGACGGCTTCTATGATGGCACGGCGTTCCACCGCATCATCAGCGGCTTCATGATCCAGGGCGGTTGTCCCAACACCAGGAAAGGTGCCAAGGGCACGCCCGGTACCGGCGATCCCGGATACAAACTCAAGGCGGAGTTCAACGCCAAGTCGCACGTGCGGGGTGTGATTTCCATGGCGCGTGCTTCGGACCCCAACTCGGCCGGCTGCCAATTCTTCATCTGTCACGGCAATGCGAAATTCCTCGACCGCCAGTACACCGCCTTTGGTCAACTCGTGGCGGGCGACGCCGTGCTGGAAGCCATTGCGAGCGTACCCGTGACCGGTCCCCAGAGGAGCGACCCCGTTGACCGCGTGGAAATCGAGAGTATCCAGATCGTCGCGGCCGAACCCAAAGCCTGAGTCCGCCCCGCCGGTGGTTTCCATTCGCGGTTCTTCGCGAGTATTCGCGTTTCACCGCCTGAGTTCGGGCTAGATTAGCGCCTTCACCGCCTCGGCCAGCCGGCGCACGCCTTCCTCGATGCGGACCTCGTCGGTGTTGGTGAAATTCAGCCGCATCGCGCGTTCGCCGCCGTCGCCGACGTAGAACGCCGTGCCCGGCACAAACGCGACCTTCTGCCCGGTCGCGCGCTCAAACAGGACGCGGGCCTCCACCCCCGCGGGCAGCGTCGCCCACAGGAACATGCCGCCCTCCGGATCGTTGCAGCCCGCACCCGCGGGCAGCTCCCGGCGCAGCGCCGCCACCATCGTCGCGGCCCGCCGGCCATAAACGGCCCGCAACCGCGCGAGGTGCGCGCCGAGCACGTTGCCCGCCAGATAGCGGTGCATGATGCGCTGGGCGAAAATGTCGGTGTGCAAATCGGCTGCCTGCTTCATGACCACGAGACGGCGGATGACTTCGCGCGGCGCGCAAACCCAGCCGAGGCGCAAACCCGGCGCCACCAGTTTCGAGAAGGAACCAAGCATGATGCTGTCCGGGTTGTGTACGCGCATCGGTGGCAAATCCGTGCCACGGTAGCGCAACTCGCCATAGGGGTCGTCTTCCACCAACACCGTGCCAGCCGCTCCGATTGCCTCCGCCACCGCGCGCCGCACGTCCGCGGCATACGTGCGGCCCGAGGGATTTTGGAAATTGGGCACGGTATAGAGCAGCTTCACCCGCCGCGCCGCGAGCGTCTCCCGCAGCGCCGGTACGTCGAGGCCGGTCTCGGTGAGCGTGACGCCGGCAAAAGCCGGTTGGTAAACGGAAAATGCCTGGATCGCTCCGAGGTATCCCGGCCGCTCGATCGCGACCGTGTCGCCGGGGTCGATGAACACCTTGGCCAGCAGATCGAGGCCCTGTTGCGAACCGGTCGTGATGAGAATCTCGTCAGGATTGACCGCCAGGCCGAAGCGCTCGGCGTAACGTCCGCAAACCCACTCCCGCAACGGCCGGAAGCCCTCGGTGGTGCTGTATTGCAGCGCCTCGCGGCCGCTCGTGCGCAACACGTCGGCCGCGATTTCGGCCAGCGCCTCCGTCGGGAATAGCTCCGGACTCGGCAGCCCGCCCGCAAACGAAATGACCTCCGGATTCTCCGTGACCTTCAGGATTTCCCGGATGAAGGAGGTCTTCACCGCGCTCATCCGTCGGGCAAAGCGCGGCGACCAATCGTCGGTGGCAGTTGGCAACGTGGCATCGGGCTCGGAGGCGTTCATGGTGGAAATCGTCGGAGATTTTGTCCCCATCATGAACTTCCGCGACCGCACTGCAATGCCCGGAATGTGCCCGCGGCGGCAGCGCCTCGCTTCACCCACCGGCACAGTTGCCCGATGCGGGTGAGCCTACGGATACACCCCTCCCGGGAGCGCGGACGTATCGCACCAGCTTGCCCGCCGGAGGTGTGGCGATCGTCCGCTCCGCGCCAAATCTCGCCTAATCCGAGTGTCACGTATTAAGTGACACTTCTTCCGGGCACAAACGCCGGGGCAAAGCGTGTGCGACCGAACAACATTACTCGCCGCATTCCAGCGCTTCGGCCAGCAGCTCCGCCATGTGTTTGGGTCGGGCCGGCGTGAGATGCTCGATCTGCTGCCGGCAACTCGTGCCCGAAGCCACGATTACCGCGCCCGGCGGTTGCGCACCGATTTGGCCAGCCAGAGCAGCACCGACTTTCCGCGATAGTTCGTACTTTGAGGCCATCGCCCCGAACGCTCCGGCCATGCCGCAGCAACCGGTGTCCATCAACGCAGCGGTGCGGCCCGGCAGTCGTCCCGCCAATCGCTCCATGAACGTCGGATTCAATCGCGACTTGGCGTGGCAATGGGCGTGAATCGCGACCGGCGTCGCCTCGCGACGAAACGACAATGCCGCCGGTTCACGGCTGAGCAGATCCTCGATGAAGTGCTCGAAAAGATGGCAGCGCGACGCCACCCGCTCCGCGCCCGGCAATTTCAGCTCGCGGTAGTCCTCGGCGAACATCGACCAGCACGACGGCTCGAGAAACAGGACGGGCAGGCGTTCCGGGTCCGTCTCGAGCAGCGCCAGATTGTGCCGGCCCAGGCGCGCGGCTTCGCGCAGGTTGCCCTGGCTGAACGCCGGCCGGCCGCAGCACTTGCGCCCCTGCGGCAACACCACCTCGAAACCGGCGGCCTCCAGCACCGCGACGGCCGCGCGACCGATGTGCGGCTCGTGGTAGCGCACAAACGTGTCGTCCCAGAGCATGACTTTGCCGCGATGACCACCCCGCGGCGTCACTCGGGCGCCGCGCCGCGCAAACCAGCGATCGAGGCGCTCGGTGGCGTAACGCGGCAGCGGCCGCTGCCGGGCAAAGCCCAATGTCTTCTCCATGAGCCAGCGCAATCCACGCCATTCGAGCGCAGCGTTGGCTAGGCTGGGCGCGAGACAGCCGAGCCGGCCCAACAGGTCCACGCGGCTCACGAGTTGCGCCACCAACGGCACGCCGTCCTGCCGCTGCCGGGCCTGCAGCAGCTCCGCCTTCAACAACGCCAGGTTTACATTCGAGGGACACTCGCTGGTACAGGCTTTGCAGGAGAGACAGGCGTCGAGCGCCGCCGCCAGTTCCGCGCTGCGCAACAAGTGTCGTCCATCACCCCACTGCCCCTCCAACGCGGCGCGGATGGTGTTGGCCCGGCCGCGCGTCGACATGATTTCTTCGCCGGTGGCAAGGTACGTCGGGCACATGGTGGGCGCCTGCTTGGTACACCCGCCGCAGCCGTTGCACTGCTCCAGATTGCCGACGAAGGAGCCGTCTTTGGCCGCGAACGCCAGCATCGGTTCGAAGGGCAGCTTCAGTTCATAGCCCGCACCCCAACGGAGGTGGGTATCGATCTTGCACCCTTCGGCCTGGAGCCCACCTGACTCTTTTCCCAGCCGCCCGACAATCTTGCCGGGGTTGAGGAGGTCGCGCGGATCGAACGATGCCTTGATGGCTCGCATCACGCCGAGCAATTCGTCGCCGAGCTGCTCGCGCATAAACTCGGTGCGGGCGAGTCCCACTCCGTGCTCCGCCGCGAGGGAACCGTTGAACTGCCGCACCAACGCCGACACCTCGCCGGCGATCCGCCGCAATTTTTCCACGCCATCCGCCGTGTGCAGGTCGAGCACGGGCCGGATGTGCAGCAATCCCGACGCAGCATGACCGTAGAAGCAGGCGTTCACGCCGAGCGGCTGCAACAACGCCTGCATGCCCGTCACGAATTCCGGCAACCGTTCCGGCCGCACCGCCGTGTCTTCGATGCACGTGACCGGCTTCGCCGCGCCGGGACAGCCGGTGAGCAACGACAGACCGGATTTGCGCAGTCCCCACACAAGATTCATTTCGTCGGCGCTGGTAACGAGCCGGGTGCGCAGGCCCAGCCGCTTCCGCTCCAGCGCGGCCAGCCGCTCTGTCACATCCGCATAAAACTCGACGATCAGAAACGCCTCGCACGGCCGCGCATCGAGCTCGAGCAGATCGCGGGCGGCCTGGAACTTCACCTGCCCTTTCGTCTGGTCGAACAGCACCCGGTCCACGTGCTCGATGGCGACGGGCTGGAGATCGAGCAATTCCACCGTGGCCTGCAACGCCTCGGCGACCGACGCGAAGAAAACCAGGCCCAGGCCCTTTTGCTGCGGCAAGGGCACCAGGCTCAGCTCGGCCGAGAGGATGCCCGCGAGCGTGCCTTCGCTGCCGGCCAATACGTGGGCCAGGTTTCCCGGTTGACGCAGCAACCGGCTGAGGCCGTAACCGGGCCAGCGCTTGCGCGAACCACCCGGCATCCGTGCGGCGATTTCGGCGGCATGTCGGCGGACCAGTTCGTCCGCCAGATCCCGTTGCGGCCGCAGCGTGTCGCGCCCGGCGCCGATCGTCTCCACGCGACCGTCGGCCAGCACGATCTCCAGCGCGACGACATGGTCGGCCGTCGTGCCGTAGAAAGGCGTGCGCGCCCCGGAAGAATCATTGGCAATCATGCCGCCGAGCGTGGCGCGCGAACTGGTGGCCACGTCCGGCCCAAAGCACAGATTGTGCGGCTTCAAGAAATCGTTCAGCTGGTCGAGGATCACGCCGGCGCCCACCTGCACCGTGCATCGCTCCAAATCCAGGGCGGAGATCCGCCGGTGGTGCCGGGCGAAATCCACCACCAGCCCGTCGCCCAGCGCACCCCCCGCCAGGCCGCTGCCCGCGCCGCGCGGCGTCACGGGCACCCCGGCGTCGGCCGCAGCGCGCAGCACGGCGGCCGCCTGCTCCGTGGTACGCGGAAAGGCGACACCCAGCGGCTCGATCTGGTAGATCGAAGCGTCGGTGGCGAAAAGCCGCCGGGTCAGCCGGTCGAAGCGGACTTCGCAACCGGTTGCAGTGATCGCCTGCTGTGGCGCGGTAAGGTGCATGAGACGGCGGCAAGTTCAGGTTGCGCTCGCGCGTTGACAACCCAGAAGCAGCCCCGCGCCCGCGTCTTCGTGCGAGGCGGCCCGATCGGTTTGACACTTATTAAGTGTCAAACCCACCGGGAGAGAGCGAACCGTTGGGAGCAAAGCATGGGTTTGTTTGACACTTATTAAGTGTCAAACTCAGGCGCGGGGAAGGGGCGCCCTTGACGTCGCCGGCGCGCCCGGAGACAATGCGAGCGTTCCCGCGCCACACCAACCGGAGGATCACCGATGCAACTGACGAATGTTCCAATCGAGAAACCGGAGTCCATCAACTTCATCCTCGGGCAGACCCATTTCATCAAGACAGTCGAGGACGTGCACGAAGCGCTGGTGAACGCCGTGCCGGGCATCAAGTTCGGGCTGGCGTTTTGCGAGGCGTCGGGGAAATGCCTCGTGCGTTGGTCGGGCACTGACGCGGCGATGACCGAACTGGCCAGGAATAACGCCCGGGCCATCGGCGCGGGCCATACGTTCATCGTGTTCCTCGGCGAGGGCTATTTCCCGGTCAACGTCCTCAATGCGGTCAAAGCGGTGCCGGAAGTGTGCCGCATCTTCTGCGCCACGGCCAACCCGACGGAGGTCATCGTGGCCGAAACGGAGTTGGGACGCGGCATCCTGGGCGTCATCGACGGCTCCACCCCCAAGGGCGTGGAGGGCGAGGCGGACATCGCCTGGCGGAAAAACTTCCTCCGCCAGATAGGCTACAAACTGTGACCGGCCGACCCCATCGCCACCGGATCGGAATTTCGTCCCCGGAGTGAGGTGACCCTTGCCCGACACGCGCACCCATCGCGGCCCGCACTCGGAAGACGCCCAACTCTTCGCCGCGGAGGCCTGGCCGACGTTGCAGCAGGCAACCGCCGATTTGAGCTGGCTGCTCACCCGGGGCTATGCCGCTCCTTCGTCGCTACAACTGGTCGGCAACCGCCATCAGCTTGCTGAGCGGCAACGCACCGCGGTCGAGCGATGCGCCTGTGCCGATACGGCCCGCACCCGACGGGAAGCGAGCCGGATCAAGGTCGAGCACCCGCCCGCCGGCACGCTCTGGATCGACGGTTACAATGTCCTGACCACGATCGAAGTCGCACTGGGCGGCGGCGTGATCCTGGCCGCCCGTGACGGCACGTATCGCGACATGGCAAGCATGCACGGCACTTACCGCAAGGTGGCGGAAACTTTGCCCGCGCTGGAGTTGCTCGGCCGGATGACGGCCGATGGTGGGCCGGCGCAATGGATCTGGTTCCTCGATCGCCCGGTGTCGAACAGCGGCCGGTTGAAACGCATCATGCAAGAGCTGGCCGCCGGGCGCGGCTGGCCCTGGCAGATTGAACTGGTGCCAGATCCCGATATCGTCCTGAGCGCCTCGGCCGAGATCATCGCAACGGCGGACAGCGTCGTGCTGGATCGTTGCCAACGCTGGTTTAATCTTGCCCGCACCGTCGTGAGCGAGCACATCCCGCAGGCGCGCGTGGTTCCGCTGAATATCTGATTCGCCTCTTTCACCGCGACCGTTACGCTGGCGCTCCTACAGGTGCCCTATGGCCGATGACCTGATCGTCTTTGCGGGTTTGCTGCCGCACGCGCCGATTCTGGTGCCGGGCGTGGGAGGCGACCGCCTCGCCGACGCCGCAGCCAGCGTCCGGGCCATGGCCACGATCGCCCGGCGCGCCCTCGCGGCGCAGCCCGAAACCCTGGTGCTCATTTCCCCGCATTCGCCCCGGCGCCCGGGCGCTTTTGGCCTCTGGCGCACGCCACAGCTGCGCGGTTCGCTGGCGAGATTTGGATCGCCGGAAGATCGCGTGGACCTGCCGCTCGACCGGGCCTTTGCCGACAAATTGGAAACGGCCGCCGCCCACCGCGGACTTCGAACCTGGCACATCGCCGAGAAATCCCTCGATCACGGCGCGGTCGTGCCGCTTTGTTTTCTCGTCGCCGCGGGCTGGAAAGGGCCGACCGTAATCCTGAGCTTGAATTATCCCGGCGAGGGCGGGCTGGAGGAACTCGGCCAGGTAATCTCTGCCGTTGCGCAAGAGCGGCATCGGCGGACCGCCATCATCGCCAGTGGCGACATGAGTCATCGGCTCACCCCCGAGGCGCCGGGTGGTTTTCACCCCGACGGACGGCGTTTCGACGAAGCTTTGATCGCACTGCTGCGGCAGGGCGCCCACCGGGAAATCGAGCGCATCGACTCCGATTTGGAGGAGACGGCGGGAGAAGATGCCGCCGACTCCATCCGGATTGCCGTGACCGCCGCGGGCTACCGGACGGACGGCCACGAGGTCCTGAGTTACGAAGGGCCATTTGGAGTCGGTTACGGCGTGGCGGTTTTATACGATTCGGAAGGATTGCGGCCCGCCGTCCCGGCTCCGGCGAAGCCAGACGAGAGTGTGCTCTCCCGCTGCGCCGATCTGCCGGTCGTCGCCCGCCGCGCAGTCGAAGCCGCGCTCGGCACGGGGCCGAAAACGCCACCCTATCAGGCGGCGGGCGAACTGACCGGGCGGCACGGCGTGTTTGTGACGCTGCGCACGTCAAAAGGTAAACTGCGCGGTTGTATCGGCTCGCTCGCCCCAACCGAAAAAAACCTGGTGGAGGAGACCTGGCGCCTGGCCGTGGCCGCTGCTACTCACGATTATCGCTTCGAACCGGTGACGGCGGCGGAGCTGCCCGGGATGCATTTCAGCGTGACCGTACTTGGCGAGCTGGAGCCGGTGCCGTCGCCGGACGAGCTGGATCCGGCAGTCTATGGAGTCGTGGTGACCGCCGCCGATGGGCGCAAGGGCGTCCTGCTGCCGGACATTGCGGGCATCGATTCGGTGGCAGAACAAATTGCCATCGCCCGCGACAAAGCCGACATCGATTCCAGCGAGCCGGTTGAATTACAGCGTTTCCGGGCGGATAGTTTCAAGGAATCCGGCTTTCCGCCGGAAGGAGATTAGCGCCATGGCCGAAGATCCGCGTTCAACCGACTATCCGGGCCGGTGGTGGTACACGCTGCCCGACGGCCGCGTGGAGTGTCGGCTGTGTCCGCGCTTCTGCAAGCTGCAGGACGGCCAGCGCGGATTCTGCTTTGTGCGGCAGCGCGCCGGCGCGGGGATCGTGCTCACCACCTATGGCCGGAGCAGCGGCTTCTGTATCGATCCGATCGAGAAAAAGCCCCTGAACCACTTTTTGCCGGGCTCGAGCGTGCTGTCGTTCGGCACGGCAGGCTGCAATCTGGGCTGCCGGTTCTGCCAGAATTGGGACATCAGCAAGGCGCGGGAATTCGACCGGCTGAGCGACGCTGCCTCGCCCGGGACCATCGCCACCCGGGCGAAGGATCTCGGCTGCCGGTCGGTGGCGTTTACCTACAACGATCCGGTGGTGTTCGCCGAGTACGCCATCGAAGTCGCCGCCGCCTGTCATGCGCTCGGGCTCAAGACGGTGGCCGTAACCGCCGGCTATATCACCGACGAGGCGCGGCCGGAATTCTTCCACGCGATGGATGCGGCCAATGTGGACCTGAAGGCGTTCACGGAAGATTTCTACCAGCGCCTCTGCTTTGCGCACCTCCAGCCGGTGCTCGACACCCTCGCCTATCTTCACCGCGAGACCGACGTCTGGCTCGAAGTCACCACCCTGCTCATCCCGGGTGAGAACGACAACATCGATGAGATCGACCGGGCCTCCGACTGGTTTGCCGCCAACCTCGGGCCGGACGTGCCGTGGCATTTCACGGCATTTCATCCCGATTTCAAGATGCTCAACACGCCACGCACGCCCCCCGCATCGTTGGAACGGGCCCGCGAAATTGCCCGCGCCAAAGGATTGAAATATGTCTACGCGGGCAATGTGCATGATCGTGCCAGCGGCAGTACTTGGTGCCCGTCGTGCGGGGCACTGCTCATCGAGCGCGACTGGTTCGAGCTGGGCGTTTACGGCCTCGACGGCAACCGGTGCCGAAAATGCGGCTGCGAAATCGCCGGCCATTTTGAGCGGCAGCCGGGCACTTGGGGCGCGCGTCGCCAGCCGGTGCGACTGAGCTGACAGTGCACCCATCATAGGACAAAAATCGGCTCGAATATGAACATCTCGTGGCGGCACGGCTTCCCGTGCCGCGCGGAGCCGAAGCGGCTCCGCTACGCGAAGCAATCTCCTGCATGTCAATAGCGATAACAGCGTGGCGATGAGGCGCTGGCGCCATCGAGTCTCACCTGGCACTTCTTCGTCTGCAGCAGGGGCAAAAGATGCCTATTCCGCTGACTGCGTCGGTACCCCGCAAACGAGCCTGAGGGAAGGCATGCCACGTCGGACCATGGCCTTAACTTTATGCAGGGGGGGCATGGCACAGCTGGTGCTTGCACGATAGTGTATTCTTTCTCGTCATGCCCTCGCAACCTGAACCCGTCTTGCTCCGCCAGTTACCGGTGATTCAAAAGGTCATCCAGGATGAGACCTGGCTGGAAGCGGAGCGCCGTGGTTGCCCGGTGTCACCCCAGGATCCGGCCGTGCGGGAAAACGTTTGCCAGGTAGTCCTGCGGATCGGTCGCGAGTTGCGAGAACAGCTGACGCCGCCCACTTCATCGCCCAGCCCCGAATCGTGCGCGCCAGATGACAGAGCCGACGCCGCGTAGCGTAGAAAACGCGAATACCGACAGCGGCGGACCGCAACCTTGGGGACCTGGCACAAGCTTGCCCGGTGTCGCTTAACTACGCACCAACGCCATTTACACGGCGCGAAACCAGTTTATAATATTGGATGTCGGCTTCGAGGCGTAGTGACGGCCTGAATCCGCCACCGCCAGCGCCCCGAGGGAGGCACTCGTTCCAATCCCCAACCCACAGGAGTACTTATGCCAGCCACCAAGCTGAAAGAGTTCCTGAACAGCCGCAGCGTAAAGTATGTGAGCATCCAGCATTCCCCCGCCTACACCGCAGCGGAAATCGCCGCCTCGGCCCATGTCTCGGGCCTGGATTTCGCCAAGACCATCATAGTAAAGATCGAGGGCGCGATGGCGATGGTCGTGTTGCCCGCCAACCGCAAACTCGTGCTCTCCGACCTGCGAGAGATGCTTGAAACCGAGCAGATCAAGCTCGCCACCGAGGAGGAATTCAAAGGCCGCTTCCCCGATTGCGAACTCGGCGCCATGCCGCCTTTCGGCAACCTGTACGACATGCCGGTTTATGTGGCCGCGAGCCTGGCCGACGAGCCGGAGATTGCCTTCAACGCCTGTACGCACACCGAGGTGATCAAGATGTCGTACGCCGACTTCGAACAGCTCGTGCACCCGAAGGAGATCGATTTCTGCACGACCTAGGAGCCTGTCGGGTTTGCCAATGAAACCCTATCTTCTTCGGAAAATTCCGTTGGGATGGCGGTGATCTGCCTCGACAGGCTCCTTAAGCAGCGCTTCGCGCTGCGAAAACCAGTTTTCTCCTTCGATTTACCGCCACCTCGTGGCGGCATAAGGAGTTTGTCGGGCAGGGCGGGTTGCCTCGCGACGAAACCTCGAGCTCTTTCCGAGCTTTTTCCTCCAAGCCCGACAAACTCCTAGCTCAGGTCGCGGATCGATCCGAACTCCGGGTCGAAGAGCCGGCGGTAGGTGCGCACGATCATGCCATCGGTCAGACCGGCCAGCCAGTCGCAGATGCGCCGCGCCTTGCCCGGCAGCGTGGTTTCGGCCTCGATCAGTTTGCCGACGCGGGGCGGCAGCACATTGATCACGCGCTGACCGCGCTCTACATAGTTGCGCCAGCACGAATCCCACAGGTCGAAGAGCACCTTCCGCGCCTTGTGCTCCATCTGCTGGAGCTGCGGACTCTCGAAAATGATATCGTTGGCCATTTTCTTGAAGAAGAGCGCCTCGCGCCCGGCTTCCGGCGCCACGATCAACTCATAGCGGTAGCGGTTCGTCTGCGGCGACATGAAGTCGGCGCGCTCGCGCAGGCGACAGGCCCGGATGAAGGCGCCAATCTTCATCGAAAAGACATTTTCGAGCCGGTCGCTACGGATCGCGTCGAAGAGTTTATCGAGGTACTTTTGCTGTTCGGCGGTGATGCCCTCGCCAGCCGCCCAGCGTTCGATGCGCTCGACGGTCAGGAAACCGGCCTTGACGCCGTCCACGATGTCGTTGAGCGAATAACCCGCGTCGTCGGCCCAGTCCATGATCTGGCACTCCACGCTTTTGAACGCGTTGAGCGCCTCGCCCTCGTGCAACGCGGCCGGAATCGGCGCGCCGGCAAAGACGTAATCGCGGTAAACCAGCTGCGGATCGTAAAGGAAATGATTGCGCGGCGGAGCCGGAAACTCGCTAAAGAGCTTTTTGTATTTCAGCACGCCATCGAGGAGCGCCCGTGTCGGCTGCATGCCGCGCACCCCGGATTCGTTCTGATACATCGTCTCGGTGAGCAGGTGCAGCGTCTGGGCGTTGCCCTCGAAACCGCCCCACTTGACCATGATTTCCTGGAGCGTGCGCTCGCCCGAGTGCCCAAACGGCGGGTGGCCCAGATCGTGGGAGAGACACACGGCTTCAACGAGATCGCCGTCGACGTGGAAATCGTCGCGCATCGGCCCGCCGCGGGACCGGAGGTACTGGCAGATCGAGCGGCCGATCTGCGCCACCTCCATCGAGTGGGTAAGACGCGTGCGGTAGAAATCGTACTCGCCCGAGAGAAAAACCTGCGTTTTCGACTGCAGCTTGCGGAAGGCGTGCGAGTGGATGATGCGGTCGCGATCGATCTGGAACGGCGTGCGATAATCGACCTTGCGCTCGCCGCCGTAGGTTGCGGCGTCGAAGGCGGTGTAGAAACGGTTGGTCATGGAATCGTTTGGACACGATGCGGGCTTCCGGCAGGATGCCAACATCCACTTTTGCAATGCCGCGGATCACCTTTTCGACTGCCTTTGGCCGCTGCGCCCTGGTTTGGGGGAACGCCGGCGTGGCCGGGTTCGAACTGCCGGAGGCGGAGGCGCGAACGGACGATACCGGCGAGGCTCCTGCCTGGATCGGGACGCTCGCGGACCGCGTACAGCGCCATCTGGCCGGCGAATGGCAGGACTTCTCCGATGTGCGCTACGATTTCGACCAGGTTACCGCATTTCAACGACGCGTCTATCGGGCCGCACTCGCCGTAAAGGCAGGTCACACCTGCACCTATGGCGAACTCGCCGCCGCGTTGGGACTCGAATCCGGGGCCAGTCGAGCGGTGGGACACGCGCTCGGCGCCAACCCATGGCCGCTGCTGGTGCCTTGTCATCGCTTCGTGGGCGCCAAAGGCAAGATGACCGGCTTTTCCGCGCCCGGCGGCGTTCGGACCAAAACGCGGTTGTTGGCACTGGAAGGTGCCCAACTGCTGGCCGAGCAGTAGCAAAGAGTGCGCAAGATTAGGAAACTGCAGGTTCATGTCCTCCAGGGCGAATGGATGACCAGCCCCCTTACCCCATGAAGCAGAACGAACAGCTTCAGTTTTCCCGGTTTTTACCGATAACGCATTATCCAGTTGAAAACCGTTAGCTGCAGATTGATCGCCGGTGCCGGATTATCTGGGGACCAAGGAGGTCTTTTGCTTTCGTTTTGTCGGATGATCGGGCGTGGCGGCATGTTCGCCGGCATCCGCGCACCGGCTAGGCGTTGGTCTCGATGGTTCGCCGGTTTATCGTGCCTGCTGGTTTGCCGCGCGTCTGCGAGCACCGTGGTTGACCCCGATCCGATGCCGGCGGCGACCGACCGGCCGTGGCAGGTTGAGTCGTTTGTCGCGCCGGCCGGGCTCGCCAATCAGCGGGTATACGACATCGCCTTTGAAACAAACGGCAAGGTCTGGCTGGCCGTCGGCGACGGGTTGCGCAGCTTCGACGGCTACCGTTGGCGCACCTATGGCCTCAACGAGGGTCTGCCGAGCCGTTTCATCCGCTCCGTGCTGGTGGCCCGCAATGGAGAACTGTGGGTGGGCTCCGACGCCGGGGCCGGTGTCTTCGATGCCGAGCATAATCGATATGAGACGCGCGGATCGGAGCAGGGCCTGCCCAACTCCTCCGTCCGACGGATCGTGGAGGATCCTGACGGCAGCGTGTGGTTTTGCTGTGATCAATGGCCGGATACTTCCGTGAATCCCGGCGGACTGGCGCGGTACCAGGCCGGTCAATGGGAAGTGTTCAACCGGCAGCGAGGTCTGCCCGTTGATTATGTCCTCGGTTATTTTCGCGACTCCAGCGGACGGCAGTTTGCCATGACGCAACATGGCTGGGTCCAGCGCCAGTCAGGGGTAGACTGGTCCCTGCCGCCCAATCGCGGCTTTGAAGCGGACAACATGGTCCGATTTATGGCCGAATCTCCCGCCGGAACACTCTTTGCACAGGGGGAGCGATATCTGCTCATGCTCGCCAACGGGGCCTGGCGCATTGTGGCCGATAACTCGGTCCTGGTGACCGCAACCCGCGAAGGGGAAATCGTCGCACTGCTGCAGGACAAGTCACGGGGCATGGTCTGGTTCGGCGTGTGGAATGGGCGAGAATTCGTGCGCGCCTCCAGTCCGACGGCCTGTCCGCCCGGAGCGCGGTATTACAAGTTGGCGCAGGCACCGGACGGCTCAGTCTGGTGCACGGGATACGGGACGGTATTGCGGTGGAGCCACGGAGCCAGCGCATGGCAGTCGTATCCCAGTTTACAGAAACCTGTCGGGCAGGACCCAAAGGGCCGAATCTGGTTTGCCGGTGAATCGGAGGTATGGTGGTGGGAGCAGGGTCGCTTCCGTCGCATGGCCCAGTTGCGCAGTTTTCACGGAATAGATCGTGACGGCGCGGTACTGGGGGTGGCAGCCAGTGACGGTCGGCTGGCGCTCGTCCGCGCGGAGCAGCCCGACCAGCTCGAACCAGTCCAGTGCGGCATCGAAAAGGTGCTCTTCGTCATGAATGACTCCACGGGCCGGCTTTGGCTGCTTGGGACCGACGCCGCTGGTACTGGCCTTTTGGCGCATCGCGAAGGAAATGGGTGGAAAATTCTGACAGACCCCGGATTGAAGGGTAAGCAGATCTCCGCGGTACAACCAGACCGGCAAGGCGGACTCTGGGTCGTCCTGCTCCGGGAAAATCAGGTGGGGTACGATATTGTACACGCACAGGAGGATAGAATGGATTGGATCAATCTGGGTCCAAACCGGCCGCCCATACCCTACCCGAACTTTGTCGAAGTTGCCGCCCAGCAATGGATCCTAGGTTACTCTGGTTTGTATCGACGGTCGCTAAAGGCGGGGGATCCCTGGCAAAAAATCACCAGTTTCCCGCCCTGGGGGTTCAGCCAGATGAACGTCGGTCTCGACGAATTGGTCATCGGTTATCAAGGGGGGCCGTCCGGCGAGTCCGGGTGTGCCCTCTATACCAACGGGAAATGGCAGTCGCGCACCGGCTATTTCGATCATGTGGATTACAGCCCGGATTTTCAGCGCCTTTACCTCGCGGCTCGCGGTGGCGTGTATATCCGCCGGACTCACGGCACGCTCGACCTGGAATACCTGCCTCTGCCGGACGATGTGTTTGTGAGTTCCGTCGTCGAAGGGTCGAACGGGACCCTATGGATCGGCACATCCGATGGCGTCTTTCATTATCGGCCTACTACCGAACCGCCCGCTACGACGATTGCCAATCCAGTCAACGATGTGCGGGAGGATGCCGGGCTGCCGGTTCAGTTCGGCGGCATCAAACGGTTTGCCGTCGCGACACCGCCGACGGCCTTTCACTATTCCTGGCGCTTTGACCGCAATCCCTGGTCGCGCTTCGAACCCTCGACGGGCAAGTCTCTGCCCACGGCGGGGCTGGCGCCGGGTCGACATATTCTGGAAGTCCGCGCCCGCGATGCCGGTGGGATGGTTGCGCCCGAGCCGGCAATCCTGGCCTTCACGATATCGTCCACGCCCCTGCAGGATCGATCCTGGTTTCCGTGGACCGTGGGAGGGTTCGTACTCTTGCTCGTGTATCTGGGCTGGCTGAGCATCGCCCGCAGCCGGCAAAGCGCGCAGCGCAACGCCGCTTTGCAGGCGGAAATCACCGAACGCCGTCGCGCCGAGGCCGAACTCCAAAAGACCCACGCCGAGCTGGAGCATCGCGTCGCCGATCGCACCAAGGAACTGTCCAGCGCCTACGAATCTTTGGTGAAGGAAACGACCGAGAGAAAACTGGCGGAGGAAAGCCGGCGGCAGTTGGAGGAACAGTTGCGGCAGGCCCAAAAGATGAAGGCCATCGGCACCCTGGCGGGCGGCATTGCCCACGATTTCAACAACATTCTCACCGTCATCATCCCGTGCACGCACCTCGCATTGGAAGACGCCGGCGCCAATCAAGGCGTGCGCGAAAATCTCCAGCAGGTGTTGCTGGCCGCTGACCGGGCGAAAAACCTGGTGCAGCAGATCCTGGCCTTCAGCCGCCAGCAGAAGCAGCAGCGTCATATCGTCGAGATCGACCCGATCGTCAAAGAGACCCACAAGCTCCTCCGCTCCGCCCTGCCCGCGACGCTGCAGATTGTCTATGAGGCCGAAC
The DNA here is from genome assembly GCA_035506315.1 of Opitutaceae bacterium. Classification (GTDB taxonomy): domain Bacteria; phylum Verrucomicrobiota; class Verrucomicrobiia; order Opitutales; family Opitutaceae; genus MWDT01. The sequence goes on from DATJPQ010000073.1 coordinate 27,502, forward strand.
CAAATCTGCCGCCCGTTCTGGCGGATTCCACCCAGATTCACCAGGTTCTGATGAACCTTTGCTCCAACGCCGAACACGCCCTGCGCGGCCGGCAGGGCCGGATCGAGATTCGCCTGAACGCCGTGACCGTGGATGAGCCCTTCGCGCGATCGCACCCGGACCTGCGGCCCGGCCCGCATGTACGGCTTTCCGTCAGCGACAACGGCAGTGGCATGACCGAAGACGTGCAGAAGCGCATTTTCGATCCCTTCTTTACGACCAAGGTACCCGGCGAGGGCACCGGTCTCGGCCTGTCGGTGGTGCACGGCATCGTCAAGGACCACGAGGGCACCATCCTCGTGCGCAGCCAGCCGGGCGCGGGCAGCACATTTGAAATCTATCTGCCGGCCCGGATCATGGAGGTGGCGGACGCAATCGCTCCCACGAACGCCGGCCCGCGCGGCACCGGCGAACATATTCTGCTCGTGGACGACGATGCGGCGGTCACCCGTGCCATCAGCAAGACGCTGGAACAGGCCGGGTATCGCGTCACGGCCCATACACAGCCGCAGACGGCCCTGGACGAATTCCGCTTCTCCCCCCAGGCGTTCGATCTCGTCATCACCGATCTTTCCATGCCGGGGCTCACCGGACTGCAGGTGAGCCAGCAGATGTTGCGACTCCGCCCAGGCCTGCCGATCATGTTGGTGACCGGATTTGGCGGGGAATGGGAACAGGGAACTCTCGAAAACGCCGGCATCCGCAAGGTCGTGATCAAGCCCTTCCATCCGCAATCGATCCTCTGGCTCGTTCACGACGTCCTGAATCCCTAGGAGTTTGTCGGGCGTAGGATAAAAGTTCGGAAAGAACTCGAGATTTCGTCGCGAGGCAACCCGCCCCGACCGACAAACTCCTTAAACCACCGCGAAGCGGCGGATAATCGAAGGAGAAATCTGGTTTTCACAGCGCAGAGCGCTGTTTAAGGAGCCTGTCGAGGCAGATTCCCTCCATGCCAATGAATTTCCCGAAGAAGATAAGGGATTCATTGGCAAGCCAGACAGGCTCCTGCCGTGTTTTCTACGCTTCGCGCCACGGGACAATCTGCTAAAGTAGTGGCATGAGCAACGCCCTGCCCGTCCCCATCTGCCGCCGCCTCGAAAAAGCCGCCCGCGCAGCCGTCCGCCAAGCCTACGCCCCCTACTCCAAGTTCCGGGTCGGAGCGGCGGTCCTTGCAGGTTCGGGCAAAATCTATCGCGGGTGCAACGTCGAGAATGCCGCCTACAGCCTCTGCAACTGCGCCGAACGCACGGCCCTCTTCACCGCGATGGCCGCCGGCGAACGCACCATACGCGCTGTCGCCGTTTACACGCCCACGGCCCGGCCCGTCTCGCCCTGCGGCGCCTGCCGGCAGGTGATCAACGAATTTGGGCCCGATGCGGTCATCATCGGCGTGTGCGCCACCGCCGCGCGCCTGGAAACGACGCTCGCCGACCTGCTCCCCGCGGCCTTCGGGCCGGGAAACCTCGCGGCGGCACGCACCTGATTGGTAGGCCCGGTCGCTGACCGGGCGGCCCGACCACCGGTCGGGCCTCCTGGTAAC
>DATJPQ010000074.1:0-10204 GCA_035506315.1 Opitutaceae bacterium
CTCGCGTTTTGTAAGGTTAGTAGACATATGTTTTCCTTTCCTGAAGCTTTGGAAGGTGCTTAACCAATTTGCAGAATTTGGATTAGGTCAACCATTCTATTGCGAAATACTGTCAGTATTTTTACGCAAGTTGTTCGAGAATGGTTTCACGCTTGCGCCCCGACGGTGGGCGTTACCTTTGGATGCCGTATGCCCGACCCCGTCGCCGTCAACTCCATGTTTGCGCGGATCGCCCGCCGATACGATGTGGCGAACCATTGGCTGAGCGGCGGCATCGACCGGTGGTGGCGGCGTAAGCTCGTGGCGGCCGTGCGCCGTGTGCGGCCTCACACGGTGCTCGATTTGGCGACCGGGAGCGGCGATGTGGCCTTCGCCCTCGCCCGCGGGCTTGCGCCGGATACGAACATTCTCGGCATGGATTTCTGCCAACCGATGCTCGACGAGGCGGAAGCCAAAAAAGCGGCCGCAGGCGGAGCCCAATATGCCCGTGTACGCTTCCAGCCGGGAGACGGCATGGCTTTGCCTCTGGCGGATGCCTCCTTCGATGCCGTGACCATCGCCTTTGGCCTGCGCAACATGGCCGATCGCCATCAGGCCCTCGGCGAAATGCGCCGCGTACTGCGTCCAGGCGGCAGCCTCTTCGTGCTGGAATTCTCCCAACCTTACGCCTGGTTCCGGCCCTGGTACCTGTGCTATCTCCGGCGCGTGTTGCCCCGTCTGGCCCAGGCCCTCACCGGCGACCGTGCCGCCTATGTCTATCTCAACGAGACCATCGAGGAATTCCCCGATCGTCCGTCACTTGCAGGTGAGATTGCGGCCGCCGGCTTTGCGCGGGTCCGGGCCCGGGCGCTGACGTTTGGGATCGCCGCGCTCCACGAGGCTGGCCGATAGCCCGCCGCCACCGGGTGCCCAGCCTGGGCAGGGCCGTAATATCCCTGGGGTCACCATGCGTTCAAATTTCGTGCCAAGTCATCATCTGTGTACTTGCTACGCCGGAAGCGCCGCCCATCCTTGGCGTTTGTGGGTTCCATCAAACAACTCTTAAACGAGATTCCCTACGAACTGGTCCGCACCATCGCGGAAGGGGGCATGGGGGTCGTTTATGAAGCCGTGCAACGCGGTGCGGGCAATTTCCGGAAGCGCGTCGCCATCAAACTGATTCGGGAGGAGTTTTCCGCCATCGAGGAGTTTCAAAAGAATTTCATCGGCGAAGCCCGCCTCGTCGCGGATCTGATCCATACCAACATCGTCCAGACCTACCACCTCGGCCAGGTGGGCGGACAGTATTTCATGGTGATGGAATACGTGCAGGGCGTGAGCCTCGAACAGTTCCTCGAACGCCATCAGGCACTGCGCCGCCCCGTCCCGGTGGATCTGGCCGCTTTTATCGTCTCGCGCGTCGCCCGGGGGCTCACCTACGCCCACCAGAAGCGCGATACCGAGGGCCGCCCACTCGGCATCGTCCACCGCGACATCAGCCCCAAGAACATCCTCATCGCCTACGAGGGCGATGTGAAGCTCACCGACTTCGGCATCGCGAAGGCCCTCGACCTCATGTACAATGAGGAAGGCAAGGTGATCGCCGGGAAGGACGAGTATCTCTCACCCGAACAGGCCAGCTACGCGGTGACCGATGCCCGGGCCGATCTTTTTCCTTTGGGCATCGTCCTGACCGAACTCCTGCTCGGAAAAAATCTCTTCCGTTCCGCCGACCGCCTGGAATCGCGCCGCAACATCCTCACGATGCCGGTGCCGCGTTTCGGCACGCACCGCCCGGAGATCGACGCCAAACTCGAGGCGATCATTCAAAAGACCCTCCAACGCGATCGCGACAAACGCTACCAGACCGCCTTCGAGATCCTGACTGATCTCGAGGTCTACCTCTATAGCGACCGTTACGGTCCCACCAACGAAAAGCTCGGGGTCTACCTCAAGGACCTCATGGGCTACCGCGAACCCGGCGTCGGTGAGACCCCGCCCTTTCCCCCCCGGCATCCGCGCAGTGCGTTGAACCCGCCAGCCCTGAAATAGATCATGGCCGCTCCCGGATTCAGCCAGCAATTCCATCAACGCCAGACGCAACAGCTCATCCTGGCGCCGCAGCTGCGTCAGTCGCTGAAAATCCTGCAGGTGGCCACCATGGACCTGCGCTCGGTGATCCAGGAGGAATTGCAGAGCAATCCGACCCTCGAGGAGCTGCCGATGGAGGGCGTAAGCATCGACAAGGAGCAGCAAACCGACGGACAGGAAAATCCCGGCGCCAATGGCGAAACGACCACAGCCGGCGACAACAGCACCGCGGACCAGCGCGACGAGCTCGATTTTTCCCAATCGAAGGAATTCGAGATCCTCGGCAAGCTCGACGCCGACTGGCGCGACTACATGGGTCAGGCCGGCGGTGCCCAACCCTACACCTCTGAGGATGCCGAAAAGCGGCAGCACTTCTTCGATTCGCTCGTGAGCGAAACCTCGCTGCAGGAGCACCTGCTCCGGCAGGCCGAGCTCGCCGATATCTCGCCGCAAGGCTTTGCCGCGATGCGCTATCTGGTCGGCAGCCTCGATGACCACGGCTTCCTGACCCAGTCGCCGCCCGACGTCGCCCTGCAGACCGGTCTGCCGCTGGAAGCGGTACAAGAGGCGGTCGCCGTGCTGAAGACCTTCGATCCTCCCGGCATCGGCGCCCAGGGACTCGGCGAGAGCCTGCTCGCCCAGCTCGCGGCCAAGGGTCGCGCCGAGTCGCTCGCTTCGAGGATCATCAAGCACCATTTCGAGCTGCTCACCCGCCGGCGCATCCCCGAGATCGCCCGCAAACTCAACGCCCCGATGGACGAGATCCAGGTCGCCATCGAGGAAATCGGCACGCTCAATCCGGCGCCCGGGCGTCATTTTGCCGACGATAACAACCGCGTGGTCGTACCGGACGTGACCGTCGAGAAGGACGGCGACAAATGGACCATTTCGCTCAACAGCGACTATGTCCCGCGGTTGCGCATCTCCAACACCTACCGCGAACTCATCGCCAAGGGCACGCTCACCAAGCAGGAGCGCGATTATCTGCGCGAACGCATGCGTTCCGGCAAGTTTCTCATCAACTCCATCGAGCAACGGCAGCAAACCATCGAACGCATCACCCGCGAAATCCTGCGGGTACAGGAGGATTTCTTCGAGCACGGCGTATCGCATTTGAAGCCGCTGACCATGACGCAAATCGCCGACGAAGTGGGCGTGCACGAGACGACCGTGAGCCGGGCGATTGCCAACAAGTATATCCGGACGCCCCACGGCGTCTTCGAGATGAAGTACTTTTTCACGCCCGGCTACCAGGCCGACAGCGGCGCCGCCGTCTCGAACAAGAGCGTGAAGGAGATCATCGCCGACATCATCGGGTTCGAGGACAAGGCTTCGCCGCTCAGCGATCAGGAAATTGTCGCCAAGCTGCAGGAAAAGGGGCTCAAGGTGGCCCGCCGCACCGTGGCCAAGTATCGCGAAGAGCTCGGCCTCCTGCCGAGCAATCTGCGTCGCGACTACAAGTAGGGCAGCCTGTCGGGCTTGGCCGCTGGGTTTCTGGCGCGGAAGAATCCTTCGGGGGTTCCGCAACGGGCCGCTCACGACAGGCTGCCCAACGAAAATGCCGGCGGCATTTTCGAAACTGCCACGGACATTCTGACCACGTGAAACCATGCTGAGCTCTGACCGGATACTGTAGCGGCGGTCGATGACCGCCGAGAAACTGCCCGATGCACCCGCCACGTTCAATCGGCGGTCATAGACCGCCGCTACAGATGCGCCAGCTTCCAACTCCCGGATGGGGAAATCGCTTAATACCCACCCCGGATTGTTCTTCGCCAAAATGGCGGAGCCATTTTGTCAGGCAGCCGGGAGGACGAAGTTCGACCGGCTGCCGGTCATCAGGCCGGATGATACCATCGGGCATCGCAATAAGCTTACCTTCGATCCGCGACGCCCTCTCGATCAATCCGATATTAACCACTTCTTATTGTTGGCTTAAGCCATCCGCCCGACGCCGCGAGATTTCGACCGGATCGCTTGAGAATATTCCGTTCGCATGATTTCCTTTGGTCACCGTTCCAACATAAGACCCCCTTAATTACGCCCGCCACCGTTTCTCGCCGCGCTCGCGATCTTCAGGCATTTTGCCATCCATGAAATCTCTCACGCTCCCCACGCACGCCAACTCTGACGTAATCGAGGCGGCTTACCGGACGTGGCTCGACAATCCGAACTCCATCGATCCGACCTGGCGCGCGTTCTTTCAGGGCTTCGCGCTCGCGTCCGATGGGCGGCTCACCGTCCCCGCCGCCCGGATCGGCCGGAGTGCGGCGGCCGCCGGCGTGCAGATCATCGACAGCGCCCGGCAGGCGCAGGTGCACCGGCTGATCAATGCCTACCGCGCCCACGGCCATCTTCAGGCCCACCTCGATCCCCTCGGCGATCCTCCCCCGCCCTGCCCCACGCTCAAGTTCGAGCATTTCCACTTAACCCGGGACGACCTCAACCAGACCTTCAACGTCGGCCAGTACAAACAGGGCGGCCAGATGAAACTATCCGCCCTCATCGACGCGCTGCAGCAGACCTATTGCCGGCACGTCGGCGTCGAGTACCTGCACGTCCAGGATGCCGACGCGCGCGAGTGGCTGCAGCAGCACATGGAGGCCGGCAACAACCAGCCCGCCTTCACGAAGGCGCAAAAGGTCCGCATCCTGCGCCGCGTGATCAAGGCCGAGCTCTTCGAGCGTTTCCTGCACACCAAATACGTCGGGCAAAAACGCTTCGGGCTCGAGGGCGCCGAGACGTTCATCGCCGCGCTCGACACCATCGTGGAGCACTGCCCGAGCGTCGCCGTCGAGGAGATCGTGATGGGCATGGCGCACCGCGGCCGCCTCAACGTCCTCACCAGCATCATGCGCAAGCCGTTCGAGCTGCTGTTCGAGCAGTTCTCGGAGAACTACCTGCCCGACACCGTAGGGGGCGATGGCGACGTGAAATACCATCTCGGGTACGATGCCGTGCTGGCCACCACGGACGGCCGGGAGGTCGAGCTGCGCCTCGCGCCCAATCCCTCGCACCTCGAGGCCGTCGATCCCGTCGTCGAGGGCAAGGCCCGCGCCCGCCAGCGCATCCGGGACGACACGGAACGGCGTCGCGTGCTGCCCTTGCTCGTGCATGGCGATGCCGCCTTCGCCGGCCAGGGCATCGTGGCTGAGACCCTCAATTTCTCCCAACTCCCCGGCTATCGCACCGGCGGCACGCTGCATTTCGTCATCAACAACCAGATCGGATTCACCACGCTGCCGAGCGAAGCGCGCTCCACCCGCTACTGCACCGATGTGGCAAAGATGATCGAGGCGCCGATCTTCCACGTGAATGGCGACGATCCCGAGGCCGTGTGCATGGTGGCGCGGCTGGCGCTCGAATTCCGCGTGAAGTTCCGCCGCGATGTCGTGATCGACATGGTGTGCTACCGCAAGCACGGCCACAATGAGAGCGACGAGCCGGCCTTCACCCAGCCCACCCTGTACAAGAAGATCGCCACGCACCCGCCCGTCTCGGCGTTTTACATCCAACAGCTCATGTCCGAGAGCACGATCGTCGAGGCGGAGAGCGAGGCCATCAAGGCGGAGTACACCGCCGCGATGGAGGCCAATCTCGCGAAGGCCCGGGAAAATGAGGCGAAGAAGATCGCCCAACGCGCCGCCCGGGTCGCGACCGATCCCCAGGCCAGGTTCGAGGGTTCGACCGCCGTCTTCCAACCCGGCTACCGCCACACGGTCGTCGAGACCGGCGTCGCCCCCGCGCTGCTCGCCCAGGTCGTGCGCGGCCTCACGCAGGTGCCCGCCAGTTTCAAGGTCAACCCCAAGATCAAGCGCCTGCTCGATGCGCGTCTGCAGGCGCACCAGGAGGGCGGGCCCGTCGATTGGGCCTATGGCGAGGCGCTCGCCTTCGGCACCTTGCTGTGCGAGGGGCTGCCGGTGCGCCTCAGCGGCCAGGATTGCGAACGCGGCACTTTCAGCCAGCGCCACTCCGTGCTCTACGATTTCGAGACCCGCGAGAGCTACACGCCGCTCAACCACCTGGCGGAGTCGCAGGCGCGTTTCTGCGTGTACAACTCCCTGCTCTCCGAGGCGGCCGTGCTCGGCTTCGATTACGGCTACTCGCTCGATTACCCGCAAATGCTGTGCCTGTGGGAGGCGCAGTTCGGCGATTTCGCGAACGGCGCGCAGGTCATCATCGACCAGTTTATCGCCAGTGCCGAATCGAAGTGGCAGCGCGCCAGCGGCATCGTGCTGCTGCTCCCGCACGGCTACGAGGGCCAGGGCCCCGATCATTCGTCGGCACGGCTCGAGCGGCTCCTGCAGCTCGGCGCGGAGGACAACCTCCAGGTGGTCAATCTCACCACCCCCGCCAACTATTTCCACGGACTGCGCCGGCAGATGAAACGCAGTTTTCGCAAGCCGCTTGTCGTCATGTCGCCCAAGTCGCTGTTGCGTCACCCCGCCGCGGTCTCCCGTTTCGCCGATTTCACCCAGGGGCAATTCCAGGAGATCATCGACGATCCCGCGCCGCCGCCACACGCCGAGCGTCTCATCCTGTGCTCGGGCAAGGTCTATTACGACCTCACCGACTATCGCACGAAACATGAACAGGGCGACACCGCCATCGTCCGCCTGGAGCAGCTCTACCCGCTGCATCGCGCCCGTCTGTCCGAGATCTTCGACCGTTATCCCGGCGCCCGGCTCGTGTGGTGCCAGGAGGAGCCGCAGAACATGGGCGCCTGGTCCTATATCGCGCCCCAGCTCGAACAAGCCTTTGCCCGTGAACCCGGCTATGCGGGCCGCGACGCCGCGGCGTCGCCCGCGGTCGGCACGGTCTACCAGCACAAACTCGAACTCTCCGCCTTGCTCAATTCCGCCTTCTCCATTTAACCTTCCGTCGCTGGTCCTACCCTCTCCCACCATGGCCCTACTCGATGTCAAAATCCCCGCGCTCGGCGAATCGATCAACTCCGGCATCCTCGCCAAATGGCATGTTCAGGACGGCGACGTCGTGAAAAAAGACCAGGCGCTGTTCGAGCTGGAAACCGACAAGATCACGACTGAGGGCACCGCCGAGGCGGCCGGCCGGATCACGCTCAAGGTCGCCGCCGGTGCCGAAGTGAAGATCGGCGAGATCGTCGCGCAGATCGACCCGGGCGCCACCGCCGGCGCAGCGGCCGCCGCCCCCAACTCGAAACCCGAAACCCGAAACCCGAAACCTGCTTTCGAGTCTTCGCCCGCCGTCCGCCGCGTGGCGGCGGAGACCGGCATCGATCCCGCGACCGTCGCCGGCACCGGCAAGGCCGGCCGGGTCACCAAGGGCGACATGCTCGCCGCCGCGGAGGGTACGCCAGCCACCGTTTCCCCGGCGGACCAGCCGCCAACTCCCGATCCAGTCCTGCTCAGCACTCCGCCCGCGCCGGCGGCGCCCGCCCCCCGCCCCGAGCGCCAGACCCGGCGCAAGATGACGCCGCTGCGCCAGCGCATTGCCCAACGCCTGATTGCCGCGCAGCACGAGGCCGCAATGCTTACCACGTTCAACGAGGCCGACATGTCGGCCGTGATCGCCCTCCGCACCAAATACCAGGAGGAGTTCACCAAGCGGCATGGCGTCAAGCTGGGCTTTATGGCCTTCTTCGTGAAGGCCGTCGTCTGCGCCCTGAAGGAGGTGCCCGCGGTCAACACCCAGATCGACGGCGACGTCATCGTGGAAAACCATTTCTTCGACATCGGCGTGGCCGTCTCGACCGAAAAGGGCCTCATGGTTCCGGTGATTCGCGATTGCGATCTGCTCAGCCTGGGCGAAGTGGAGATCGCCCTCGCCGGCACCGCCAAGAAGGCGCGGGAAGGCAAGATCACCCTGAGCGATCTCGACGGTGGCGTCTTCACCATCACCAATGGCGGCGTCTTCGGCTCGCTGCTTTCCACGCCCATCATCAACTCGCCACAGTGCGCCATCCTCGGCATGCACGCCATCCAGGACCGGCCCGTGGTGCGCGACGGCCAGATCGTCATCCGCCCGATGATGTACCTCGCCCTCAGCTACGACCACCGCCTCGTGGACGGTCGCGAAGCCGTGACCTTCCTGGTGAAGGTGAAGCAAGCGATCGAAGATCCCACCCGGCTCATGCTGTCGGTGTAGGAAGCCGGAACGGCGTCAGTGCCAGTGACAGTTGAAGTTTTAAGTTTAGGTTGAAGTGGTAACTGCCCTGGCGAACGGCTCTCACTTAAACTTCAACTTCCCACTTAAACCCTCTCTCTCAATGTCGGAATCTACTTTTGATGTGATCGTCGTCGGTGCCGGACCTGGCGGCTATGTGTGCGCCTTCCGCGCCGCGCAACTCGGCCTCCGCGTCGCCCTCGTGGAGAAACGCGCCACGCTCGGCGGCACCTGCCTCAACGTCGGCTGCATCCCAAGCAAGGCGCTGCTCCACTCGAGCGAGCAGCTGGTCTTCGCCCAAAAGCACGCCGCCAAACACGGCATCAAGCTCGGCTCCGTTGCGGTCGACGTCGCCGCGATGCTGCAACGCAAGGATGCCGTCGTGACCAAGCTCGTCGGCGGCGTGGCCCAGCTCGCCAGGGCGCGCAAGATCACGGTCGTCACCGGCACGGCCACCTTTGCCAGTCCGACGAGTGTCCGCGTCACCTCCCAACCCGAAACCCAAAACGCGAAACCCGCAACCGTCGCCGACTTGTCGGCGACGAACATCGTCATCGCCACCGGTTCCGTACCGGTCGAACTGCCATTCCTGAAATTCGACGGCGAGACCATCGTCTCCAGCGATCACGCCCTCGCCTTCAACCAGGTGCCCGGGAAGCTGGTGGTGGTCGGCGGCGGCGCGATTGGCCTCGAACTCGGCTCCGTGTGGGCCCGTCTCGGCTCCGAGGTGACGGTGGTCGAATTCCTGCCGAAAATCGTCGCCGCCTACGACGACGACATTGTCCGCAATTTCACCCGCAGCCTGCAAAAGCAGGGCCTGAAGATCGAAGTCGGCGCCCGTGTTACGGGCTTTCAACCCGGAACCCGAAACTCGGAACCCGGAACTTTGACCGCCGAGCGAGATGGTCAGACTTTGGAGTTCGCGGCCGACAAGATCCTGGTCGCCGTGGGCCGCCGTCCCTATACCGACGGCCTCGGACTGGAAAAAATCGGCGTGACGCTCGATGAAAAGAAACGCGTCAAGGTCGACGACCACCTGCGCACCAGCGTGCCCGGAGTCTGGGCCCTCGGCGATGTCGTCGCCGGCCCCATGCTCGCGCACAAGGCCGAGGAAGACGGCGTGGCCGTCGCCGAATGGATCGCGGGCAAGGCGGGTCACATCAACTGGGACCTCGTGCCGGCCATCGTTTACACCGATCCCGAAGTCGCCGCCGTCGGCCTCGGCGAAGACGGTGCCAAGGCGCAGGGGCTCGCCATCAAGGTGGGCCGTTTCAATTTCGCCGCCAACGGTCGCGCCATCGCCTCCGACGCGGAAGAGGGCTACGTGAAGATCGTCGCCGACGCGCAGACCGACCGCATCCTCGGCGCGCAGATTCTCGGCCGCGGCGCGAGCGAGTTGATCAGCGAGGTCGTGACCCACCTGGAATACGGCGGCAGCGCCGAGGACCTCGGCCGCACGATCCACGCCCACCCGACGCTGAGCGAAGCCGTGAAGGAAGCCGGCCTCGCCGTGAGCAAGAGCGCGATTCACGCGCTGTAGGAAAAGCCGGAAACCAGCATGGTTTAATCCCGGAAACGCAGTTTGACACAGAGAACACAGAGGCCAGCAGGAGGGGCACAGAGCGTTGCATCGGAGTTAATGCATTCGCAGGTTTCATCTACCAGGTGAATCCAAACTCTCCGCAACCAGGTCCCAAAGTCTTCTCTGTGAACTCTGGTTTGTGCGCAGTGGCCTCTGTGACGAGATCGGTCTGCGGAATTTAGGTATAAACCGCCCCAGGTGAACCCGCCGCCAATTTTAGGCCAAGCCGCTCGCCGCCCAGAATCCCCGATGACCGCGGATGGCGGTTTCAATAGGCCAGCGTCGCGCTGACGTGTCCGCGGCTGTGGCGGCGGCCGTCGGAGACGCCGCTGTCCTTGAGCTGCCAGCCGTACGCAGCGCGCAGGCTGAACCAGGTTGAAAGATTGTAGTGCAGCCCGACACCCACGC
>DATJPQ010000075.1:0-3447 GCA_035506315.1 Opitutaceae bacterium
GGGGCGAGCCGATCACCGGTGCCACCGGGAACACGACGCCCGCCATGTGCTCCAGCAATTCGGCTACCTGGCGTTGTTTCCACAACAACTGCTCGGCATGCGCGAGGTGCTGGTACTGGCAGCCGCCGCAACGGCCGAAGAGCATGCAACGCGCCGTCACACGATGCGGCGACGGACGCAACACCGCGAGGAGATCGGCCTCGGAAAAGTTTTTATGGTTCCGGTACACCCGCACCCGGACCAGTTCGCCCGGCAGTGCGAACGGCACCATCACGACCCAGCCGGCGCCGACCGGCGCCGGCTGTTCCGGGTTCTGGGTTTCGGGTTCTGAGTTGACGGAAACGGCGGGCTCCAGCGCCTCGGAACTCCGAATCTGTAACTCGGAACCCGAAACCCGAAACCCGGAACTTTCTTTTGTGCGCGCCAGCGCGACCCGCCCCAGACCGAGGCCGAGATTCGTCAGCGTGACGATCTCCAGCTCGATCTCCTGGCGATAGGCGAACGGATGGTCGTTGAATTTCTTCTTTTTGCCCACGAAACACACGAAATACACTAAAGGCTCGGAAACGAAGCGGTTTTTTCTTTCGTGTGTTTCGTGTATTTCGTGGTGAGTTACTTCCGATGCCCGCCGAAAAGATAACCAGCCTCCAGAATCCGCGCATCAAGCAGCTTGTGAAGCTGCGCGACCGCCGGCCGCGCGACGAAGCCGGCGTGTTTCTCGTCGAGGGCTACCGTGAAATCCGCCGGGCCTTGGAAAAAGGCGTCGCCCTGCAGGAGCTCTATTATGCCCCCGAGTGGTTTCTCGGGGAGAACGAGCCGGCTCTTATCGCGCAGGCCGAGGCCGCCGGCGCGCGGTTGTTCGAGCTGGCGAAGGACACCTTTGCCAAGGTCGCTTACCGCGAACGACCCGACGGCCTGCTGGCTGTGGCGCCGCAGTGGCGGCGCACGCTCGCTGATCTAGCGCTGCCCGCCACGTCATTTCTCCTCGTGGTCGAGGCCATCGAGAAACCCGGCAACCTCGGCACCATCCTGCGCAGCGCCGATGCCGCCGGCTGCCATGCCGTGATCGTGTGCGATCCGGTGACCGATATTTTCAACCCCAATGTCGTCCGCGCCTCCACCGGTGTGCTTTTCTCCGTGCCGTGCGTGGTCGAGGAAAGTCCGCGGGTGCACGCCTGGCTCCGCGAAAAACAGATCCGCGCCGTCGCCACCACTCCCGCCGCCACCGAACTTTACACCGACGCCGATCTGCGCGGACCGCTCGCCGTCGTCATGGGCAGCGAGCAGTACGGCCTGAGCGACTTTTGGCTGCAGCACGCGGATCAGACCGTGCGCATTCCGATGGCCGGCCAGGCCGATTCGCTCAATGTCGCGATGGCCACGATCGTCACGCTTTTCGAGGCCGTGCGGCAGCGGCAACGGTAGGGCGCGTTATCCTTAACGCGCCGCGGCGGGTTGAGTCCAACCCGCCTTCAATCTGTGGGGTCGGAGTGCGGGCTGAAGCACCGCACTGCAATAAACTCGGAACGTCGTAGGTCAGCGAGCTTGCTCGCGCGAATTATCAGAGCGCGAGCAAGCTCGCTGCCCACTTTAAACAAAAGTGCCTTTAAGCGCTGCGACCAACTCCGCCGTGCCCTGGGCCATGCTGACGCGGGGATTGTAGCCGAGGTCGCGCCGGGCGGCAGAAATGTCGAACCAGTGATCTTTCGCGAGCTCGGCGGCGACAAAGCGCGTCATCGGCGGTTCGCCCGGCAAAGGCAGTGTCCGCCACAGCCCCTCGCACAGCACGCCCACCGCCTGCACCGCGCCCAGCGAAATTCGTCGCGCCACCGGCGGTTCACCGAGCGCGACCAGCAGTTCGTTGATCCAATCCCAGAGCATGACCGGTTCGCCGTTGGTGATGAAGTACGCCTTGCCCGCCGCCGTCGGCTCCGCTTCGGCACCGGATGGTTTGTCATCTATTAGATGACAATTATTTCGTATGTGACTGGTTTTAAATAGTTCAGCATCGTGAGGTTTGTCATCTAATAGATGACAAATCGTCAGGGCCTCCTCGGCGAGGAGATGGGCGTCGACGGCGTTTTCCACGTGAACCAGGTCCACGCGGTTGCGCCCGGTGCCGACGATCCGCAGTCGGCCAGCGCGTGCTTTGGCCAGGAGGCGCGGCACGAGGTGCGGATCGCCCACGCCCCAAATGAGGTGCGGGCGCAGGGCCACGGTGCGAAGCGCCGGGGAATTCGCAGCCAACACTTCGCGCTCGGCGAGAGCTTTGGTCAGCGGATACGGGCTCGGGCACGCGGTTGTGAGCGGCAGCGACTCGTTCGCGTTGGCAAGATCGCTTCCATTGTACACGACGCTTGGCGTGCTCGCGTAGATGAGGCGGCGCACGCCATGCTCGCGGCAGCCCGCGAGAACCGCCCGCGTACCGAGCACGTTGGTGCGGAAAAAATCGGCGTAGCGGCCCCACACGCCAACCTTGGCGGCCGTGTGGAAAACCGTCCCGACGCCGGCGCATGCCGCGCGCACCGCCTCAGTATCGTCGAGTGCAGCGCGGATGAATCGTACGCCGCGCGCTTCAAGCCCGGGCGCCGGCGTGCGGCCGAGCACCGTCACCTGCCGGCCCTGCACCAACAGGCGTTCGACGAGGTGCCGGCCGAGAAAGCCGGTGCCGCCGGTGACGAGGACTGGAACAGGTTTCACGTGGTATGTATCAGTGCCAAGACCCCGAAGGCTAGGCCGGCTTCTTGACACTTGTCACTTGCTACTTGCCACGTTTCCCCTGGCGGCCGCGCCGCGGCTTACCGCTTCGGATCGGACTCGTAACCCCTGGCGGTCAACGCCCACCGGGCGAGGGCGAGGCGATGGATTTTGGCGTTGTGGCGGACATCGACCGGGAAGCGCGGATGGAAATAGAAGAGATTGATCCGGGCCGTGTGTTCGTGCTGGAGCGCGAGGGCGCGGAGTTCCCGGGCCCAGGCCCGGGCCTGTCTCGAGTCCGGCACCTTTGCTTCGATCACGATCGCCGGCCGTTGTTTACCACGCTGACCGAGTCCAACAAGGGCACACCGGGAGAAGCGCGCATGCCGGCGGAACACCTGCTCGCACGGCTCGGTGAACATCGGTCCGTCGGCGGTCTCCACGCGTTCGGCCTTGCGTCCGCAGAACCAGAGCCGGCCTGCCGCGTCGAGGTAACCGCAATCGCCCAGGCGGTGCCAGAGCGCGCCGGACGGCGCGGAAGTGGCAAGTTTCACGTCACAAGTATCAAGTGATGAATCCGGCTCGCCGCCTTTTTCTTGATACTTGGTACTTGATACTTGGTACTTCGCGCCCGGCACTTGGCCCTTCGCCGCCGCGATCTTCGCGGCGGCGGTGGCGTCCGGCAGCGCGTCGTAGGATTTGGTGACGACCGGGCCGCTCACGATGATTTCGCCGGTCCCGCCGGGTGGA